>NZ_CP009048.1:157500-457500 GCF_000746525.1 Pseudomonas alkylphenolica
TATTCCTGTACTTCTAGTTATTGCGATGGAGGGACGGAGAAGGCTAGGCCAGCTTGGCGTTGGTTGTCCAAGTTTAAGGTGGTAGGCTGAGATCTTAGGTAAATCCGGGATCTTAAGGCCGAGAGCTGATGACGAGTTGCCTTTAGGCGACGAAGTGGTTGATGCCATGCTTCCAAGAAAAGCTTCTAAGCTTCAGATAACTAGGAACCGTACCCCAAACCGACACAGGTGGTTGGGTAGAGAATACCAAGGCGCTTGAGAGAACTCGGGTGAAGGAACTAGGCAAAATGGCACCGTAACTTCGGGAGAAGGTGCGCCGGTGAGGGTGAAGGACTTGCTCCGTAAGCTCATGCCGGTCGAAGATACCAGGCCGCTGCGACTGTTTATTAAAAACACAGCACTCTGCAAACACGAAAGTGGACGTATAGGGTGTGACGCCTGCCCGGTGCCGGAAGGTTAATTGATGGGGTTAGCTAACGCGAAGCTCTTGATCGAAGCCCCGGTAAACGGCGGCCGTAACTATAACGGTCCTAAGGTAGCGAAATTCCTTGTCGGGTAAGTTCCGACCTGCACGAATGGCGTAACGATGGCGGCGCTGTCTCCACCCGAGACTCAGTGAAATTGAAATCGCTGTGAAGATGCAGTGTATCCGCGGCTAGACGGAAAGACCCCGTGAACCTTTACTATAGCTTTGCACTGGACTTTGAATTTGCTTGTGTAGGATAGGTGGGAGGCTTTGAAGCGTGGACGCCAGTTCGCGTGGAGCCATCCTTGAAATACCACCCTGGCAACTTTGAGGTTCTAACTCAGGTCCGTTATCCGGATCGAGGACAGTGTATGGTGGGTAGTTTGACTGGGGCGGTCTCCTCCTAAAGAGTAACGGAGGAGTACGAAGGTGCGCTCAGACCGGTCGGAAATCGGTCGTAGAGTATAAAGGCAAAAGCGCGCTTGACTGCGAGACAGACACGTCGAGCAGGTACGAAAGTAGGTCTTAGTGATCCGGTGGTTCTGTATGGAAGGGCCATCGCTCAACGGATAAAAGGTACTCCGGGGATAACAGGCTGATACCGCCCAAGAGTTCATATCGACGGCGGTGTTTGGCACCTCGATGTCGGCTCATCACATCCTGGGGCTGAAGCCGGTCCCAAGGGTATGGCTGTTCGCCATTTAAAGTGGTACGCGAGCTGGGTTTAGAACGTCGTGAGACAGTTCGGTCCCTATCTGCCGTGGACGTTTGAGATTTGAGAGGGGCTGCTCCTAGTACGAGAGGACCGGAGTGGACGAACCTCTGGTGTTCCGGTTGTCACGCCAGTGGCATTGCCGGGTAGCTATGTTCGGGAGAGATAACCGCTGAAAGCATCTAAGCGGGAAACTTGCCTCAAGATGAGATCTCACTGGAGCCTTGAGCTCCCTGAAGGGCCGTCGAGGACTACGACGTTGATAGGTTGGGTGTGTAAGCGCTGTGAGGCGTTGAGCTAACCAATACTAATTGCCCGTGAGGCTTGACCATATAACACCCAAGCAATCTGCGTCGAAAGGCCAGATTGCGGTGTTGTGAAGACGAAACGAACCGAAAGTTTGCGACTCACAACCATCACATACCCAATTCGCTGGAGTGTCTGAACAAGACCTTCTGGCAACAGAATTTCTTGACGACCATAGAGCATTGGAACCACCTGATCCCATCCCGAACTCAGCAGTGAAACGATGCATCGCCGATGGTAGTGTGGGGTTTCCCCATGTGAGAGTAGGTCATCGTCAAGATTCAATTCCAGAACCCCTGTCTGCATTGCAGACAGGGGTTTTGTCTTTTCTGGCCTACAGCTTTAGCTCAGCAGGTTGCGCACATTGTTCAGCGCGTCATCGGCAAAGCCCTGAAGGAACGCCTGAAACCCCGGCAGGGCGTCGCTACCACCTGTGTAAGGTTCGGCCTGGATGGTCCAGGTAGCGCGGGCACGGCGCTCATCCACCGCCTCGACCTGCATGGCCGCCCACAGGTTGCCGATGTTCAGGCTGGTGTAGATCAGGCTCCAGGTCATGTACATGGCCTGCTCGTCGCGGGCATTGAGCTGCTCGATGACCACATTGCCGTCCTTGAACAGCTTTTTGCGCACCGAGCGTACGCCGCTGCCGGTCATGTCGATGTGGGCAAGCGCCGGGATGAACACCGGGAAGCCGGCAAAGTTGCCGACGATGTTCCAGACGCTGGCGGCGTCCGCGGCGATCTCGACGCTGGCAACTACCTGGCAGCCGTGTGGATTGCGGATCAAGGTATCGGGTTGAAGTATTTGCATGCTGTGGATCTCCTGCGTGGGTTGAAGGGGTCAGATGAAGCGGATATCGCGCAGGTACTGGCAGCCGCGCTGCAGTAGTTCTGGCGACTTGGCCGGGTAGTGGGCGCCCATGCGCTCGACGCCGGCGCGGGCGTTGCGGTGCTGGATGTTGGAGATATCGCCGATGTCCTCGCCGAAGCCGTCGAGGTAAAAGCCCAGTACGTCGAACAGGGCATTGTCCCGATCGACTCGCCGCAGCTGGCGTTGCCACTGCGCCACGCTGACCAGCTCGAAGGGGTAGCTGTGCTCGCGAAAGGCCTGAACGTAGTCGCACCAGCTGAGCGGCTCGGGGTTGTGCAGGTTGAACACGGCGTGGCCGGCCTGGTAGCGGCTGCTGTGGAAGGCGATGAAACGAGCGAGGAAATCCACCGGCATCAGGTCGAAGTTCAGCTCCAGCGCCGGGACCTGGCCCAGTTGCAACGAACCTTTGAGCATCAACATCAGCCGGTTCCGCTGCGGTTGGCAGACGCCTGTGCGGCTGTTGAAGCTGATGTTCCCGGGGCGGTACAGGTTGACCCATACGCCCTCGGCGCGAGCGCGCTTGAGAATGCGTTCGCCGACCCATTTGCTCAGGTTGTAACCGTTGCGCAGATAGATGGGCGGCGTTTGTGCCGGTTCTTGTTCCAGTACCTGGCCGTCGTTGTCGATGGCGCTGCAGGCCGACAAGGTCGAGATAAAGTTGAAGATCTTCTTGCGCCGGCCTTCGCACAGGCGCAGGCATTCGAACAGCGGTTCGATGTTGTCGGCGGCCAGAGTCTGGTAGTCGAGCACATGGTTGACCTGCGCCGCGTTGTGCAGCAGGGCACCATACTGGTTGTCGAGGTAGCCGTAATCGCTATCGCTCAGGCCCAGCTGCGGCAGGCGCAAGTCGGCGTCGAATACCTTCACCCGACTCAGGTCCAGTGAACTTAGCCGGTTTTCTTCCAGGGCCTGAAGGAAGCGCTCATGGGCCGATTGCTGTTCATTGCGCCGGACCAGGCAAGCCACTTCGCTGGCACCCCATTGCAGTAAGGCCTCGACCAGGTGAACACCGAGAAAGCTGTTGGCACCGGTGACAATCACCTTATGCACGTCGCCCAGTTGAGCTACTGGCTGGACGGTCAGTTGCAGCTCACGACGGACATCGCTTTCGGCCTGGGGATCGACAGCGCTGCTGATCGACATTTCACCGCTGACCAGCTGCGCGAGGCGTTGCAAGGTCGGCATCTCGATAAAGCGGTTGATCGGGATACCGCAGCCGAACTGTTCGCGCACCTCCAGCAGCAAGCGCGACAGCAGGATGGAATGGCCACCCAGATTGAAAAAACTGTCGTCGGTAGCGATTTCCGCTTCGGACAAGCCCAGCAGCTCGCTCCACAAGGCCCGCAGACGAGTTTCGGTGGGGTTACTCGGGGGCAGGCGCTGTTCGGTCTGTGGTAGCCCCCGAGGCCGCTTCAGCAGCGCCTGGCGATCGACTTTGCCGTTGGCGGTGTAGGGCATCTGCGCCAGCAGTTGGTAGAAAGCCGGACGCATGTAGTCGGGCAGATGAAGCTCGGCATATTCGCGTAAGGCGACCTCATCCGGCGTGCTCTGGGGTTGGGCGGCGAAGACCAGGATTCGCCGTTGATCATCGATGACCACTGCCAGCTGGCGGAACAGACCACTGTTGCGCAGACAATGCTCGATCTCTTCGGGCTCGACGCGAAAGCTGCGGATCTTCACCTGATTGTCGCGACGGCCACACAGTTCGATGCCATCAGCGGTCCATTTGCCGATATCACCGGTGCGGTACAGACGCCGGCTGGTGCCGTCGGCCAATGTCAGCTGCAGAAAGCGCTCGTCGCTCAAGGCAGGGTTGTTGAGATAGCCCAGGCCGACGCCGGGGCCATCGATGTACAGCTCACCGGGCTGTTGCTCGAGGACAGGCTGCAGGTCCTGGTCCAGGATCAACACTTGGGTGTTGGCGATGGGACGCCCCAGGTTGCGGGGGTTATCGCCTGCCTGGAATACCCGGGTGGTTGCAAGCACCGTGGTTTCGGTTGGCCCGTAGATGTTGTGCAACAGACACTGTCCGGCCAGTTGAGCGATCACCGCTGGTTCACAGACATCGCCACCGGTGATCAAGTGGCTCAGGCCCAAAGGCTGATCGAGTGGCAGGATGCTCAACAGCGCGGGCGGCAGGAAGGCATGGCTGACCTCTTGCTGGCGGATCAGCGTCAGCAGTTGCTGCGGGTCACGTCGCTGGTCTTCGCTGGGCACCACCAGCTCGGCGCCGCAAATCAACGTCGGCAGAATATCCAGCAGCGAAGCATCGAAGCCTATGGTCGAGAATTGCAGCACCCGGCTGTGCTGGTTGAGCTGCACATGCGCGGCATACCAGGCCTGGAAGTGGCTGAGGTTGCGCTGGCTAAGCAGTACGCCCTTGGGCTGGCCGGAGGTGCCCGAAGTGTAGATCGCCGCGCAGGGGGCATCCATGGCCGGGCGCTGGCGCATCAGCGGCGGTGGGAGACTTTGCAGATCGATAGGCAACTGATGCACGTTCAGCGTCGGCAGACAGGGGTCATCAGCATCGAGCTGGCCATCATGCAGCAGCGCACTGGCCCTGGCGTCGCGCAGAATGTGCCTCAGACGTTGCGCCGGTTGGCTTGGGTCCAGAGGTAGGTACACCGCGGCACAGCCGAGTACGGCGAGCAGGCTGGCGTAGAGCGCTGACGACTTGCCCAGGCAGACACCAATCACGCTGCTGTGTTGCGAGTCGGCAACTGCAGGCAGCATGCGCAGCAGCTGTTGCTGGATGGCGGCGGCTTGCGTGTGCAGTTGCCGATAGTTGATGCGCCGGCCATCCAGGTTCAGTGCTGGCTTGTGCGCATGGCTACATAGGCTGCGCTCCAGCTGTTCGATCAGCGAGACTTCGGCTTGCTCCCGCAGCGCCAGGTCCGTGGTCTGGTTGAAGCGGTGAAACAACGCCAGTTGTTCCAGCCAGTCCAGGCTGTGCTCGCAGTCATGCTGGCCTGAGGTGATGGTTGTGGCTTCAAGCAGATGCTCAGGGTTACGGGCGAACCGGCTGACGTGCAGGGCGATCAACGCCTGCAGGGCGTCCATTGCTTGCACACGTAATTGCTGGCCGTTGCCCGACGGGTCAGCTGTCAGTGTCTGACGCTCGATCAAGCGTTGGGTGGTGGCACTGCCAGTCCAGCACAACAGATCGAGCCGCGGCAGGTCATGACCGGGCAGTTGGCTGATACCCAGACGCAGACTCAGTAGCGCGCACGCGTGCAGGTTGCGCCAGGCGGCTGAATCAAGCGTCAGGCTGCCATCTTCGATGACCAGCCCAGGCTGCCCTGTGTGCTGCGCCAACGCCTGGGCGCTGCTGGCCTGGAAGACACCATGGCCCTGTTGTTCCAGCGCTTGGCAGACACGGGCCAGCGCCGGGCTGGCGCCGATCAGCAGAATTTCGAGACGTCTCATGAATCCCTCCTTGGCTCGGGCAGGTAGTGCGCCAGCGCGCGCTGCACGCAAGGCGAATCGAGCATTAAGCTGCTGCGCAAAAAGCGCAGGATGTTGCCCAGCAGCGGATGCTGGTGATTGATCGGGTAGGCCATGGCGAGCACTTCCTCACGCAAAGCCTGGCGTACCGAAGGAGCTACAGGCAGCTGATCGATCAGGGTGAAGTCGAAGGCTTTCTGGATCTCGTTGGTCAGGTACTGCTCGAGAAACACCGGAAGGATTTCGGCGATGCACCGGCGATCTTGCTCTTCGGCGCTTTGCCAATAGATCCGCGTCAAGCGCGCCCAGAACATCGAGTGACGGCCTTCATCGAGCAGGTGATCGGCCATCAGCCCTTTGATCGAGGGCTTGACCGTGTCATCGCGGGCGAAGGCGGCCACGTCGTCGGTCAGGGTGTTTTCGGCAATGCCGACACAGATCAGTTCCAGAGCGTCGCGCAGGTGGGGTGGCGCCAGGGCCAGTGCCGCCGGGATGGCGCGGCTGAGTTCGATTTCCGCGGGCAAGCTGATCGGTTCGATGCCGGTCAGGGCAATGGTCTGTTGCATGAAGTCCATCGCCACCAAGGCGTGGTAGTCCTCGTCGACCACCACGCTCATCGCGTCATAGCGACAGGCGAAGGGAAAGCGGATGGCGAAGCGGTCCTTGGCGATTCGGCGGGCGGTGCGATCAACGATTTCGGTTTCGAAGATCACCACATCGTTGATGAACTTGTAGAGGCTCTGCACCAGGGCCAGGTCGCGCAACTGCGGGCATTCGCGCAGAAAACCTGCCGTCAGCACCAGCGGCTGGCGGCTGAGCGGGTAGATCAGGCGCTGATCATCTTCGACCATGCGTCTGGGCCGGGTGCGGATGGTTGCCCGGTTCTCCCAGGTCTCGGCGAAGGACTGATAGTCAGAGGCGTTCATACACTCACCTCGACCTGGAGAGTTCGCATCGACAGAAGCAAGCGATCCCACAGGGCAATACGGCTTTGCACCGCCGCAATGGCCGCTTGGTAAACCTGCTGCTCTCGTTGTGGATCGTCCTGGACCAGACGGGCGAGCAATTGCTCGGCGGCCGGGCCGTGGTCTTCGGCATCCACTTCGATATGCCGTTGCAGGTAGTAGCGAAAAGTCGGTGCCTGTTCGCCAGTGATACCCCAGTCATCAAGGATGCGCTGGAACATCCCCGGGATGACGCTTTCCCGCCCATGCAGGAACGCTGCGGCCACGCTGTGCGCCGGAGCATTGAGGGCGATGTCGAGGGTGTGGCAGACAAACTGCCGGGCTGCATCGCTGGCGCCGGCCTGTTGCAATGCGCTGGTGTAGTCGATGCCTTCACGTTGCAGGCTGACGAAGCGTTCGATGGCCCGGGTGCTGGCGCCTACTTCGCGCATGGCGTCCAGATACAGCTCGAAGTGGCTGTAATGCCCCTGTTCGAGGCGCTCATCAGACTCTTCGCCCAGCACAATCTCATTGATCAGCCGTGCGGCTTTCGGGTCTTGCGGGGGGAGCCAGGGCAGATCAACGCAGGTCAGTTCCTGTTGCAGACGCTTGGTCAGTGACATGAAGTCCCAGACGGCAAATACATGGGTTTCCATGAACCGTTGAAGTACCGGTAGTGAATGGATCTCGGCAAATATCGGATGGTTGGAAAGTTGTTCTTTGTAATGCGCCAGTGTCGATTCAAACGTGGTCATAATGTTCCCTCATCAGCACTTGGTGATTGGCTGGCTGTTTATTTGTTACAGCGCTTTATCTATTTCCAGGCGAGCAAGTATCTCGATTGCAAAGTCGATAAAAATGCTTCGGGTGTTTTGCCAGGGCCCATGACGGCAGGCGTTTACAGGGTGCACAAGCAGGTTGCAGCTCGCTTGTGGCTGGCGATTTAAAACTTAGAACAACTTTCGAGTTTGGCGCAATAAGTTTCTTGAATATATTTGTGCTGTATGTTTTTTAAATATAAGTGTGTTGCATAAAACTCTCCGTAAAGGTTTTATTGGGATGTAAGTGCTCCTTCCGACAATTAAGGGTCAGAATTAAAACTGCATGAGCGAATGCCTCACTCGGAGCACTACTGGGGGCAGGGCTATTGGGGTATTGGTTCGGTGGGCAGCTGATCGGTATCGGTCCTTGCCCGGCGACTGGCTCCTTCTGCATGTTCTGGACGAGCAAACGGCCTGGCCCGCCTGGAAGGCGATCAGCGGTCGTTGCGCGAACTAGAGTGTGCCGAAAACGCGGACGCTGCCATGTCTGGCTGAAGGGGCAGGGGGAAAGACAGAAGGTCTGGGCAGCCATCACATCTGAATGATGGCCGCCCGTTCGTAGCTCAGAGGCTCTGGATCACTCTACCGGTCGACTGTTCAGGTAGGCTTTGATGGTTTTTGCTGCGGTGTTCAGGTGGCGCTCAAGCACCCTGATGGCATCATCGACCGACTTGTCGTTGGCTGCATCGACCAAGCCGTTGTGGTCGTCCTGGGTCAGTTTACCCAGGCCCATCGAGGACAGGTGAAAGCGCAGGAAGCGTTCTTCTTCGTTGAGCTCGACTTCAATCAGGTGCAGCAGCTTCTTGTTCGAGGCCTTGCTGTATAGGCTCATGTGGAACAGGCGGTTCAGGCGCCCGATTTCAGCGTGCCGGGTTTCGTTTTCCAGTTGACTGATGTAGCTGCGGGCGAGGGCGATATCGTCAGCATCGAGCAGAGGAATCGACTGACGCAGCGCTTCGGATTCCAGCAGTACTCGCAACGCATAGGTGTCTACGGCGTCTTCACCGATCAGCGGCGCGACCACAGCGCCCTTGTGCGCCACTACCTGCAGCAGCGATTGCGCTTCAAGCTGGCGCAGCGCTTCACGCACCGGCATGCGGCTGACCCCGAACAACGTCGCCAGCTCCTGCTGGCGCAGGGCCCGGCCGGGTGGCAGGCGACCATCGAGAATGGCGCTGCGCAACCGCTCTTCAATCACACTACGAGCCAGGTGCGGCGGCACTTGCTCGCTGCCCAGTATTTCGCTCAAAGGTCTGGATTTTTCGGTCACGCTTTACGTTGTCCTTAATGTCGAATGGCTTTGATCATTGGATCCAATCACCCTAGTAAGCGCAGGAGTCCTTGTCAAACCGCGCTACTGCGGCAGTAGTTGCTATCGTGAATGAAGTTTTTCTCCAAGGGAAGTCGAGCCGACGTACTGGGGTCGGGGGGGCTGCCAATAGACAGGCTGGTTGATATTGCGGTGATTGCAAGGTGCCATTGTTTTTTAATGGGCAAGGCCGCACCATCGATACTTTTCCACAGGTCTGCGCAGGTTTTCGCATTGGCGATACGTTGGGCTGTTCACTTGACCATGCGTCGGCTGGGCCTTGCCGTGGTGTTCGGCTGCCTGCTGTTGGGCAGCCTGCAGGCCGATTGGGATTTTTCCCAGATCAGCCGGCGTGCCCAGTCGCTGTACGGGCCGCTAGGCGCGGGACAAGGCCGTATCGATGCCTGGCAGAACATGCTGGCGACAGAAAAGCAGGGCAGCGATGCCGAGCAGCTCAAACGGGTCAACCTGTTCTTCAATCACCAGTTGCGCTATGTCGAAGACATCGATCTGTGGCGTGAGGTCGATTACTGGGCAACGCCGATACAGGCCTTGATCAAGGGCCAGGGCGATTGCGAGGATTATGCTATCGCCAAGTACTTCAGCCTGCGACGCATGGGGGTCCCGGCGGAAAAACTGCGCATCACCTACGTCAAGGCGCTGCGCCAGAACCGCGCGCACATGGTCCTGACCTACTACTCGAGCCCCAATGCCATGCCACTGGTGCTCGACAGCCTGATGGACGCGATCAAGCCCGCCAATGAGCGTGCCGACTTGTTGCCGGTCTATTCCTTCAACGGTGAAGGCCTGTGGCTGACCGGTGCTACGGGCAATAAGAAAGTCGGCGACACCAAACGCTTGTCGCGTTGGCAGGATCTATTGAAAAAGATGCAGGCCGAAGGTTTCCCGGCCGAACCGGTTTACTAAAGGAGCACAGATGTCACTGTTCAAACAATTGCTGCTTGCCATCTGCCTGTTCCTGGTAGTCGCGTTCAGCGGCAGCTTCATGGTCAGCCTGGAAAGCTCGCGTAGCCAGTATGTCAACCAGCTGCGCTCGCACGCCCAGGATGCGGCCACAGCGCTGGCGCTGTCGCTGACACCGAACATCGATGATCCGGCGATGGTCGAGCTGATGGTCAGTTCGATTTTCGACAGCGGCTACTACTCGAGCATCAAGGTCATCGACCTGGGCTCCAGTGCCGTGCTGGTGGAGCGGCATGCCGAGGCTGATGCCAACGGTGTACCGGCGTGGTTCATTCGCCTGATCGGCCTTGAAGCCGCCGGTGGCGATGCGATTGTCAGCCGTGGCTGGCAGCAGGCGGCGCGGGTTGAGGTGGTCAGCCATCCGATGTTCGCCCTGGCCAAGCTGTGGCAGAGCGCCCTGGGCAGTCTGGGCTGGTTGCTGTTGTGTGGTGCCTTGAGCGCAGTGCTCGGTGCCCTGCTGCTGCGTCGCCAGCTCAAGCCGCTGGACTACATGGTGGCGCAGTCTCACGCCATTGCCCGCCGCGAGTTCCTCAGCCTGCCCGATCTGCCGAGCACCCCTGAACTGCGGCGGGTGGTCCAGGCCATGAACCAGATGGTCGAGAAGCTCAAAGCGCTGTTCAAGGAACAGGCCGAGCGCAGTGAAAAACTACGGGTCGAGTCTTATCAGGACAGCCTGACCGGCCTGGCCAACCGGCGCTATTTCGAGATGCAACTCAACGCCCAGGTCAGCAACATCGAAGAGGCCCGGCCGGGTTACCTGTTGCTGCTGCGGGTCAAGGACCTGGCCGGGCTCAACCAGCGCCTCGGTGGTCAACGCACCGATCAATTGCTTCAGGCCGTCGGCCAGCAATTGCAGCGCACCTGCGCCAACTATCCGGAAACCAACAACCTGATCACCCGCAGCCGTGGCGGTGAATTCGCCGTGCTGGCGCCCGGCCTGGTGCACGAAGAAGCGGTGCAGCTGGCCCAGGCCCTGGAAGTGACCCTGCAGAGCCTGGCCGACACCGGCGCCACCGACGTCACGCCGGTGGCCTGCATCGGCATGGCGCCCTACAGTCCGGGGGATGCGCCTCAGGCCCTGCTGAAACTCGCAGACGAGGCCCTGGCCCGCGCCGAGAACCAGGTAGAGCCGGGTTGGGTCTGCCTGGAGCAAGGTACTGCGCCGCAGGCGGGTGATACTCACCATGCCTGGCACCAACTGCTCGATGAAGCGCTGCAGCAAGGGCGCTTTCAGCTGTTCTTCCAGCCGGTGGTGGCCAGCGATGCACCGGAGAGGGTGTTGCACTACAAGGTCATTTCGCGGGTGCTGGATGCTCAGGGGCAGGCGATTGCCGCCGGACGTTTCCTGCCCTGGCTGGAGCGCTTCGGCTGGTCGGCACGGCTTGATGTGCTGATGCTTGAGCAGGTGCTCAAGCACATGCAGAACCACACCGAATCATTGGCCTTGAACCTGTCGGCAGCCACCCTGGCCGATCCGGGTGCATTGCAGCGGGTTTATGAGCTGCTCGGCCAGCATCCGGCACTGGGGCCGCGCCTGACGCTGGAACTCGGCGAAGAGCAGTTGCCCGACCAGGCCGTGCTGGAGCAACTGACCCGGCGCTTGCGTGCGCTTGGTTTCAGTCTGAGCCTGCAACGCTTTGGCGGACGCTTCAGCATGATCGGCAACCTGGCTCACCTGGGGCTGGCGTACCTGAAGATCGACGGCAGCTACATTCGTGCTATCGACCAGGAGCGCCACAAGCGCCTGTTCATCGAAGCGATCCAGCGCGCAGCACACAGCATCGACCTGCCGCTGATTGCCGAGCGGGTCGAAACCGAAGGTGAGCTGAAAGTATTGCGCGAGATGGGGATTCAGGGCGTTCAGGGACGTCTGGTGGGCGAGCCGGCACCCTGGCGTTGAGCAAGCGGCTGCAGGCCCGCAGCGGGCCTGCACTGTTCAGATCAGGCCGCCGTTCTCTTCGCTGTCATCGATCAGGTTGGTCAGCCCGCCCAGCACCTGGCGGGCATTTGAGCGGCTGAGCAACTTGGCCTGAGCACCGGGTGGCAGGTCAGTGATGCTGATCACGCCTTTGGTGGTCAGTACTTCAATCAGGTCTTCAAGCACCCGGATCATGTCCAGGTCGCTTTGCTTGAGTTGCTTGAGGCTGTTCTCGACCACGTCGTCGGCAAACCAGTCCTGAACCTCGGCATGGTCGGCCGGCAGCATCTCCGTGTACTCGGCGTAGGGTGCGGCCTCTACCCGGACTAGCTGGCCCTGTGCATCGCGTTGCACGTAGAACATGGGGTATCCCTCTGAAGTGTCAGTCCGTATCCGCAGTCAGCAGCATAGGCCAGGCTGGCCGGGCGTGTAGCCCGGCCAGCGAGTATGCGCTGTGACACGGTACAGGGAAAGTCCGCAGCGTTGCGCCAGCCGGACAGCGGCTGGCGCAGGCTATGGATCAACTGTTGGAGTGGTCGATCTTGATGGTCGGGTCGGCACCGGACACCAGCGAGTTGATCGTGGTGTTGGCCCAGTTGACGCCTTCCAGCTTGATCGTCACATCGGCGTTGGCCAGGCCACCGGCGGCGTTGAGCTTGCCTTCGGAGCTGACCTGCAAGGTCGACTCGCCATTGACCGTAGTGATCTTCAGGAAGTTGTCGATGGTGCTGGCCTTCTCGCCCTGGAGCAGGTCGCTCAGGTCCAGACGGTCACCTTCGGCAGGCTTGAAGTCCTTGATGATGTCCTTGCCGGTGTCGCCAGCTTTCCACACGAAGGTGTCGGCACCGCTGCCACCGGTAAGCACGTCATCGCCTTTGCCGCCGATGAGGATGTCATTGCCCTCATCGCCAAGCAGGATGTCGTTGCCCTCATCGCCAAGCAGGGTGTCGATGCCGGCCCCGCCAACCAGGATGTCGTTACCCGCACCACCGATCAGGGTGTCCTTGCCGGAACCACCGAGCAGGATGTCATTGCCCTTGCCGCCATCGAGGTAGTCGTCGCCACCCTGGCCGAAGAGGATGTCATTGCCGTCGCCGCCCAGCAGGGTGTCGGCACCATCATTGGCGCGTGACACATCGAACTCGCTGACGTGCTCGGAGATGTACTGGTGCAGCACCCGGCCGTCGACATCGCCCAGGTTCACACCCAGCTTGCCGGCCACATATGCCTGCATGGCTTCAACGCCGTTACCGGCGATGCCGTCGAAGCTGACCAGGTCCCCGAACAGAATGTCGTTGCCATCGCCACCCGCGAGCGCATCGTTGCCCGGTTTGGTAGCTTCGGTATGGCCGAGAATGGCTTCGGCCAGTTTGCTCGGATCGATGTTGGTCTGCGGCTTGCCGTCGGTGTCGTATGGCCGCAAGGCGTTGGCGTTGACGCCGTTATTCAGACCGATCGCTTCAACGCTCGAGAGATTGGCCAGCAGCAGGAATGCCTCTTTGGCGTTGACGCCGGCCCAATAGGAGCCCGACTCCGCATAGGACAGCTCAAAGGTGCCATCGCCTTGCGCATTGAGTTTTCCAGAGGCGTTGTAATCGATGTACCAGTATTTGCCAGAGCGATACTCGGCGGTGAGGTACCCGGATTTGTCGATGCTGATCCGGTTGTCATCACCCACCTTGTAATCTCTGATTACGTCGCCCGGTTTGTACTTGAGGTCCCTGAGTGCATCATCCATCGTGTAGTCGGAGTATGCGAATGTCGGGTTGGTCTTCTCACCCCGCTGATACACGTTCGGTTCGCCATCAGTGATGAAGAACGTCTGGTTGCTACCGGTGCTGCCGGCATTCTTGAGATTCTGGAACCAGTTGGCCGTGGTTTTGAATGCATCCTCGTAGTTGGTACTACCACCCGCTTTGAGGTTGTCGAGGGCTTTTTGCAGCGTCTTCAGGGCGTCCTTGTCGGCAAGATCGATCGAGACGGTGGTGTTGACCTTCTCGGAGAAGTCCACCAACAGGATATTCACCGTGCCGGACTGTGCGCCATTGACGCTGTTGGCCAGGGTCTTGAACACCGACTCCAGGGACTTTCTCGCCGCGTCGACGCCCGACTTCTCCATACTGCCCGAGGTATCGACAATGAACGCCAGGTTGTAGTCCTGCCCTGGTACTACATGCAGGCCGTTGACGTCGGCAACCACGATGTCGTTCTCGGTGCCCAGGGTCTTGCTGTCGTTCTCCGCCGTCAGGTTGGCGGGGAGGTAGGTATCCGGGTAAACGGTAACCGTGATCTTGCCCGGGGTCGAGGCGGTGTCGTTATTGGCCTTCTCGGTTGCGGTCGAGGTGACGGTGACGTCGAACTGGCCATGGTAGTAGGCCGGTGGTTTGATGCTCAGGCCGTTCAGGTTCCAGCCGGTGACATCCACCTCCGTCTTGCCGACGGTAACCGTGTGACCAGCGCCATCGCTGAGGATCGAACCTTCCGGAATACCACCCAGCTTGATGCTGAGTTTTTCCGATCCATCGGTATCGGTCAGGCCGGTGGAAATACCCACCAGCTTGACGGTGCCATTCTCGGCGCCTTCATTGAGTTTGTAGCCCTGGTAGTAACCTTCGCCATTGTCGCCGTGCAGCTCGCCGACGGTAACGCCAGCATTGCTCAGCTCGTTGACGTTCGGGTACATCGGGATGTTGCTGTTGCTCAGGTCGACCGGCGTGCCGCCATTGACCGACAGGTTGACGTCATAGCTGCCAGGGCCGCTCTGGTTGGCGTGATAGATGTCCAGAGTGTAGTAACCGCTGATGCTCGGCGTGAATGAGCCGCTGATACCGCCACCGGCACCCCAGGTGGCCGATGCCACATTCTTGCCGCCAATGGTGATCAGCAGGCTGTCGTCACCGACACCACTGAAGCTGTAGGTCTTGCCGGCTTCCAGGAAAATCAGGCCGGAGGTCTTCGAACCCGAACCGCCGGTCACACTGCCATTGGACTGGGCGTTGGTCACCGTCGAGCTGCTATTCGGGTTGCCGGCGTTATCGAAGACAGTCTTCAACGCATCACCGGTGATGCCGTTACCGTTGGTACCCAGACCTTTCAGGCTGTTCCAGGTTTCCTTGACCAGACCGATCGAATTGACGTTGTTGCTGCCGATGATCAGGCTTGGCGCGTCGGCGACCGGGGTGATATCGACCTTGAGGGTCGATTCGTTGCCCATGCCCTGACCGTCGGTTGGCTTGAACTGGATCTGTGCGTAGTCAGCCTTCTGGTCACCCACACCGTTGCCGCCGTTGGCGTTGATGCCCGACTCGTTGTGATCCGGTACGAATTTCAGTTTGCCGGCATCGATGTCGGCTTTGCTGAAGGTCTTGGCAGCGTCGACATCGGCCTTGGTCAGGGTTTTCCAGACATCGCCATCCTTGTACTGCAGCACGCCATCGGCAGGCAGTTTGGTGATGGTCAGGCCCAGATTGGCGGCCGGGGTGTCGGCATCGGTGATGCCGAAGTTGGCCCAGGTCAGCACCAGGTCGGTATCTTCGGTGCCGGTCACGGCGCCGCCGGCGGCGACTGGCGCTTCGTTGCTGACGATGGTGGTGGTCACACTGCCATTGTCGCCAACCACCAGGTTTTCGAAGTTGCCACCGGTAGCCGAACTGATCTGCACATTGAAGGACTCAGCGCCCTCGGCGATGCCGTCACGCAGGATCGGCACACTGAAGGTGCCGGTATTGCTGCCTTTCGGAATCGTCACGGTGGTCACGCCGGTGAAGTCCGAGCCATCTTTGGCGGTACCGGTGTAGCGCAGCGTGATGGTGACGTCAGATTCAGCCTTGCTGGACAGCGTCAGGGTGTAGTTGGCGGACTCACCTTCGGCAACCGAGGTAGTCCCGGTGATGCCGACCGTGGTGGTGTTGGTGGTATCGGCCACGTGGGTGACAGCGGGCTTGTCGCTGATCTCCAGTTTTTCGAAATTGCCACCGTTGGCACCGGTGATGGTCGCACTGACGTCGCCTGCATCGATGTACACATCGTCGCTTGGCGCATCAATGGTGATGCTGCCGGAGGTCTTGTCAGCGGCGATGATGATGGTCTTGCCGTTGCTCAAGGTCACGGTAACCGGGGTGCCTGCCGGGTTGCTCAGGGTGGCGGTGTAGGTGATCTTGCCACCTTCATCGACCGACGGGGTTGCCGTCAGTTTCAGGGTGGTGGTGTCGATGGTATCAGTCACCTTGGTGACCGCAGTGGAACCGTCGACTACAAGGCTCTCGAAGTCTCCGCCGTTAGTGCCAGTGATCTTCGCACCGACATTCCCCTCATCGAGGTAGACGTCATCGCCCGGCGCATCAATGGTGACGGTACCGGTGGTCTCGCCCGCCTTGATGGTAATGGACTTGCCATTGTCCAGGGAGACGGTCATGTCGGTGCCGGCCTTGTTGGTCAAGGTGGCGGTGTAAGTGATCTTGCCGCCTTCGTCGACCGACGTGGTTGCGGTCAGCTTGAGACCGGTTTCGTTCTGAGTATCCGGGCTATCGGTGACGGTGATGGTGGTTTGACCCGAGGTTTCGAGCTTCTCGAAATTGCCGCCAGTGGTGCCGGTGATGCTGTTGGTCAGGTCCAGGTTGCTGGTGTGGACGTTATCCGGTGCGGTGTATTGCACGGTACCGGAGGTGCCATTGACCGGGATGGTGATGCTCTGACCGTTGGCCAGGGTGATCACCAGCGGAGTGCCGGTAACCGGGGAACTGACGGTAGCGGTGTAGGTGATTACGCCGCCTTCGCCGATGGTGGTGGCGTCGGCAGTCAGTTTGACCGTCGAGGTGTCGTAGGTGTCAGCCACGTCGGTCACGGCTGGAGTGGTGTCCACCACCAGGTTCTCGAAGTCACCGCCATCGGTGCTCTCGATGGTCGCTTCGACCGTGTCGGCGTCGAGGTAGACGTCGTCGGTTGGCGCATCGACGGTGACGGTGCCGCTGGTTTCACCAGCCTTGATCTCGATGACTGCGCCGTTGCTCAGGGTCACCGTCATCGCCGTGCCAGCCGGGTTGGTCAGCGTCGCGGTGTAGGTGATCTGGCCACCTTCCTCAACGTTGCCAGTAGCGCTCAGGGACAGACCGGTCTCGTTCTGAGTGTCCGGGCTATCGGTCACAGTGATGGTGGTTTCACCCGAGGTTTCCAGCTTCTCGAAGTTGCCGCCGCTGGTGCCGGTGATGCTGTTAGTCAGGTCCAGGTTGCTGGTGTGGACGTTATCCGGTGCGGTGTATTGCACGGTACCGGAGGTGGCATTGACCGGGATGGTGATGCTCTGACCGTTGGCCAGGGTGATCACCAGCGGAGTACCGGTAACCGGGGAACTGACGGTGGCGGTGTAGGTGATCACGCCGCCTTCACCGATGGTGGTCACGTCGGCAGTCAGTTTGACCGTCGAGGTGTCGTAGGTGTCAGCGACGTCGGTCACTGCAGCCGATGGATCGATGTCGAGTTTCTCAAAATCACCACCGTCGGTGCTCTCGATCGTGGCTTCGACGGTGTCGGCATCGAGGTAGACGTCGTCGCTAGGCGCATCGACAGTGACGGTGCCGCTGGTCTCGCCAGCCTTGATCTCGATGACTGCGCCATTGCTCAGGGTCACGGTCATGGCCGTGCCGGCTGGGTTGGTCAGCGTCGCGGTGTAGGTGATCTGGCCGCCTTCCTCGACCAATTCAGTCGCGGTCAGCTTGAGGCTGGTGGTGTCTTCGGCACCTGGCACATCAGTCACGGTGACGGTGGTTTCGCCCGAGGTTTCCAGCTTCTCGTAGTTACCACCGGTAGTGCCAGTGATGCTGTTGCTCAGGTCTAGGTTACTGGTGTGCACGTTGTCCGGTGCGGTGTATTGCACGGTACCGGAGGTGGCATTGACCGGGATGGTGATGCTCTGACCGTTGGCCAGGGTGATCACCAGCGGAGTACCGGTAACCGGGGAACTGACGGTGGCGGTGTAGGTGATCACGCCGCCTTCACCGATGGTGGTCACGTCGGCAGTCAGTTTGACCGTCGAGGTGTCGTAGGTGTCCGCGACATCAGTAACGGCTGGAGTGCTATCTACCACCAGGTTCTCGAAGTCACCGCCGTCGGTGCTCTCGATCGTTGCTTCGACCTTGCCGGCGTCGAGGTAGACGTCGTCCGTCGGTGCATCGAAGAGCACACTGCCCTGGGTTTCGCCGGCCTTGATCTCGATGACCGCCCCGTTATCCAGGGTGATGGTCATGTCGGTGCCGGCCTTGTGGGTCAGGGTGGCGGTGTAGGTGATCTGGCCACCTTCCTCGACGTTGCCAGTAGCGCTCAGGGACAGACCGGTCTCGTTCTGAGTGTCCGGGCTATCGGTCACAGTGATGGTGGTTTCGCCCGAGGTTTCCAACTTCTCGAAGTTGCCGCCAGTGGTGCCGGTGATGCTGTTGGTCAGGTCGGCGTTACTGGTGTGCACGTTATCCGGTGCGGTGTACTGCACGGTACCGGAGGTGGCATTGACCGGGATGGTGATGCTCTGGCCGTTGGCCAGGGTGATCACCAGCGGTGTACCGGTAACCGGAGAGCTAACGGTGGCGGTGTAGGTGATTACGCCGCCTTCGCCGATAGTGGTGACGTCGGCAGTCAGCTTGACCGTCGAGGTGTCATAGGTGTCAGCGACATCGGTAACGGCTGGAGTGCTATCCACCACCAGGTTCTCGAAGTCACCGCCATCGGTGCTCTCGATGGTGGCTTCGACGGTGTCGGCGTCGAGGTAGACGTCGTCGGTTGGCGCATCGACGGTGACGGTGCCGCTGGTCTCGCCAGCCTTGATCTCGATGACTGCGCCGTTGCTCAGGGTCACGGTCATGGCCGTGCCAGCCGGGTTGGTCAGCGTCGCGGTGTAGGTGATCTGGCCGCCTTCCTCAACGTTGCCAGTAGCACTCAGGGACAAACCTGTGGTGTCTTCGGTGCCTGGACCGTCGGTCACGGTGACCGTGGTTTCGCCCGAGGTTTCCAGCTTCTCGAAGTTGCCGCCGCTGGTGCCGGTGATGCTGTTGGTCAGGTCGGCGTTACTGGTGTGGACGTTATCCGGAGCGGTGTATTGCACGGTGCCGGAGGTGGCATTGACCGGGATGGTGATGCTCTGGCCGTTGGCCAGGGTGATCACCAGCGGGGTGCCGGTAACCGGGGCGCTGACGGTAGCGGTGTAGGTAATCACGCCGCCTTCGCCGATGGTGGTGACGTCGGCAGTCAGTTTGACCGTCGAGGTGTCGTAGGTGTCAGCGACATCGGTCACGGCTGGAGTGGTATCTACCACCAGGTTCTCGAAGTCACCGCCGTCGGTGCTCTCGATCGTTGCTTCGACCTTGCCAGCGTCGAGGTAGACGTCGTCCGTCGGTGCATCGAAGAGCACGCTGCCCTGGGTTTCGCCTGCCTTGATCTCGATGACCGCCCCGTTGTCCAGGGTGATGGTCATGTCGGTGCCAGCCTTGTTGGTCAAGGTGGCGGTGTAGGTGATCTGGCCACCTTCCTCGACCGACTTGGACGCGGTCAGGGACAGACCCGTCTCGTTCTGAGTGTCCGGGCTATCGGTCACGGTAATGGTGGTTTCACCCGAGGTTTCGAGCTTCTCGAAATTACCACCGCTGGTGCCGGTGATGCTGTTGGCCAGGTCCAGGTTACTGGTGTGCACGTTGTCCGGTGCGGTGTATTGCACGGTACCGGAGGTGGCATTGACCGGGATGGTGATGCTCTGACCGTTGGCCAGGGTGATCACCAGCGGAGTACCGGTAACCGGGGAACTGACGGTGGCGGTGTAGGTGATCACGCCGCCTTCACCGATGGTGGTCACGTCGGCAGTCAGTTTGACCGTCGAGGTGTCGTAGGTGTCAGCGACGTCGGTAACGGCTGGAGTGGTGTCCACCACCAGGTTCTCGAAGTCACCGCCGTCGGTGCTCTCGATCGTTGCTTCGACCTTGCCAGCGTCGAGGTAGACGTCGTCCGTCGGTGCATCGAAGAGCACGCTGCCCTGGGTTTCGCCTGCCTTGATCTCGATGACCGCCCCGTTGTCCAGGGTGATGGTCATGTCGGTGCCAGCCTTGTTGGTCAAGGTGGCGGTGTAGGTGATCTGGCCGCCTTCCTCAACGTTGCCAGTAGCGCTCAGGGACAGACCGGTCTCGTTCTGAGTGTCCGGGCTATCAGTCACGGTGATGGTGGTTTCACCCGAAGTTTCCAGCTTCTCGAAGTTGCCGCCGGTGGTGCCGGTGATGCTGTTGGTCAGGTCCAGGTTGCTGGTGTGGACGTTATCCGGAGCGGTGTACTGCACGGTACCGGAGGTGGCATTGACCGGGATGGTGATGCTCTGACCGTTGGCCAGGGTGATCACCAGCGGAGTGCCGGTAACCGGGGCGCTGACGGTGGCGGTGTAGGTAATCACACCGCCTTCGCCGATAGTGGTGACGTCGGCAGTCAGTTTGACCGTCGAGGTGTCGTAGGTGTCAGCGACGTCGGTAACGGCTGGAGTGGTGTCCACCACCAGGTTCTCGAAATCACCGCCATCGGTGCTTTCGATGGTCGCTTCAACCGTGTCGGCATCGAGGTAGACGTCGTCGGTTGGCGCGTCGACAGTGACGGTGCCGCTGGTTTCGCCAGCCTTGATCTCGATGACCGCACCGTTGCTCAGGGTCACGGTCATCGCCGTGCCGGCCGGGTTGGTCAGGGTGGCGGTGTAGGTGATCTGGCCGCCTTCCTCGACGTTGCCAGTAGCGGTCAGAGAAAGACCGGTAGACGCCTCGGTATCCGGGCCATCGGTCACGGTGGTCACCGGGTTGCCGGTGGTTTCCAGCTTCTCGTAGTTACCACCGGTAGTGCTGGTGATGCTGTTGGTCAGGTCCGGGTTGGTGGTGTGGACGTTGTCGGGTGCAACGAACTCGACCGAACCGCTGCTTTGGCCAACGGGAATAGTGATCTGCTGACCATTGGCCAGGTTGATGACCAGCGCCGAACCGGTAACCGGTGCAGTCACCGAAGCGGTGTAGGTCACCACGCCGCCTTCAGCGACGCTCGGGGTCGCGGTCAGGGTGACGGTCGAGGTGTTGATGGTGTCGGTCACCTCGGTTACCGCCGGCACTTCGCTGACCACCAGGTTTTCAAAGTTGCCGCCATCGGCCTTGTCGATGGTCACGCCAACACTGCCGGCATCGATGTACACGTCGTCGCCAGGTGCCGCCACGCTGACGCTGCCTTCGGTCTGGCCAGCGGCAATGGTGATCACCGCGCCGTTGCTCAGGGTCACCGTTACCGGGGTGCCGGCCGGGTTGGTCAGGGTCGCGGTGTAGATGATCTGGCCGCCCTCGGCGACGGTACCGGTGGCCGTCAGGCTCAGGCCGGTGTTGTCGAGCGAGTCGGTGATGGTGGTAACGGCCGGGTTCGGGTCCGGCACCAGGTTTTCGAAGTTGCCGCCCGTGGCACCGGTGATGGTAGTGCTGACGCTGCTGCCATTGTTGTAGACGTCGTTCGGTGGCGTCTGGACATCGACGGTGCCGCTGGTCTGGCCCGCGCCGATGGTGATGGTGGTGCCGTTGGACAGGGTGACGGTCACCGGCGTCTGGGCCGGGTTGGTCAGGGTGGCGGTGTAGGTGATCACGCCACCTTCGGTGATGCTTGGGTTCGCGCTCAGGGTGACCGTGGTGGTGTCGACGGTGTCGGTGATCTGGGTAACCGCCGGGGTGGTGTCCGGGGTGATGATCAGGCCGGCGCCACCGCTGGTGCCGGTAATGGTCGCAGAAATCTCGCTGCCATCCACGTACACGGTGTCGTTTGGTGCAATGGTCACGCTGACGCTGCCGGTGGTCTGCCCGGCGCTGATGACGATGACCTGGCCGTTGGACAGGGTCACGGTCAGGTCAGTCAGAGGCGGCTGGCCCAACGTAGCGGTGTAGATGATCACACCACCGGCCTCGGTGATCGACGGCGTGGCGGTCAGGGTCAGGCCGGATTCGCGCGTAGGCGTGGTGGTGTTCGCGTTGTTGGCATCGTCCAGGCCGCCCAGGTCCAGACGGTTGTCATCTGTGGCAAAACCGATAGGGGCAGTCGGGAAACCGATGGTCGGATCAACCGAGCCTGCCGTGGCATCCAGCATGACGAAACTGTGGCCACCACCGGCAGCACCACCAGAGCCTGCAGCCGAAGGGCCGGCCGCAGTGGCTTCCAGTTCGGTGGTCGGGTCGGCACCAGCAGCAATAGCTTGTTGCAATTCTTCAACCGAAGGCGCGGCTTGCGCGGTGGCCGCCGAAAGGTCGGTGCTGCTGTCTGGCGCGTCAGCGCTCCATTGCGTATCGCGGCCCAGATCCAGCGTGCGGCCGTCGGCCAGCTCCAGGGTTACAGCGCCTGCCAGGCCGGTCAGCACCTGCTCGCCAGCAAGCAGGCGGTCACCTTCGATGAGGACGCGCCGAGCCCCTTCCGGGGATACGGCGATGACTTGACCAACAATGCTTTTGACGATGGCAACAACGCTGCTCATTGGACTCTCCGAATACCCGTATCAGTTGGCTTCCATGCCCAGTCGGCGCTGATTTGCCGCATTCCGATGGGTATGTATCAAATGTTATTTTGACGCAAAATCCGTCAAATATTTGTCTATATTTTTTGGCTATTAACTTTATGCCAAACTATTGACCTTCCTGCCGCCATCCTAAACAATCAACACCGTAATGTCACATTGATATTTAAGCGGCTGCCACCCTTCCTACGTACGCTCGAGTACCCCTTCGGAAGTTTCCGACAGAACGTCAAGCTGGTTGCCATTTTCGAATGCAGCAACGTCCTTTTGCTGTGATCTGGGACAAGAGGTCCCTAGGAAAAACGTCTCATGCGCGCGTCATTGTTCACTGCTCTTCCTTTCGCTCTTGCTGCCAGTTTCGCTCAAGCACAAAGCCTGCCTGAAGCCATGCAAAAAGCCCTTGAGGTGCATCCGGAAATCCAGGCCGGGGTCAACAGCCGTATCGCGGCCGACTACCAACTGCGTGCTGCCAAGGGCGGCTATCTGCCGAAGGTCGATGTGTTGGCAGGTTATGGCCGCGAAGGGACCGACAGTCCGAGCACGGGCAACCGTTGGGAAACCCTCAACCGTGGTGAATCCAGCCTGCGTCTGCGGCAAATGGTTTTTGACGGTTTTGCCACTTCCAGCGAAGTAGGGCGTCAACAAGCCACCGTTAACTCGCGCGCGTACTCCTTGCTTGGTGCCTCCGAGCGCACCGCGCTGACTGTCGCCCAGGTTTACCTGGACGTCCTCACCCGTCGCGAAATGGTGCGCCTGGCTGAAGACAACCTGCGCAGCCACGAACGCATCTACGACCAGATCAAGCTGCGTACCGCCCGCGGCGTGGGGCGTCTGGCTGACCTCGATCAGGCCGAAGCGCGTCTGGCCCAGGCCCGTAACAACCTGATTACCGAGCAGACCAACCTGGCTGACGCCAAGACCAACTACCTGAGCGTGGTTGGCCAGATGCCGGACGAGCTGAGCGCTCCTGCGCCGTTTATCGACCTGCTGCCAGCCAACCTCGACGAAGCCCGGCAACAGATGGTCGAAAGCAGCCCGATCCTGCGTTCGGCGGAGTCCGATATCGCGGCGGCGGAAAAACAATACGAGGCGGCAAAGTCTACGTTCTATCCACGTTTCGATGCAGAACTCGGACGGACGGCCGATAACGATATCGATGGCATGAACGGCCACAACAACGAATGGCAGGCTATGCTGCGTATGAGCTTCAACCTGTATAACGGTGGGAGCAACAAGGCCGATCTGGAATCCAAGTCGTACCAGACCAACCAGGCGCTGGACATTCGTAACAATGCCTTGCGCCAGCTCAATGAAGAACTAGGCCTGGCATGGAATGCTATGGATAACGCCAACGCGCAATTGCCTATTGCCCAGCAATACGTCGACTACAGCAACAACGTGCGCAGCGCTTACCAGAAGCAATTCAGCCTGGGCGAGCGGACGTTGCTCGACTTGCTCGATAGTGAGAACGAGCTCTTCACCGCTCAGCGTCGCCTGGCCGAGGTGAAGAACAGCCAAGTGTTTACTCAGTATCGAATCAAGGCGACCATTGGCCAACTGCTCAAGAGCCAGGGCGTAGTTGCGCCGATGGCCTCCGTTGTGCAAAACGATATGAAACCGAAGGTCAGCCTGCCGGGCATGAACTGAGGTTCACCTTAATCTCCAACCGCAATCATCAAGAGAAACCGCGTGGAATCAGAAGTCAGTCGAGTCCAACTCAGCCATGATCCACGCAGTCAGCACGATGATCCGTTGCTGGACAGCCTGCTGTCCCTCTGCGTGTTGCACCAGAAGCCCGCCAGCCGGGCAATGCTGACCACCGGTCTGCCGTTGCCGGCCCAGCGCCTGAGCCCGGAGCTGCTGCCGCGTGCGGCGGCCCGTGCCGGTCTGCAGGGGCGTTTGTTGCAACGCAAGCTGGAGCAGATCCCGGGCATCGCCATGCCGGCGATGCTGCTGCTCAAGGACGGTCGCAGCACGGTGCTGCTCGGTTGGGAGAATGACGACACCGCGCGGCTGTTGCTCAGCGAGAGCGACGGCGGCGAGGTGCATGTCAGTCGCGAGGCGTTGCAGAGTGACTACAGCGGGCGGGTGTTCTTCGCCCAGCCGCAGCACAAGTTCGACGTCAACCACGGCAACCTGATTCCCCGCGCACGCTCGTGGTTCCGCGACACGCTCAAGCGCAGCCGCTGGCTGTACATCGATGCCATCGCCGCCAGCCTGGTGATCAACCTGATCGCCCTGGCCGCGCCGCTGTTCGTCATGAACGTCTACGACCGCGTGGTGCCCAACCAGGCGACCGCGACCCTGTGGGTGCTGGCTGTCGGTATCTGCGGCGCCTATATCTTCGACCTGATCCTCAAGGGCCTGCGCAGCCTGTGCCTTGATCTTGCCGGGAAAAAGACCGACCTGATCATCTCCGCCACGCTGTTCGAGCGTATCGTCGGCATGGCGATGAAATACCGCCCGGCGCGGGTCGGCAGCTTTGCCCAGAACATTCACGAATTCCAGGGGCTGCGCGATTTCCTCGCCTCGCTGACCCTGACCAGCCTGATCGACCTGCCGTTTACCCTGCTGATCCTGCTGGTGATCGCCATCATCGGCGGCCATCTGGTGTGGATTCCGATCATTGCCTTCCCGCTCGCCCTGGGCATTGGCTACGCCCTGCAGAAGCCCCTGGTGGCGACGCTGGAGCGGACCATGTCCCTGGCGTCCGAGCGCCAGTCGAGCCTGATCGAAACCCTGGCCGGTCTCGACGCGGTCAAGGTCAACAACGCCGAAAGCGAACGCCAGTACATGTGGGAGCAGACCATCGGTACCCTCAGCCGCCTGGAGCTGCGGGTCAAGGTGCTGTCGGGCCTGGCGATGAACATCACCCTGCTGATCCAGCAACTGGCCGGTGTGGCGCTGATCTGTGCCGGTGTTTACCAGATCATTGCCGGCAACCTCAGCATGGGTGGCCTGATTGCCTGCTACATGCTCAGTGGCCGTGCCCTCGGCCCGCTGGCGCAGCTGTCCGGTTTGCTGACCCGCTACCAGCAGGCCAAGGTCACCATGGTTTCGACCGACCAGATGATGGAACTGCCGCAAGAGCGCAACTTCGAAGAGCGCCCGCTGAGCCGCCAGGTGCTGCAGGGTGCAATCGAGTTCCGCAACATTGATTTCACCTACCCGAACCAGCAGAACCTGGCGCTCAAAGGCGTCAGCCTGAGCATCCGGCCGGGTGAGAAAATCGGCATCATCGGCCGAAGCGGCTCGGGTAAAAGCTCGCTGGCCAAGCTGATCGTTGGCCTGTACGAAGCCGACAGCGGCTCGCTGCTGGTCGATGGCGTGGACATCCGTCAGATCGACGTCAGTGAACTGCGCCACAACATCGGCTATGTGCCCCAGGATATCCAGCTGATGGCCGGCACCCTGCGTGACAACCTGGTCAGTGGTGCGCGTTACGTCGAGGACGAAATGGTCCTGCAGGCCGCAGAACTGTCAGGTGTCCATGAATTCGCCCGCTTGCATCCGCAGGGCTATGAACTGCAGGTCGGCGAGCGTGGCCAGAACCTCTCGGGCGGTCAGCGCCAGAACGTTGCCCTGGGCCGGGCGCTGTTGCTCAACCCACAGATCCTGCTGCTCGACGAGCCTACCAGCTCCATGGACAACACCGGCGAAGAGCGCCTCAAGCAGCGCCTGCAAGCCGTCATTGAAAGCAAGACCGTGGTCCTGGTCACCCACCGGGCATCGTTGTTGTCTCTGGTCGATCGCTTGATCGTCGTCGACCGCGGACAGATTGTTGCGGATGGCCCGAAAGCCGCCGTCATGGATGCGCTGAAGAAGGGGCAGATCAGTGTTGCATAAGATCGATATGGGTCAGGTCAAGGACAGCCTGCGCAAGTACTTCAAAGGCTCCGAGTCGCTCAGCGGCCAGCCGCTGCCCGAGGTCAACAAGGCCCTCATCGAGGATGCGCCGCGCATCGTGCGCATGACCATCTGGGGCGTCATCGCGTTCTTCCTGTTCCTTGGAATATGGGCCAACTTCGCGATCATCGACGAAGTCACCCGGGGCGAGGGCAAGGCGATTCCGTCGTCCAAGCTGCAGAAAATCCAGAACCTGGAAGGCGGCATCGTTGCGCAGATCTTTGCCAAAGAAGGCCAGATCGTCGAAGCGGGCGACCCTTTGCTGCGTCTGGACGATACCCGTTTCGTCTCCAACGTCGGCGAGACCGAGGCGGATCGCCTGGCCATGGCCTTGCGTGTAGAGCGTCTGAGTGCCGAGGTCGAAGACCGTCCGCTGAAGATTGACGAAGAGATCCGCAAGGCAGCGCCAAGCCAGGCGGCCAACGAAGATTCCTTGTACCAGAGCCGTCGTCAGCAATTGCAGAGCGAAATTGGTGGCTTGCAGGAGCAACTGGTGCAGCGCCAGCAGGAACTGCGCGAGTTCAGCTCCAAGCAAGCCCAGTACCGCAACAGCCTGCAGTTGCTGCGTCAGGAAATCAGCATGTCCGAGCCGCTGGTGGCCCAGGGCGCAATCTCGCAGGTTGAAGTGCTGCGGCTCAAGCGTGCCGAAGTGGAAAACCGCGGTCAGCTCGATGCCACCTCGCTGGCCATCCCGCGGGCCGAGTCGGCGATCAAGGAAGTCGAGCGCAAGATCGATGAGACCCGTGGCAAGTTTCGCAGCGATGCCCTCACTCAGCTCAACGAGGCGCGCACTGACCTGAGCAAGGCGCAAGCCACTGGCAAGGCCCTGGATGACCGGGTCAACCGGACCCTGGTTACCTCACCGGTGCGCGGTATCGTCAAGCAACTGCTGGTCAACACCGTCGGCGGTGTGATCCAGCCGGGCAGCGACCTGGTCGAAATCGTACCGCTGGATGACACCCTGCTGGTTGAAGCGCGTATCCGCCCGCAAGACATCGCTTTCCTGCATCCCGGCCAGGAAGCCATGGTCAAGTTCACTGCCTATGACTTCACCATCTATGGCGGCCTGAAAGCCAAGCTGGAGCAGATCGGCGCCGACACCATTACCGATGAAGACAACAACACCTTCTACGTGATCAAGCTGCGTACCGATCGCAGCCACCTGGGCACGGATGAAAACCCGTTGTTGATCATTCCGGGCATGGTCGCCTCGGTGGATATCATCACTGGCAAGAAGAGCGTGCTGAGCTACCTGCTCAAGCCGATCATTCGTGCCCGGGCTGAGGCGCTGCGCGAGCGTTAACAGCATCGCGGGGCAAGCCCGCTCCCACAGTGAGCACATGCCTCTGTGGGAGCGGGCTTGCCTCGCGATGAGGTCCTGAAGACCACCATATGCTTATTCAATAAAGATATTTAAATTATCTCTCTTATGACTTTATAGTCACTTCCCTGCGTACCTGCCGACCAATCGGCGCGCCGCACGACCGAACCAACACGGAACCCCGTGAGTTTCTGATCGATGCGCGCACCTTTGGGCGCGCTCTGCGTGGGAGTGAATCATGTCAGCGGCCTCCAGCGTCTTGTCACCTGTCGACAGCGCACAACAACAACGCTTCGAAATTCGTCCTTTCTCCGGTGCCGTCGGTGCCGAAATCATCGGCCTGGACCTGTCCCGTGCAGTCACCGCCGAAGACTTCGCCCGGATTCACCGCGCGCATCTCGACCATCATGTGCTGGTGTTTCGCGACCAGCACATCAGCCCCGAACAACAGATTGCCTTCAGCCGCCGCTTCGGTGTGCTGCAGATCCATGTGCTCAAACAGTTCCTGCTGGCCGGTCACCCGGAAATCCTCATCGTCTCCAACATTGTCGAGAACGGCCAGAACATCGGTCTGGGCGATGCCGGCAAGTTCTGGCACTCGGACCTGTCGTACAAGGAACTGCCGAGCCTGGGCTCGATGCTGCATGCTCAGGAGCTGCCGAGCGAAGGCGGCGACACCCTGTTCGCCGACATGCACAAGGCCTGGGACGGCTTGCCTGAAGCCCTGCGCACTGCCGTGCAAGACCGTAGCGCGGCGCACTCCTACACCGCGCGCTACAGCGAAACAAAATTCGAAGGCAACTGGCGCCCGACGCTGACGGCCGAGCAACTGGCCCAGGTGCAGGAAGTGATTCACCCGGTGGTGCGGACGCACCCGGAGAACGGCCGCAAGGCCCTGTTCGTCAGTGAAGGCTTTACCACCCGCATCGTTGGCCTGCCCGAAGACGAAAGCCGGCAGATCCTCGCCGAACTCTATGCCCACAGCGTGCTGGAACAGAACATCTACCGTCACCAGTGGCAGCCACGTGACCTGGTGTTCTGGGATAACCGCTCGCTGATCCACCTGGCCGCCGGCTGCCCCGCGCACCTGCGCCGCAAGCTGTACCGCACCACCATCCAGGGCGATGCCCCGTTCTGACACGTATCGAGGAGTACAGCATGCGCAAGTCAATCAGCCGCCTGGCGGCCAGTATCGGTCTGGGTGTCAGCCTGCTCGCCGGCAGCCTGGCAGCCCCGGCAACCGCCCAGGCCGAAGGTGAAATCCGTATCGCCGAACAGTTCGGCATCGTTTATCTGCTGCTCAACGTGGTGCGCGATCAGAACCTGATCGAGAAACACGGCAAGGAGCAGGGCATCGACATCAAGGTCGACTGGACGCAACTGTCCGGCGGCGCCGCGATCAACGATGCCTTGCTGTCCGGCTCGATCGATATCGCTGGCGCCGGGGTTGGCCCGCTGCTGACCATCTGGGACCGCACGCAGGGGCGGCAGAACGTCAAGGCCGTGGCGTCGCTGGGTAACTTCCCCTACTACCTGGTCAGCAACAATCCCAATGTAAAGACCATCGCCGACTTCAGCGAGAAGGACCGCATTGCGCTGCCGGCTGTCGGGGTCTCGGTACAGTCGCGTTTCCTCCAGTACGCTGCGGCCAAACAGTGGGGGGACAAGGAGTACAACCGCCTCGACAAGTACACCCTGGCCGTTCCGCACCCTGACGCTACCGCCGCCTTGCTGGCCGGTGGTACCGAGCTCAACGCGCACTTCTCCAACCCGCCGTTCCAGGACCAGGTGCTGGCCAACAAGGACGTGCACGTCGTGCTCAACACCTACGACCTGCTCGGACCGAACTCACCAACCGTGTTGTTCGCCACCGAGAAATTCCGCAAGGACAACCCGAAAACCTACAAGGCCTTTGTCGACGCCCTGGCCGAGGCCGCGGACTTCGCCCAGAACGACAAGGCGGCCGCGGCCGATACCTACATCCGCGTGACCAAGGCCAAGATCGACCGCGAAGCGCTGCTCAAGATCATCGACAACCCGCAGTACGAGTTCAGCGTCACGCCGAAAAACACCTACCCGCTGGCCGAGTTCCTCTACCGCGTGGGCGCGATCAAGCACAAACCCGACTCCTGGAAAGACTACTTCTTCCAGGACGAGAAACCGCTGCAAGGGAGCTGAAGCGCATGAACACCCCATTGCAAGGCCACACGGTCAGCAAGTTGAGCAGCGTCGCCACGCCGCCGCTGCTGCAGGTGGATAACGTCAGCCTGGAGTACCGCACCGCGCAACGCGTGGTGCGGGCCACGCACCAGGTCAGTTTCGAAGTGGACAAGGCTGATCGCTTTGTCCTGCTCGGCCCCTCCGGTTGCGGCAAGTCGACGTTGCTCAAGGCGGTCGCCGGTTTTATCGAGCCGCAGGAGGGGCAGATCCGCCTGCAGGGCCAGACGGTGCATGGCCCGGGCCCGGACCGCATCGTGGTGTTCCAGGAGTTCGACCAACTGCCACCGTGGAAAACCGTTAAACAGAACGTGATGTTCCCGTTGCTGGCGTCCGCCACGCTCAAGCGCAAGGAGGCCGAAGCGCGTGCCTTGCATTACCTGGATAAAGTCGGCCTGGGCGGTTTTGCCGATGCCTACCCGCATACCCTGTCAGGCGGCATGAAAGCCCGGGTGGCGATTGCCCGCGCATTGGCCATGCAGCCGAAAATCCTGTTGATGGACGAACCTTTCGCCGCCCTCGACGCCCTGACCCGGCGCAAGATGCAGGAAGAGTTGCTGCTGCTTTGGGAAGAGGTGCGTTTCACCTTGCTTTTCGTCACCCACTCGATTGAAGAAGCACTGGTGGTGGGCAATCGCATCCTTTTGCTGTCGCCTCATCCCGGGCGGGTACGCGCCGAAATCCACAGTCACCAATACGACCTGCAGAGCCTCGGCGCCAGTGATTTCCAGGCCTCGGCGCGACGCATCCATCGCTTGCTGTTCAACGATGACGCGCATGCCGAGCACGACCCGGCACTGGATTTTGCCGACATCCGTATTGCCTACTGACCGGGAGAATTGCCATGACCACATCTGTTACACCGCGTCAGGAATACGAAGTCGTTCTCGAGCCGCTGCTCAGCGTGCCGATCGAGCGTGAGCTACCTCTGGGCCAGCGCTTGTGGCAACAGGCCTGGCTGCGCAAGGGGCTGATCCTGGTGCTGCTGGCGGTGGCCTGGGAAGCTATCGCTCGCTACCAGGCTAACGACCTGCTGCTACCCAGCTTCCTGCAGACTGCGGCGGCCCTGTACGACGGCCTGATCACGGGCGAATTGCCGGCCAAGGTCGGCGTTTCCCTGGTGGTGCTGCTCAAGGGATATCTGCTGGGTATTGTCCTCGCGTTCGGCCTGACCACCCTGGCGGTCTCGACCCAGTTCGGCCGTGACCTGCTCAGCACCTTGACCTCGATGTTCAACCCGTTGCCGGCCATTGCCCTGCTGCCGCTGGCCTTGCTCTGGTTCGGCCTGGGCGACAACAGCCTGATTTTCGTCCTGGTGCATTCGGTGCTCTGGGCCCTGGCCCTGAACACCTATGCCGGGTTTCTCGGCGTGTCGGAAACCCTGCGCATGGCCGGGCGCAACTATGGTCTGCGCGGCTTGCGCCTGGTGCTGCACATCCTGATCCCGGCGGCGCTGCCGTCGATTCTCTCGGGTCTCAAGATCGGCTGGGCCTTCGCCTGGCGCACCCTGATTGCCGCGGAACTGGTGTTCGGTGCCACCAGTGGCAAAGGCGGGCTGGGCTGGTACATCTTCCAGAATCGCAATGAGCTGTACACCGACAAAGTCTTCGCCGGGCTGGCCGTGGTGATCCTGATCGGCCTACTGGTGGAAAGCCTGGTGTTCAACAACTTGGAGCGCATTACCGTGCGCCGCTGGGGTATGCAGCGCTGACCGGCTCAGGCGCTCTGGTACTGCGCTGCGGCGTTGCTCAGGGTTTCGGCGATCTGCTGGCGCAGGGCCAGGGGCTGTTCGACGATCAGGCTGTCGCCCTGGCTGAGTAACCACCAGCGCAGTTGCCAGCCGTTGCTCACCGTCGCACGCAGGCAGTGGCCGTGCTCCAGCTGGGTGACGTGCATGTCCGCCGACAGCGGGGTTTCACGTACCAGGCGCGCCAGGTTGTCGCTGACCCAGACCTGCAACTCGATCTTGTCGGTATCACCAAACTGCAGGGCATCGCTGCGCAGATAGGCCTGCAGGTCAAAGTCGCGCAGGCCTTCGCTGGCGTTGTTGAGCACGCGCAACTGGTGAAAACCGGCATTGGCCGCCCAGTGCCAGCCATAGGGAATGCTCTTGTCGTTGCGCTCCAACGGAAAAATCAGCGACAGCTCGTTCAAGTCGCGTTCAATAGTGCGTTTGCTGATGGTAAAGCCGGCGTCTTTCAGGCGAGCTACCAGCTCGGCGCTAGTGGTACCGGGTGAACGGCTGGGCAGTTGGCGCAATAACTCCCATTGACGGCTGAGCGTGGCGCGGGTCGTGGCGGAGGGCAAAGTGTGGCGTCCTTGTCTAGGCTTGCGGTTGTAGCATGTTCCTAGTGGAAAGATATGGCAATTGGCCATTTATCTATCGAATCAAGGATGAAGTAGTTGATTTGCCTCAACCGAATCGTTCGCGACAGGTTTTGTCGTGGCTTTGCGCAGAATCACGCCTCATTACTCCTGCCTTCGTTTCGGCGGGTTGTTCAATGAGGATGAACATGTCAGCTGCCAGCAATATTTTCCCACTGCTCGAGCGTCTGCTTCCCGAGCGCATCATTGCGGTGTCTGGCCGTTCCAGCCAACTGGAGCGGTTGTACGCCGGTGTGGGTATACCCAGCCAGCGGGCAGCTTTGGGTGAAAGCTTCATCCTGATCAGCCGTCTCGAGGAGGCCAGCGACCTGCAGGCGCTGTACAGCGATCTGCGGGCCCAGGCCCTGGATGGTAGTGTCGCGGCACTCAACGACCTGGGCTGGATCTGGCTCAACGGCAAGTACTGGCGCGCCGACCCGACGCTGGCCGGGCACCTGCTACGCATGGCGGCGTTGCAGGGCAGCGCGCCGGCCTGGTTCAACCTGGGCCAGCAGTATTATTTCGGCAAGGGTGTGGAGGTCGCCTATGCCAGTGCGGCCGAGTATTACCAGCAAGCCTTCGAGCGCGGTCTGGAACAGGCGGCCGCGGCCTTGGGCGATCTCTACGAAGAAGAAATCTGCGACAACGAAGTGCAGGAGTGGAAGGTCGACCTGCACATGGCCTACCACTGGTTCTTGCGCGGCGCCCAGCGCGGCGAGGCGCGCTGTCGTTTTGAAGTCGGCTACCGGCTGCTGCACGGGCAGACCGTGGCAGCCGACCAGAAGGCCGGCGTGTACTGGCTGGAACTGGCGGCCGTGGCCGGGGTGATGCAAGCCGCTGAAGAGCTGGCGGTGCACTTCAGTGTGTCGCAGAACGCGTTGCGCTACCTGTTCTGGCGTGACCAGGCCATCGCCATGGGCAGTTCGCTGGCCCTGACCATGAAGCTCGAAGATCAACTGCAACCCTGAGCATGGCGCTCGTCAGCCATGCTTGACGGCGGGGGCGATGATCGAAGAATATTGATAGTTAGCAAACTATGAATATAGCGATGACCCTCCCTTCATGACTCTCGATGCACTGCACCTGAACATCAGCAGCGGTATGGTGGTGGCCGGTCGGCACTGGCGGCGGATCTGCCAGGCGACCTTGGCCGGCTATGGTATTTCCGAAGCCTGTGCCATGCCGTTGCTGATGATCGTGCGCCTGGGCGACGGCGTGCACCAGGTGGCGGTGGCCCAGGCGGCCGGGCTGGAAAGCCCGTCGCTGGTGCGCCTGCTCGACCAGTTGTGCAACGCCGGGTTTGTCTGCCGCAGCGAAGACCCGGTGGACCGCCGGGCCAAAGCCTTGAGTCTGACCCACAGTGGCCGGGTACTGGCGGAAACCATCGAGGGCGAGCTGGTGCGTTTGCGCCGGGAGGTGCTGCAGGGCATCGATGAAGCCGACCTGCTGGCCACCCTGCGTGTACTGCGTGCCTTCGAACAGGCCGCGCAGCGCACCCCGGGAGTGTCTTCGTGAAGGACTTTTTCAGCTCCCTGCCGCCCGCGCGCGACTGGTTTTACGGCGTGCGCACCTTCGCGGCATCGATGATCGCCCTGTACATCGCCTTGCTCATGCAACTGCCACGGCCTTACTGGGCCATGGCCACGGTGTACATCGTCTCCAGCCCGTTTGTCGGCCCCACCAGCTCCAAGGCGCTGTACCGCGCCATGGGTACCTTGCTGGGCGCCGCTGGCGCGGTGTTCATGGTGCCGCTGCTGGTGCAGACGCCGGTGCTGCTGACCGTGGCCATTGCCCTGTGGACCGGCACCTTGCTGTTTCTCTCGCTGCACCTGCGCACTGCCAACAGCTATGCCCTGATGCTGGCGGGCTACACCTTGCCGATGATTGCCTTGCCGGTGGTCGACGATCCGCTGAGGGTGTTCGACATCGCCTCGTCGCGGGCCCAGGAAATCTGCCTGGGTATCGTCTGTGCCGCGGTGGTCGGGGCGATCTTCTGGCCGCGGCGCCTGACGCCGGTGCTGGTGGGGGCCACCGGCAACTGGTTCAACGAAGCGATCCGCTACAGCGACACCTTCCTCGCCCGCAGCGTCTCGGCCGAGAGCGTCGGCACTTCGCGAGCGGCGATGGTTGCCACCTTCAACTCGCTGGAGCTGATGATTGGCCAGCTGTCCCATGAAGGCGCGCGTCCGCAGACGGTGAAAAATGCCCGCGAACTGCGTGGCCGCATGATCCACCTGTTGCCGGTGGTCGATGCACTGGACGACGCCCTGGTGGCGCTCGAAGCGCGTGCGCCGGTCCAGGCCAGCCAGCTGCAACCGTTGCTGGAGCAGGCCCGTGAATGGTTGAAGAGTACCGCCAGCGACGCCGCGCCGCGCCGCTGGTCAACCCTGCGGGCACAACTCGAAGCGATGCAGCCCAGCGCCGCCGCCCTCGACGAGCGCGCCGCGTTGCTGTTGTCCAACGCGCTCTACCGCCTGGCCGAGTGGGTCGATCTGTGGCAGGACTGCTGCAGCCTGCAACACGCCATCCGCAATGAAGACCTGTCGCCCTGGCGCGCGGTGTACCGGCATTGGCGCCTGGGCCGGTTGACGCCGTTCTTCGACCGTGGCCTGATGCTCTACTCGGTATTCTCCACCGTGACCGCCATCATCGCCGCCACCACCCTGTGGATCCTCTCGGGCTGGAACGACGGCGGTAGCGCGGTGATTCTGGCCGCTGTGGCCTGCAGCTTCTTTGCCGCGATGGACGATCCGGCGCCGCAGATTTACCGCTTCTTTTTCTGGACAGCGGTGTCGGTGGTGTTCGCCAGCCTCTATCTGTTTCTGGTGCTGCCCAACCTGCACGACTTCCCGATGCTGGTGCTGGCCTTTGCCGTGCCCTTCATCTGTGTCGGCACCCTGACGGTACAGCCACAGTTCTACCTGGGCACCTTGCTGACCATCGTCAACACCGCCTCGTTCATCAGTATCCAGGGCGCCTACGACGCTAACTTCCTGACCTTCATCAACTCCAACCTGGCCGGGCCGGTGGGGCTGTTGTTCGCCTTCATCTGGACCCTGGTGATGCGTCCGTTCGGCGTCGAGCTGGCGGCCAAGCGCCTGACGCGTTTCAGCTGGCATGACATCGTCGGCATGACCCGGCCTGCGACCCTGGCCGAACACCGGCGCCTCGGCGTGCAGATGCTCGACCGCCTGATGCAGCACCTGCCGCGCCTGAACCAGACCGGCCAGGACACCGGCAGCGCCTTGCGCGATCTGCGCGTGGGCCTGAACCTGCTCGACTTGCTGGCCTATATGCCACGGGTCGGCGCGCTGCCACGCCAGCGCCTGGAGCGGGTGGTGGAGGAGGTCGGTGAGCACTTTCAGGCCTGCCTCGACGCCCGTCGTCGCCTGCATGCCCCCGAAGTACTGCTGCAGAGCATGGAGCGCGCGCGCCGTGCCCTGAACCTCAATGACCTGGCGGATAGCGCCGACGCCCGCGTGCACCTGCTGCATGCCTTGAGCGGTTTGCGCCTGGCGCTGCTGCCAGGTGTCGAGGTGGTGCTGGAACCCTCTGACGACCAGCCGCAACTGCCTTACGGCATCGATGGAGCGCCCCTGTGATCGGTGAACTGGATATCAGCGGGGTGTTCCTGCCCACGCTGCTGGTGATGATGGTCCTCACCTACCTGTTGTTTCTCGGGGTGCACGCCGTGCTTACCCGTGTGCATTTCTACCGTCTGGTCTGGCACCGGGCGTTGTTCAACGTTGCGCTTTACGCCGTGCTGCTCGGCACGGTCGACCACTTTTGCCGAAACCTGATGCTGCCATGAAAAAACCCTTATTGACCCTGGGCCGCGTGGTCCTGACCCTGCTGGTAGTGACGCTGGCGACCGTACTGGTCTGGCAGATGGTCATGTATTACATGTTCGCCCCCTGGACGCGGGACGGGCATATCCGTGCCGACGTGATCCAGATCGCCCCGGACGTGTCCGGGTTGATCCAGCAGGTCGAAGTCCGTGACAACCAGGTGATCAAGCGTGGCGACGTGCTGTTCACTATCGACCAGGACCGTTTCAAGCTGGCGCTGCGCCACGCCCAGGCGACCCTGGCCGAGCGCAAGGAAACCCTGGCCCAGGCTCAGCGTGAGGCACGGCGTAACCGTGGCCTGGGCAACCTGGTGGCGCAAGAGCAACTGGAAGAGAGCCAGTCCCGCGAGGCCCGCGCGCAATCGGCGCTGGCCGAAGCCCAGGTCGCGGTGGACGCTGCTCAACTCAACCTCGACCGCTCGGTGGTGCGCAGCCCGGTGGATGGCTACCTCAACGACCGCGCACCGCGTGCCCACGAGTTTGTCAGCGCCGGCAAGCCGGTGCTGGCGGTGGTCGACAGCGCGTCCTACCACGTCGATGGCTATTTCGAAGAAACCAAGCTCGGTGGTATCCACATCGGCCAGGCTGTGGATATCCGCGTGATGGGCGACAACGCCCGCCTGCGCGGGCATGTACAAAGCTTTGCGGCGGGTATCGAAGACCGTGACCGCACCAGCGGTGCCAACCTGCTGCCCAACGTCAACCCGGCCTTCAGCTGGGTGCGTCTGGCCCAGCGGATTCCGGTGCGGATCGCCTTCGATGAAGTGCCGGCGGACTTTCGCATGATCGCCGGGCGTACCGCGACCGTGTCGATCATTGACGGTAACGGCCAATGAAACGCCTGTCGCTGGTTGGTGTGAGTCTGCTGCTGTCGGCCTGCCAGATGGTTGGGCCGGATTACTCACTGCCCAAGGAGGCCGCGATGCAGCGCGCCGATCTGCAGGGTGAGTTGCGTCAGGATGCCAGCAGTGTGGTGTCTGCGCCGGTGCCGCAGAACTGGTGGCATCTGTATCACGATCAGCGTCTGAACACGCTGGTCAGCCAGGCCCTGGCGGCCAACACCGAATTGCGCATTGCGGCGGCCAATATCGCCCGCGCGCGTGCTCAGGTCGAAGAAGCTCAAGCCCAAGGCGGATTCAACGGCGGGGTGAAACTGGGAGCGCAACGCTTGCAGGAGTCCGGTGAAGCCTTCCTGCTGCCGGAGAAGGTACCGGTGGCGAACATCGGCGAAGCCATCATCAGCGCGTCCTACCAGTTCGACCTCTGGGGCACCCTCAAGCGTGGCGTCGAAGCGGCCCAGGCCAATGCCGACGCGACCCAGGCCGCTGCCGATACCGCACGCATTACCCTGGTGGCCGACGTGGTGCGCGCCTACACCCAGGTCTGCGCGGCCAACGAGGAGTATCACATCGCGCGTGAGTCGCTGGATCTGCAGGAGCAGAGCGTGAATCTGGTCCAGCGTCTGCGCGACGCCGGGCGTGGCGACGAAACCCAGGTGACCCGTTCACAGACCCAGTTCAAGTCGCTGCGTGCCGAGCTGCCGCGCTACCAGGCTGCACGCGAGGCGGGCTTGTATACCCTGTCGATGCTGCTGGCCAAACCGGTTGCGCAGTTGCCAGCCGGCACCGCTGATTGCGCCGAGTTGCCGCACATCGCCCAGGTGTTGCCGGTGGGCGATGGCGCCGCGCTGCTCAAGCGGCGTCCGGACATCCGTCAGGCTGAGCGCAGCCTGGCGGCGGCCACGGCGACCATCGGCGTGGCTACCGGTCAGCTCTATCCGGACATCAGCATCGGTGCCCAGGTCGGCACCATCGGTATCCTGGAAAACCTCGGCGAACCGGCGACCAACCGCTGGGGCTTCGGCCCGGCGTTGACCTGGACCGTGCCAACCAATGGTTCGCGTGCACGCATCCGCGAGGCCGAGGCCTCGACCCAGGCGGCGCTGGCGCATTTCGACGGGGTGGTGCTCAACGCCATCCGCGAAACCCAGACCAGCCTGGCGCAGTACAGCGCGTTGCTGGAGCGGCGTGACGCCCTGGCGGATGCCGAGCGCTCGGCGCAGCAGGCGGCAGATCATACCCACCGTTTCTACCAGGCTGGGCGCGAGTCGTTCCTGGCTGATCTGCAGGCGACGCGGACCTATACCGATATGCGTGCGCAACTGGCCATGGCCAATACTCAGGTGGCGATGGGGCAGATCGGGCTATTCCTCGCCTTGGGTGGTGGCTGGTAGGTCACTGCCTGTGGGAGCGGGCTTGCCCCGCGATGCGATCTGACAGATACACCGCAATCGCGGGGCAAGCCCGCTCCCACCGAGTCCCCCCAAAGGCAATATCACTTATCCACAAACCCCCTGAGCATCTCGATCGGCAACGGAAACACGATCGTCGACGACTTGTCCCCGGCAATCGTGCCCAGGGTCTGCATATACCTCAGCTGCATGGCCCCCGACTGGCGCCCGAGCATTTCTGCCGCCTGCATCAGCTTTTCCGAGGCCTGCAGCTCCCCTTCGGCATGGATCACCTTGGCCCGCCGTTCGCGCTCGGCTTCGGCCTGGCGGGCAATGGCGCGGATCATCGATTCATTGAGATCGACATGCTTGATCTCGACGTTGGCCACCTTGATGCCCCAGGCATCGGTTTGCGCGTCCAGTACCTGGCGGATATCCAGGTTCAGGCGCTCACGTTCAGCCAGCAACTCATCCAGCTCATGCTTGCCGAGCACCGCGCGCAAGGTGGTCTGCGCCAGCTGGCTGGTGGCCATGAGAAAGTCTTCGACCTGGATGATCGCCTTCTGCGGGTCGAGCACGCGAAAGTACAGCACGGCATTGACCTTGACCGAGACGTTGTCACGGGTGATCACATCCTGCGGCGGCACATCGAGGACCACGGTGCGCAGGTCGACCCGGACCATTTGCTGGACTCCGGGAATCAGTAGCACCAACCCCGGCCCCTTGACCCGCCAGAAACGCCCTAGCTGGAACACCACGCCCCGTTCGTACTCACGCAGTATGCGAAACGCCGACAGTAGCAGCACGGCAGCAAATGCCAGCAACGCACCAATGCCTAGTTCGAAAAACATCTTCAGTCTCCTTGCGCCACAGCGTCTGCTGCGGCGCTGACGTCCAGAAGTACGCCCTTGCGTGAGATCACCCGGACGTGTTGCCCCACCTGCAGCGGCGTCTGGCTGTAGGCCTGCCACTGTTCACCCTGCACCTGCACCGAGCCGATGTACGGATCGCTGTCATTGACCGCCATCACCGTGGCCAGGCTGCCGACCAGCCCGGCATCGCCACTGACCAGCGCGCGCTTGCGCGCTTTCATGGCCATGCCCAGCACGCCACCGAGCAGCAGTGCCGAGAACAGCGCCAGGAACAGGATCAGCGGCAGCGGAATGCCGAAGCCGGGCACATCGGTGTCCATCAGGATCACCGCGCCCACCACAAAGGCGACGATGCCGCCAAAACCGACCACACCAAAGCTGGGCATGAATGCCTCGGCAATCATGAAGGCCACGCCGAGCAGAATCAGCGCCGCCCCGGCGTAACTCACCGGTAGCAGCTGTAGGGCATACAGGGCCAGCAACAGACAGATGCCGCCGATCACGCCGCCGACCCCGGAGCCTGGGCTCATGAACTCGAACATCAGGCCGTAGACGCCAATCATGATCAGGATCAGCGCGACACTGGGGTTGGTGATCACCGCCAGCAAGCGCGTGCGCCAGTCTGGCTGGCGCTCGGTCAGCGGCGCGGCGGCAGTCTGTAATTGCACGGTTTTCCCGGCGACTTCGAGGGACTTACCGTCGAGCTGGCGTAACAAGTCGGGCAGATCGTTGGCAATCTGGTCGATCACCTTCAGGCGCAGGGCTTCGCTGGCGGGCAGGCTGACCGCTTCACGCACGGCCTGCTCGGCCCAGTCGGCATTGCGCCCGCGCATCTGCGCCAGGCTACGGATATAGGCGGCGGCGTCGTTGACCTGTTTACGGGTCAAGGTGTCCTGTTCGCTCGGTGCCGGTTGCTTGTCGCCCGTTGGCGCTGCCGGTGGTGCTCCAGGGTCTTTCGGCGTGCCGGGCAGGCCGCCGATCTGCACCGGGGTAGCGGCGCCGAGGTTGGTGCCCGGGGCCATGGCGGCGACGTGGCTGGCGTAAAGGATATAGGTGCCGGCGCTGGCCGCCCGGGCACCACTGGGGGCGACGAAACTGGCCACCGGCACAGGGCTGGCCAGGATCGCTTTGATGATCTCGCGCATCGAACTGTCCAGCCCGCCCGGGGTGTCGAGGCGGATCACCACCAGTTGCGCCTGGTCGGTTTCGGCCTGGTGCAGGCCACGAATCAGATAATCGGCACTGGCCGGACCGATGGCGTCGTTAATACTCAGCACCAGTACCGATTGGCCGGGCGCTGCCTGACCACCAGGCAGCGTGCCGAGCAAGAGCAGCAAGAGCAGATGCCGACACCAGCGAGCGATCACCTGAGTTCACCCGGTTTGTGCGTGTCCAATAAGTTTAGTCCGCTGCTCGCAGCAGCACGGCCTAAACTTCAGAAGTGGGGGAGCTATATCCGGAGGTGCATCATGCGTATGGCAAAAACCCTGCAGCAATGCCTGGACAAGGCCGGCTGCGACTATGACATCGTTCCTCACGCGCACTCATCCACCAGCCTTGAGTCGGCGCGCATGGCCGGGGTACCCGCTGAAAGAGTAGCCAAGTCGGTCATGCTCGACGACCGTCATGGCAATTACCTGATGGCTGTACTGCCCGCCAACCGTCACCTGGACATGAGCAAGGTACAGGCCACCGGCCAGTGGCACATGACGATTGAAAGCAACCTGCCTCATCTGTTCGGTGATTGCGAGCGTGGCGCCATCCCGGCGCTGGGTGATGCGTATTCGATCAAGATGCTGGTGGACCCGACGCTGACTCGCCAGGGGGATATCTATGTCGAGGCCGGCGATCACGACCACCTGATCCACATGAACATGACGCAGTACCTGAAACTGGTGCCGAACGCCGAAGTGCGTGAGGTTTGCTGATGATCAACCCACTGCCAGGCTGGCGTCGTGGACGACCGGTCTGGCCCTAAGGAGTGACCCATGGAAGCACCCAATCACAAGTTTTCGGAATTGTTCAAACAGCTGGGACTGCCCGACGATCCTGTCGGCATAGACCAGTTCATCACCAGCCATTCGCCACTCAAGAACGAGATAAAACTGGTTGATGCACCCTTCTGGACGGAGGCACAAAGGACCTTTCTCAAGGACAGTATCGAGGAAGATGCCGACTGGGCGGTGATGTTCGACCAGCTCAATGAGGCCTTGCGAAATAAACGCTGAGCGGCACTGATACCGGCGTTTGGCGTTGCTATGCTCAGGAAAAAACAACAGGGGGATAGCGCAATGAAAGATCCCTATGCCGTCGGTTTCTGGTGTGCCGTGACCGCCTTGGGCCTGCTGACCGCCGGTTATTTCTATGGTGTCAAAGAAAGCTATCAACTGAACCAGGCCCTGGTGTTTCTCTACGCCGCCGGTGGCGTGATCGGGGCACTGGCGCTGACGGCCCTGGCCTGGATTGCCTGGCAGCAGTTGCGGGTCAGCAAGCGCCAGCTGGCCCAGGGGCGCACGCTGGTGGCGATCTGGAACACCAAGGTTGCCTTGCGCCGGGTCGAAACCGTGTTCGACCGCTACTTCTGGGGTAGCTACTGGCAACCGGGGCGGACCTTCCAGGAAGTCATGGGCGAGCTTGAAGGCACGCCACTGGAGCAAAGCCTCGAAGCCCTGAAACGCCAGTGCCGCGAGCTCGACAAGGAAACCCACGACCTGCGCCGCCACTGGCTGGACAACGCCCGTGAACTCTCCACTGTCGCCACCGCCATGGCCCGCGAGCGCTACCAACTGGACCTGTGCGATTCACAGCAAAGCAGCGGGCGCGGAGGCGCGGTGCTCAACCGCGACCTGGAAGTGCTGGTGTACACCTGGTCGGCGCGCCTGCGCAGCTTCGACCACCAGCTCGATGAGCTGGAGACCGAATACCGCTGAGGGATGTCGCGGCGAGTCAGTCGCCGCGAATGTACTGTTCCAGCTGTGCAATCATATTGGCTTGCTCGGCGATGGCTTCCTTGACCAGGTCACCGATCGACAGCAAGCCCAGCAACTCACCGTTCTCCACCACCGGCAGGTGCCGCAGGTGGCTGTTGGTCATCATGTTCATGCAGTAATCGATGTTCTGCTGCGGGTCCACCGTGATCACCGGCGCGCTCATGATTGCGCTGACCGGCGTGCCTACTGAGGAGCGACCCTTGAGCACCATTTTTCGCGCGTAGTCGCGCTCACTGACGATCCCCACCACCTGGCCGCCCTCGACCACCGGCAAGGCGCCGACGTTCTTCTCGGCCATCAACTTCAGTGCATCGAGCACCATCTGATCCGGCGCGATGGTATGCACCTGGTGATGCTTCTCGGCTTTGGTTTTCAGGAGCTGTGCCACGGTTTTCATAGAGGCCTCTGCGATGCTGGAAGTGGATGACGGCAGATACCTACAGAATCGTGTACAGATGGCCACAGAGCAAGGGAGAAAGCGGCATCGAGTCGATTGAAAAACGTCATGGTACTTGTAACCCCGGTGGGAGCGGGCTTGCCCCGCGATTGCGGGCTGTCAGCCACATCGGATCGCGGGGCAAGCCCGCTCCTACCGTGTTATCTGTTGAGCTGATCCATGGGTCGATCTTCTATGCCATCAAGCAGTGCATCAACCAGGCCCTTGGCCATTTCCACCGAATGCAGGGTCGACCAGAGAAAGTTCTTGCTGGCCGGGTCGATGTGGTCGAAGGCTTTGTAGCCGGTGTCGTAGGCACAGCTCAGATATAAAGAGGCGTGCACCAGCGCGTCGTGGGCGGCGATGCCGGAACAGACGGCGAACAGCGGAGAGTGGCCGGCCTCGCAATTGCCGAAGACGGTGTGGGCGGTGGTGATAGATTGATCCAGTGGTGGATCGGGAACAATTTTCTTCATGTCAATGCTCGCTAGTTGGAGCTGACACCAGCATCGTTACCACACGAATGGGTGGCAGCTGTACACGGGGTGGTAAACCGGGTGCGAGCTATCCCAGCAGGCCCGAAGGCCTCCCGCGTACAGCCGCCATTGACTGCACAAGAATAAATCGCAACCCGGGTTACCACACCCGATCACCGAGTTTTCGGTAACGAGCAGAAGCCTAGAGGTACGAGTTCCCATGGACAAGCAGACGGGTATCGACAGACTCGGTAGGGTATTTCCTAGGACGTCAAATCAGCCAGCATTTTCGAGGGGTTCGAAACAAAATCTGACATCTACAGGGGATTTTGTGGGAGCCGGCCTTGCCGGCGATGACATCGGTGCGGTATCAGGTATTGCGCGGTGCCTGCATCGCTGGCAAGGCCAGCTCCCACAGTTAGCCAGGTGACAGACAGTGCACCCACAGTGGGAGCGGGCTTGCCCGCGATAGGGATCAAAGCCCGTTAGGCAAGAACCGGGTAGCACCGCTGACATCATCGATCTTCTTGATACGGAAGGCCTTGATGCAGGTTTCGTTACGGGTGTTGCTGTCTGGGCAGTACTGTTTGACGAAGGCGCCAAAGTCCATGTCCTGACCGTTAACGCTGAGCACGCGTTTGAAGTACTCGCCCTGGATGCCCTGGGCCTGACGCGAGGTGGTCATTTCCTGATCAACCACCAGACGGCCATGCAGGTCGACGGTGGGAAACTTGGCTTCTTCCTTGAAGCAACCGCTCAGCAGCAGGCCAGCCGCTGCCAGCATAATCATACGTAGCATGATGTTGTCTCTGCAGAGGGCGGCCCCGGCGCATGCGCCGAGGCTGACCCGGGGATAGTTACTCGCCGAACAGCTTGGTGGAGCGATTGACCTCGGCCTTGCCGGCATCTTCCAGCAAGGATTTGGCGCCAGAGGTCACGTTGCGCGAAGCGTCGGCGTTGGACTGGATCACGTCGGTGCGGGCGGCGCTGTCGCGCAGCTCGGCATCGATGTAGTCGTTGGTCCGTGCAACCTTGGCCTTTCTCGCTTGCAGCTCCAGGCGACGCTCTTCCAGCTCCAGCGCGCGCAGTTCGTCTTCGAAGCCTTCTTCGCGAGTGCGAACACGCTTGTCTTCCGCTGCTTGCGCCTGTTGCCTTTCAGCGGCACGTTGCGAAGCGGCCCGCTGTGCCGCGGCGCGTTGCTGGCGAGCAGCGGCTTCGCGGGACTCGGCGCGCTGTTGGGCCGCAGCGGCCTGACGCAGGCGTTCGGTTTCCAGGTCTGCTTCTTTCTGCTTGGTTTGCTGTTCGATCTGGTAAAGCTGATCGAACTGGCCAGCCGTGGCGGTCACGGCAGACAGCGCGAGGGCGGTGCCCAGAACAATATGCTTCATGTCCGGCTGCCTCAGCTCTTTTTAGGTTCTGGGCAGGTAGCATTCGGCTGAATGCGCGTCTCGTTGGACATGGTCATGACCATCAGCGAGATGCCACCCACTTGGAAGTCGCATGGGCGACCAACCTGGGCGGAGGTGTAGATCTTGCCGCTCTCGGAGTAGCCGATCAGCACGCCTGGAACCAGGGTAGTGTCGTTGACCATCGAGCCTGCGAGGGCACCTGCACCACCACCGGCAACACCACCGACGATAGCGGTGTCTTTGTTCTTGCCAGCACCCAACGCTGCGCCACCCAAGGCGCCCAGTACACCACCAACCATCATTGCGGCTTTCTGGTTCTTTTCGTTGCTGACTTTGATCTTGGTCGGCGAGATCGTGAGGATCTTGACGGTCTTGGCTTCCTGCTGGGTGTTCACCTGGCTGGCATCAAACACATCGGATTGATACTGCTCGCCCGTCGCCTGGCAACCTACGAGAGAAGCGACAACGGTCAAAGCCAGACAGTGTTTCAGCATTTTCATTCCTAAATTCCCTGGAGGGTGTGGGTAACCTTGCGCCGCAGTCCATTTTGGTGGGCATATTGCCATCATTCTAAACGGATTGTTTAAACGAGGTAAAGCCAACAGTACTTATAGGGGATCTGGATAGAGCGAGTGGTAATAAAGGAAGGTCTTCGTTTGGCAGGAGCAGCCGGACGAATTGAGATCTTGATAAGCGGAGGTGGCGAAAACGCCAGACCTTTGCAAGCAAAGGGAGAGGAAAATGGCGCACTCGGCGGGATTCGAACCCACGACCCCTGCCTTCGGAGGGCAGTACTCTATCCAGCTGAGCTACGAGTGCAACGCGGGCGCCATGATACCCATCTAGACTGTCGGCGTCCATCGCCAGAATGGCTGTGTTCGATTTTGCACACACACCGGTCTATAAGTGACGTTGATCTGAAAAAGGTCGCCGTATAGCGCTTTTTGTTCTTTTTTTCGAACACCCTATTGTCCTTTTTCCTCGTTGCTCCTAGGATTCGTTTGAGATTTCAAACGCTCTCCTTTTTCTACAATCAATAATTCGCGCCGTGTCTGTACGGTGCCGTTAAGGAAGCCGACATGCAGCTTAAAGACGCCCAGTTGTTCCGCCAGCAAGCCTTCATCGATGGCGTGTGGTTGGACGCGGACAACGGTCAGACCATCAAGGTCAACAACCCGGCCACCGGCGAGATCATCGGCACTGTGCCGAAGATGGGCGCGGCCGAAACCCGTCGCGCCATCGAGGCCGCCGACAAGGCGCTGCCGGCCTGGCGTGCACTGACCGCCAAAGAGCGTGCTGGCAAGCTGCGTCGTTGGTTCGAACTGATGATCGAGCACCAGGACGACCTGGCCCGCCTGATGACCACCGAGCAAGGCAAGCCACTGGCTGAAGCCAAAGGCGAGATCGCCTACGCCGCTTCCTTTATTGAGTGGTTCGCTGAAGAAGCCAAGCGCGTTTACGGTGACACCATTCCTGGTCACCAGCCAGACAAGCGCCTGATCGTGATCAAGCAGCCAATCGGTGTAACCGCGGCGATCACCCCGTGGAACTTCCCGGCGGCGATGATCACCCGTAAAGCCGGACCGGCCCTGGCCGCTGGCTGCACCATGGTCCTCAAGCCTGCTTCGCAAACCCCGTACTCGGCTCTGGCCCTGGTTGAGCTGGCCACCCGCGCCGGTATCCCGGCTGGCGTGCTGAGCGTGGTCACCGGCAGCGCCGGCGACATCGGCAGCGAGCTGACCGGCAACCCGATCGTGCGCAAGCTGTCGTTCACCGGCTCGACCGAAATCGGTCGCCAGCTGATGGCCGAATGCGCCAAGGACATCAAGAAAGTTTCCCTGGAGCTGGGCGGTAACGCACCGTTCATCGTGTTCGACGACGCTGACCTGGATAAGGCCGTCGAAGGCGCGATCATCTCCAAGTACCGCAACAACGGTCAGACCTGCGTCTGCGCCAACCGTATCTACGTTCAGGACGGCGTCTACGATGCCTTCGCCGAGAAGCTCAAGGCCGCTGTGGCCAAGCTGAAAATCGGTAACGGCCTGGAAGACGGCACCACCACCGGTCCACTGATCGATGGCAAAGCGGTCGCCAAGGTTCAGGAGCACATTGCTGACGCGGTTGGCAAAGGCGCTCAGGTACTGACCGGCGGCAAGCTGATCGAAGGCAACTTCTTCGAGCCGACCGTTCTGGTCAACGTGCCGAACAACGCTGCAGTGGCCAAGGAAGAAACCTTCGGCCCGCTGGCGCCACTGTTCCGTTTCAAGGATGAGGCTGAAGTCATTGCCATGTCCAACGATACCGAGTTTGGTCTGGCCTCGTACTTCTATGCCCGTGACATGAGCCGTGTGTTCCGTGTTGCCGAAGCGCTGGAGTACGGCATGGTCGGTATCAACACCGGTCTGATCTCCAACGAAGTCTCGCCGTTCGGCGGTATCAAGGCCTCGGGCCTGGGCCGCGAAGGTTCCAAGTACGGCATTGAGGACTACCTGGAAATCAAATACCTGTGCATCAGTATCTGATCGCAGCGTAAGGCTTTACCTCTGCCAGCGAGGCGCGAGAGCGACGTCTCGCTGGCCTTTTTACACCGTACACCCAGTGGCCTGGGCCCCTGCAGCAGTCGATCAACGCATGCTGCCAGCAGTTGAATACCGGCCACTCTGACTTGAATCGCGCCACCTTGTGTGTGGCGAATTGAGGACATTATGAGCAACAAGACCAACGAATCTTTGATGCAACGTCGTATCGCCGCTGTTCCACGCGGTGTTGGCCAGATCCACCCGATCTTCGCCGAGTCGGCAAAAAACGCCACCGTTACTGACGTCGAAGGCCGCGAGTTCATCGACTTCGCCGGCGGTATCGCGGTGCTGAACACCGGTCACGTGCATCCGAAGATCATCGCTGCCGTTGAAGCCCAACTGCACAAGCTGACCCACACCTGCTTCCAGGTACTGGCCTACGAGCCTTACGTCGAGCTGTGCGAAAAGATCAACGCCAAGGTGCCTGGCGACTTCGCCAAGAAAACCCTGCTGGTCACCACCGGTTCCGAAGCCGTTGAAAACGCCATCAAGATCGCCCGTGCCGCCACTGGCCGTGCCGGCGTGATCGCCTTCACCGGCGCCTACCACGGTCGTACCATGATGACCCTGGGCCTGACCGGTAAAGTCGTGCCTTACTCGGCCGGCATGGGCCTGATGCCAGGCGGCATCTTCCGTGCTCTGTACCCGAACGAACTGCACGGTGTCAGCGTTGACGACTCGATCGCTTCGATCGAACGCATCTTCAAGAACGACGCCGAGCCACGCGACATCGCCGCGATCATCCTCGAGCCAGTTCAGGGCGAAGGCGGTTTCTACGTTGCGCCTAAAGAGTTCATGAAGCGTCTGCGCGCCCTGTGCGACCAGCACGGCATCCTGCTGATCGCTGACGAAGTGCAGACCGGCGCTGGCCGTACTGGCACCTTCTTCGCCATGGAGCAGATGGGCGTTGCCCCAGACCTGACCACCTTCGCCAAATCCATCGCCGGTGGCTTCCCGCTGGCCGGTGTTTGCGGCAAGGCTGAATACATGGACGCTATCGCTCCGGGCGGCCTGGGCGGCACCTACGCCGGTAGCCCGATCGCTTGCGCCGCGGCCCTGGCCGTGATGGAAGTGTTCGAAGAAGAGAAACTGCTGGAGCGTAGCCAGGCGGTTGGCGAGCGTCTGGTTGCTGGCCTGCGCAAGATCCAGGACAAGCACCCGATCATCGGTGACGTGCGTGCCCTGGGCTCGATGATCGCTGTTGAAGTGTTCGACAAGGCCGGTTCCCACACCCCTAACGCTGCTGCCGTTGCTTCGGTTGTAGCCAAGGCGCGTGACAAGGGTCTGATCCTGCTGTCGTGCGGCACCTACGGCAACGTCCTGCGTATCCTGGTTCCGCTGACCTCGCCTGATGAGCAACTGGACAAAGGTCTGGCAATCATCGAAGAGTGCTTCGCAGAACTCGCGTAAACTGTGACGCAGTAGAAGAAAAACCCGCTTCGGCGGGTTTTTTTTCGACTACAGGAACGCAAGACGGCTAAGGTTGCCAGCAAGGAGAGATCTTGGAAGGTGCGCGGGATTGCGCGTCGTGAATTATCGGAGAGCCGCGTATGAGCACTGCCAACCCACCTACAGCACCTTGCGTGTTGATTGCCGAAGGCGACCCTTGGGTACGGGAGATGCTCAGCCAGATGCTGCTCAGCGTGCGTTGCGATGCACGGGTGCAGGTCTGTGCCGATGGCTCCCAGGCGCTGGCGGCGCTGTCGTGCCAGCCTGACCTGATCATTGCCGCGCGTGAACTGCCTGGCGGTGACGGCCTGGATCTGCTGCGCAATGTGCGCGCCAAGCAGCGTCAACCGGCGCTGCCGTTCATTCTCATGAGTAATCGCAGCGACAGTGCCAGCGTGCGCGAAGCCTTGCCGTTCGCACCTACGGCTTACCTGAGCAAGCCCCTGAACATGGACGCCTTGCGTCATCGCCTGGAGGAGCTGCTGCTCAAGGTCGGTGAGCAAATTGCCTGTCCGGTGCCGGCGCTGCAACCGGGTATGACCCTGACGCGTTTTCTCGAGGGACGCCGGGCTACGGCCGATGGCGGTCCGTTGCTGGCCGATGTGCAGCAGGCCATTAAGCGCAGCCTGAACCCGCAGGGGCTCAACCTCAAAACGCTGGAAGAAGAGATCCGCAACGATCCGCAGGTGACGGCCGTGCTGATCGCCGCCGCCAATAGTGCTGCATTGCACCGCGACGGCGCCGTGCAGACATTGCTGCAGGCGCTGAACAAGCTCGGGACCACGCAGAGCATGAACCTGATTCTGGGGCTGACGCTCAAGCGCAGCGCCAAGCTCAGTGACCCTTTGTTGTCGCAGCGGGCCCAGCACTTCTGGGAGCTGTCGCTGCACGCGGCCGAGTACGCCCGGGTGCAGGCGCGGATGCTCGAGCTGGATCAGGAGCGGTGTTACTGCGCCGGTCTGCTGCATTGCCTGGGTGACCTGGCGTTGCTGCGTTGCCTGCAGGAGTGGCGCTTATCCGGGGGCGAGCTGGATGAGGATGACATTGAGTTGTCGCTCAATGAATTTGGCGCGGCCTTCGGTTCGGCGTTACGCACTCGCTGGCGCTTGCCGCTGGAGCTGCGCGAACTGATCGCGGCGATCTACCAGCTGGGCGGCGGGGTGTATTCGCGTGAAGCACTGGTGATGAACCTGGCCGGGCAGCTGGCGCGGTTGCCGGCGGATCAGGGGCTGGAGGCGTTGGCCGAGAGCAAGACGGCGCGGTTGCTCAAGGTGGGGATGGCGGAGTTGAGCAGGCTGCGTAAGGTTTGAGTTGGTATCGCGGGGCAAGCCCGCTCCCACCGGACACCGCTGTGGGAGCGGGCTTGCCCCGCGATGAGGCCTTCAGCCAATCACAATCTGATTCTTGCCCTGGCGCTTGGCCTGGTACATCGCCGCATCCGCCCGGGCAAACAGGCTGTCCAGCGATGAATCCACTTCACTGATGCCGGTCAGCCCCTGACTCACGGTCACGCCGAACACCTGCTGATCATGACTGAATTCCAGACGCTGGATTTCCCGCTGCAAGCGCTCGGCGATCTGTTCGGCGACCTGTGGCGTACAGCCGGGGAACACTGCGGCAAACTCCTCACCACCGATGCGCCCGAACAGATCGCCATGGCGTAACACGGCCTTGCCGGTGTCGGCGATGTGCTGCAGCACATAGTCGCCTTCCTGATGACCATAGGTGTCGTTGATTTGCTTGAAGTCATCGATATCGAGCAGCAGGAAGGTCAACGGCGTGTGTTCCCGCCGTGCCGCTTCGAACGCTTGCTGAGCGCAGTCGAAGAAGTGCCGGCGGTTGCTGCTCTGGGTCAGGACATCTGTGGTTGCCAGCAGCTGCAGCTCGCCTTCGACACGTTTCTTTTCAGTGATGTCTTCGGCCATGCCGACCACGATCAGCCGATGTTCGCTGTCGGTCTGCTGGTTGATAAAGCACTTGTCGCTGAGCCAGCGGACGTTGCCGTCGGCATCGATGATGCGGTACTCGCGGTCTTCCACGGCGCCTTTGACCAGCACTTCGGCCAGGCTGCGCTCGGCGTAGTCGAGGTCGTCAGGGTAGATGCTGTCGCGCCATTCATTGAAGTCAGCCAGCAGCAAGTGGGCCGGGCGGCCGAAGATTCGCTCGTAGGCGGGGCTGACATACAGCACCTGACGGGATTCCCAATCGAACGCCCAGAGTACGGCATTGACGCTATCGAGCAATGAGCTGAACAGCTGTTCGCGCTCGCTCAAGCGCGCCACTTCGCCTTGGGCGTGCATCAGCGCCAGGAGGGCCTGGGCCAGTTCAGGGGGCTCATTGTGGGGTTGGGACGTCGGTTTCTTGTTGACCATTTGCGCGGAACTTCTCACACAGAGGCGGGCGGCCACGACCCGGCCCGCCACGCGGGCGTTATGCCTGTCAGAGTGAGAATAGGCGGTGAAGTTCCGGACGGCGCGCCCCGCGAAGGGCGCGCCGATCAACGGCGTCAGCTCGCTGCAGGGCGCAGGGAGTAGGTTTTCAGCTGCGCCGCGAAGTCACGCAGCGATTGAATACCGCTGGCCTCGGCCTCGTGTACCCAGTCTTTCATCGCCGCCAGCATGTCGTGGCCGTTGGCGCTGGTGCGTAGCCAGATTTGTTGCAGGGCCAGGCGTTTTTCGTAGATGGTCTTGAGCGCCTGGCTGTGTTCGAGCATGGTCTGGATGCGCAGGTGATGACGGTCTTCCAGCAGGCTGGTTTCCCGCGACAGCAAGCGCTTGGCGCGGCGGAACTGATGGCGCACCGAGTCATCGACCCGCGCCAGTTCCTGTTTGACCAGCGGTGCGATCACCAGCTTGCGGTACTGGGCCATGATCTGGAAGCGGTTGTTGAGGATCGCCATGGCGGTGTCCATGTCCAGCTGGCCCTTGCCTTCGACCCGATGGGCGATCGGCGCGACGCGCTGCACCTTGGCCAGACGCAGGAAGCAGAACAGCTTGATCCACGCCCAACCCATATCGAACTCCCAGCGCTTGACCGACAGCTTGGCCGAGTTGGGGTAGGTGTGGTGGTTGTTGTGCAGCTCTTCACCGCCGACGATGATGCCCCACGGCACCAGGTTGGTGGCGGCGTCGCGGCATTCGAAGTTGCGATAACCGACGGCATGGCCAAGGCCATTGATGACCCCGGCGGCCCAGAACGGAATCCACATCATCTGCACGGCCCAGATGGTGATACCGATGGTGCCGAACAGCAGCAGGTCGATGACCGCCATCAGGGCGATACCGCCCAGCTTGTAGCGCGAGTAGAGGTTGCGCTCGATCCAGTCTTCCGGGCAGTTCTTGCCGTAGATTCGCAGGGTTTCCGGGTTTTGTGCCTCTGCGCGGTACAGCTCGGCACCTTTGCGCAGGACGGTGGACAACCCCAGGATCACCGGGCTGTGCGGATCGTCGACGGTCTCGCATTTGGCGTGGTGCTTGCGGTGGATGGCTGTCCACTCGCGGGTGTTCTGCGCCGTGGTCAGCCACAGCCAGAAACGGAAAAAGTGCTTGAGCCCGGCGTTCAGTTCCAGCGAGCGGTGGGCTGAATAGCGGTGCAGGTAGACCGTGACACTGACGATGGTCACATGGGTCATGACCAGGGTAACTGCCAGCAGTTGCCAGGCCGACAAGTTGAGCAAACCTTGGTACCACATAGGCGAAAGGGCCCTCTAGAACATAAGGAACAGCGGGAAGCATTATCCCTGCACCGGTAAATAAAACCAGTCGGCCTTTTAGATAGGAGGTCACGGGATGTTTCTACCCTATAATCCCCCAATATTTTTTGTGGGCTTGTCAGGACCTTATGTCTGCTTCCATTCGAGACGCCATGCGCATGGCTGCGCTTTACCTGGTGTTGTCTGTGCTTTGGCTGGCACTTTCTGATCAATTATTGAGCAGTCTTTTCGATAATCCTCAGCAACTGGCCCGTTGGCAATTGCTCAGTGCCTATGTCTGGGTGCTGTGCAGCGCCATGCTGATCTTCACTTCTCGTGCGCGGCTGTTGAATTTCATCGGTGTCGGCGCACGCCTGCGCCGCGAAGACCGCGAACGTCTGCGCATGGCCGCGGCGGTGTTCGACAGCACCCTTGAAGGCGTGCTGGTGACCGAACGTGACGGGGTGATTGTGCATGTGAACCGGGCGTTCATGCAGATCACCGGGTACGAAAAGGACGAGGTCATCGGTCAGCGGCCGAGCAAGTTCAAATCCGGGCGGCATGGGCCGGCGTTCTATCAGGAGATCTACGCGACCCTGGCCGAAAAGGGCGAGTGGAGCGGCGAGATCTGGAACCGGCGCAAGAGTGGCGAGGTGTACCCGCAGTGGCAGACCATCTGCTCGATCCGCGATGACAGTGGCGAGCTTAGCCACTATGTGGCGGTGTTCAGCGATATCAGCGCGATCAAGCACAGCGAGCGCGAGCTGGCCTACCTGGCCCATCATGATCCGCTCACCGACTTGCCTAACCGCCTGCTGTTCAACGACCGCGCCGAACAGGCGCTGGCCGCGGCCCAAGCCAACAAGCGCGGTTGTGCCCTGCTGTTGCTGGACCTGGACCATTTCCAGAGCATCAACGACGGCCTTGGGCACAATGTCGGTGATCAACTGCTCAAAGTGGTGGGCGAGCGTCTCAAGGCGCTGCTCGGTAGCGGCGTGACCCTGGCTCGCCTGGGGGGCGACGAGTTCGCCGTGCTCACCGAGCAGTGTCCGCAGGTCGGCCAGGCCGCGGCACTGGCGCAAAATATCATTGATGCAATGAAGCAACCCTTCGAGTTCGATGAGCAGCGCCTGTTCGTCAGTGCCAGCATTGGTATCAGCCTGTTCCCCAGCGATGCCCTGAGCGCCGAGCAGTTGTTGCGCAATGCCGACTCGGCGCTGTTCAAGGCCAAGGCCTGTGGGCGTGCCGGTTACGCGTTGTACACCGAAGAGCTGACGGCCCATGCCCAGCAGCGGGTCGAAACCGCTGGAGAGCTGCGCCGGGCGCTGGAGCAGGAAGAGCTGCGGGTCTATTACCAGCCGGTGCATGAGCTCAACAGCGGCGCGATGATTGGCGTCGAGGCGCTGGTGCGCTGGCAGCACCCACAGCGCGGGCTGGTGGCGCCCGGTGAATTCATCCCGATTGCCGAACGCACCGGCCTGATTGCCGATATCGATACCTGGGTCTTGCATCATGCCTGCGCACAGATGGTGCAGTGGCAGGCCAGCGGGCGGCCGCTGCAGTTCGTGGCGGTGAACATTTCCAGTCGCCTGTTTGCTCATCGTGACCTTTATCAACAGGTGGCCAAGGTACTGCATGAAACCGGTCTGGCCCCGGCGATGCTGGAACTGGAAGTGACCGAAAGTGCGGTGATGGATGACCCTGAAGTCGCTCTGGAGCAGTTGCACCGTTTACGTGAACTGGGGCTGCGTCTGGCCATCGATGACTTTGGTACGGGGTACTCTTCGCTGTTGCGGCTCAAGCGGTTGCCGGTGCAAAAGCTCAAGATCGATCAGGGCTTTGTCGCTGGTTTGCCGTGGGATGAAGACGATGCGGCGATCGTCCGGGTGATTATCGCGCTGGGCAAAAGCATGGGCATGCAGGTCCTTGCCGAAGGCATCGAGCAGGCCGAGCAAGCGCAGTTTCTGCTCGAACATGAGTGCCAGCTGGGGCAGGGGTACTGGTTTGGACGGCCGGTTCCGGCGCCGCAGTTGCGATGGGATTGAGGGGTTTTCTGTCAATGTATTTAGTTATATAAAAATTCTTAAATAGTATTTTTAAGAATATTCAACGCCCCCTAAGATTACCCTCAAGCCAGGCGCAGTCGCTCCCCTTCACGCAACTGCACGGCATCCCTTATTCACCAGGAGCACGAGCATGAGCGCATCTCTGCGTAGCGTTGACGGTCAGGACGAAGCCACCATTCTGCGCGAAATCCAGAGCGCTCTGCGCGATCTGCGGTTTGGTGCGGTGGAAATCACCGTACACAACGCCCAGGTCGTGCAGATCGAACGCAAGGAAAAATTCCGTCTGCAGAACCCTAGCCACAAGCCCAGCTGACTTGTGGGAGCGGGCTTGTCCCGCGATGAACGCGCCACCTAATTAGAAAAAATAGCCAATCGGGAGCTTCACCATGTCCATCCGCCGTTATGCCCTGGCTGCACTCGCCAGCGCCGTGTTTGCCGGTTCCGCCATCGCCAAGGACTACGAGTTGTTGAACGTGTCCTACGATCCGACTCGGGAGCTGTACCAGCAGTACAACGCCGAGTTCGTCAAGCACTGGCAGCAGGCTCACCCGGACGACAAAGTGAAGATCCAGCAGTCCCATGGTGGTTCGGGCAAGCAGGCCCGGGCGGTGATCGACGGCTTGCGCGCCGACGTGGTGACCCTGGCCCTGGCCGGCGACATCGACGAAGTGGCCAAGCTCGGCAAGTCCCTGCCGGACACTTGGCAGACCCGCCTGCCGGAAGCCAGCACACCCTACACCTCGACCATCGTGTTCCTGGTGCGCAAGGGCAACCCCAAAGGCATCAAGGACTGGGGCGACTTGATCAAGAATGATGTTTCGGTGATTACCCCGAACCCGAAAACCTCCGGCGGTGCGCGCTGGAACTTCCTTGCCGCCTGGGCCTACGGCCTGAAAGCCGGTGGCAGCGAAGCCAAGGCCCAGGAGTACGTGAAGGAGCTGTTCAAGCACGTACCGGTACTCGATACCGGCGCCCGTGGCTCGACCATCACCTTCGTCAACAACGGTCAGGGTGACGTGTTGCTGGCTTGGGAAAACGAAGCGTTCCTGGCCCTCAAGGAAGACGGTGGCAACGACAAGTTCGAAATCGTCGTGCCGTCGTTGTCGATCCTCGCCGAGCCACCGGTAGCGGTGGTCGACAAGAATGCCCAGAAGAAGGGGAACGAGCAGATCGCCGAGGCTTACCTCAAGCACCTGTACAGCCCGGCCGGACAGAAAATCGCCGCAGAAAACTTCTACCGTCCGCGTGACGCAAAAGTTGCTGCCGAATACGCCAAGCAGTTCCCGAAACTGGATCTGGTAACTATCGACAAAGACTTCGGTGGCTGGAAAACTGCCCAACCCAAGTTTTTCAACGATGGCGGTGTGTTCGACCAGATCTACACGGCTCAGTGAGGCATGGCCGTCAGGATAATCGCCATTCAGTAGCCAGCATGGGCCCGGGATTCGTCCCGGGCTTCTTGCGTTCAACCAGGGACCTTTATGTCACGTCGTATCTCCCCTGTCATACCCGGCTTCGGGCTGACGCTGGGCTACACCTTGGTGTACCTCAGTCTGATTGTGCTCATACCGCTGGGGGCCATGTTCGTGCATGCCGCCCAGCTTACCTGGGAGCAGTTCTGGGCCATCATCAGTGCACCGCGTGTGCTCGCCGCGCTCAAGCTGAGCTTCGGTACTGCTCTCTGCGCCGCCATCATCAACGGCATCATTGGCACTTTGCTGGCCTGGGTGCTGGTGCGCTACACCTTCCCGGGACGCAAGATCATCGAGGCGATGATCGACCTGCCGTTCGCCCTGCCGACCGCCGTGGCCGGTATTGCCCTGACCGCGTTGTACGCGCCGGCGGGTCTGGTCGGCCAGTTCGCCACTGACCTGGGTTTCAAGATCGCCTACACCCCGCTGGGCATTACCTTGGCGCTGACCTTCGTGACCTTGCCGTTCGTAGTGCGAACGGTGCAGCCGGTACTGGCCGACATCCCTCGGGAAGTCGAAGAAGCCGCGGCCTGCCTGGGCGCCAAACCGCTGCAGGTGTTTCGCTACGTGCTGCTGCCAGCGCTGTTGCCCGCCTGGCTGACCGGTTTTGCCCTGGCCTTTGCCCGCGGTGTCGGTGAGTACGGCTCGGTGATTTTCATCGCTGGCAACATGCCGATGAAAACCGAGATCCTGCCGCTGCTGATCATGGTCAAACTCGACCAGTATGACTACACCGGCGCCACTGCCATCGGCGTGTTGATGCTGGTGGTTTCCTTCATCCTGTTGCTGCTGATCAACCTGCTGCAGCGGCGCATCGAAACCCCTTGAAGGAGGCCACGTCCATGTCTGCATCTACCCTTGGCGCGGCCGCTTCGGCCAACGCCGCCCGCCGTGGCAGCTCGACCTCGCGGCGAATCCTGATCAGTCTCGGCTGGTTGATCTTCGCCCTGTTCCTGCTGCTGCCGCTGGTTATCGTGGTGTCCCAGGGCCTGAAAATGGGCCTGGGAACATTCTTTGAAGCGATCTTCGAGGCTGACGCCTTGTCGGCCCTGAAGTTGACCCTGATCGCCGTGGCTATCTCGGTGCCACTGAACCTGGTGTTCGGTGTCAGCGCCGCCTGGTGCGTGAGCAAGTACAACTTCCGTGGCAAGAGCATCCTGGTGACGCTGATCGACCTGCCATTCTCGGTATCGCCGGTGATCGCAGGTCTGGTCTATGTGCTGATGTTCGGCGCCCAGGGCCTGTTCGGGCCGTGGCTGCAGGACCACGACATCCAGATCGTCTTCGCCTTGCCGGGCATTGTTCTGGCGACCATCTTCGTCACCGTGCCCTTCGTCGCCCGTGAGCTGATCCCGCTGATGCAGGAGCAGGGCACTCAAGAGGAAGAGGCTGCGCGTTTGTTGGGCGCCAACGGCTGGCAGATGTTCTGGCACGTGACCCTGCCCAACATCAAATGGGGCCTGATCTACGGTGTGGTGCTGTGTACCGCGCGGGCGATGGGTGAGTTCGGTGCGGTGTCGGTGGTTTCCGGGCACATTCGCGGGGTGACCAACACCTTGCCGCTGCACGTCGAGATCCTCTACAACGAATACAACCACGTTGCGGCCTTCAGCGTCGCCAGCCTGTTGCTGATCCTGGCGCTCTTCATCCTGCTGCTCAAGCAGTGGAGCGAGAACCGTATTAACCGTCTGCGCCATAGCGCAGCGGAGGAATAATTCATGTCGATCGAAGTTCGTAACGTCAGCAAGCGCTTCAACGCTTTCCAGGCTCTGGACAGCATCAACCTGGATATCCACAGCGGTGAGCTGGTGGCGCTGCTTGGTCCGTCCGGTTGCGGCAAAACTACTTTGCTGCGGATCATCGCCGGGCTGGAAACCCCAGACCAGGGCAATATCGTTTTCCACGGTGAGGATGTTTCCGGTCACGATGTGCGTGATCGCAACGTCGGTTTCGTGTTCCAGCACTACGCCCTGTTCCGCCACATGAGCGTGTTCGACAACGTCGCTTTCGGTCTGCGCATGAAGCCCAAGGCCGAGCGGCCGAGCGAGAGCAAGATTGCCGAGAAGGTCCATGAGCTGTTGAACATGGTTCAGCTCGACTGGCTCAGCGACCGTTATCCCGAGCAGCTTTCCGGTGGTCAGCGCCAGCGTATCGCCCTGGCGCGCGCCCTGGCCGTTGAGCCCAAGGTGCTGCTGCTCGACGAGCCGTTCGGCGCCCTCGATGCCAAGGTGCGTAAAGAGCTGCGCCGCTGGCTGGCGCGTCTGCACGAAGATATCAACCTGACGTCGGTGTTTGTGACCCACGACCAGGAAGAGGCGATGGAAGTTGCCGACCGTATTGTGGTGATGAATAAAGGCGTGATCGAGCAGATCGGTTCGCCGGGCGAGGTGTACGAAAACCCGGCCAGTGATTTCGTTTACCACTTCCTCGGTGACTCCAACCGCCTGCACCTGAGCGAAGGTCACCACGTGCTGTTCCGGCCTCATGAAGTGTCGCTGTCGCGGCATGAAATTGAGGGGCATCATGCGGCTGAAGTACGTGATATCCGGCCGCTGGGCGCAACTACCCGGGTGACCTTGAAGGTCGAAGGGCAGAGCGAGCTGATCGAGGCTGAAGTGGTCAAGGACCATGACAGCCTGAGTGGCCTGGCGCGTGGCGAGACCCTGTTCTTCAAGCCCAAGGTCTGGCAGAAAGTCGCCAATATCTGAGTCATCCTCAATCGCGGGGCAAGCCCGCTCCCACAGGGTATGTAAAACACCTGTGGGAGCGGGCTTGCCCCGCGATCGCATTTCCCCTCCCTGAACCCCCAACAAGCACCACATCTAGCACGCGTTAGGTGCTCGTTCACGCCTGCGCGGCATATGCATTTTTCTCATAAAAAGTATCGGCCAAAGGCATTTGCCCTACCTCTGCCGCACTCCTTATAAAGGTCATCTCCTATTCGATAAATCTATTTCAACTAATAAATAAATAGCTAACAGGAATATGCATTCCTGGCCAGGAGCCGCCCATGAGCCCGACCCATCGCCTTGCACCTCTCTCTTCACGGCGGCTCCAGCGCCTGCCCCTGGCCCTGCTGCTGGCCGGCAGTACGCACTGGTTGCCGGCCCAGGCCGCCGAACCGCAACAGACTGCGGTGAAAGCCAGCGACAGCCAGCTCAAGACCGTCACCGTGACCGCCCGGCGTCGCGAGGAGAGTGCCCAGGACGTGCCGACACCGATGAGTGTGATCGATGGCCAGGCGCTGGAAACCCAGCGCGTGTACCGCATACAAGACCTGCAGCAACTGGTGCCGAGCGTCAACGTTGCCTACATGCATGCGCGCCAGTCCAGCGTGTCGATTCGCGGTCTGGGCAACAACCCTGCCAGTGATGGCCTGGAAGGCAGCGTCGGCCTGTACCTGGACAACGTCTACCTCGGCCGTCCGGGCATGGCGGTGTTCGACCTGATGGACATCGAGCAACTGGAAGTACTGCGCGGTCCGCAAGGTACCCTGTTCGGCAAGAACACCACCGCCGGGGTGATCAACATCAGCACCCGCGCACCGAGCTTTACCCCCGAGCGCAGCATCGAAACTTCGGTGGGCGAGGATGGCTACTTCCAGACCAAGGGCACCCTGTCCGGGCCCTTGAGCGAGACGCTGGCCGGGCGCATTTCGGCCTACCGGACCCGCAGCGACGGCGACATCAAGAACGAGTTCGACGGCCATACCCTCAATGGCGGTTCGCGCCAGGGCTTTCGTGGTCAGCTGCTATACAAGCCCAGCGAGCAGTTCAACCTGCGCTGGATCGGCGACTACAACGAAGAGGATTCCAGTGCCGGCACGCGTTTGCTGTACAGCACCGGGCCGACCATCAACGGTGTCAATCGCTACGAAGCCCGGGCCAAGGCGGCAGGTGCCACGCTGATCGATGGCAGCACGCGCAAGGTCAACCTGGACAGCGACCAACAGGTCACGGTGTTCCAGGGTGGGACCTCGCTTGAGGCCAACTGGACCCTGGACAACGATTTCACCCTCACGTCTGTCAGTTCCTACCGCTGGTGGGACTTCACCCCGCGCAACGACGAGGGCCTGAACGTGCCTGCGGCGTTCAACTCCGGGGTTTCGGTGCGCGACAAGCAGTACTCGCAGGAATTTCGCCTGGCGTCACCCACCGGTGGCTTCTTTGACTACGTACTGGGCGCCTATTACTTCGGTTCCGATCTGGATAACAAATCCTTCGTCTATTACGGTCCCCAGGCGGATATCTGGAATGGCACCCCGGCCGGTGCCCTGGCCAATGTCACCACGCTCGGCAAGGGCCATATCGAGACCGACAGCTTTGCCCTGTTCGGCCAAGGCACCTGGCACCTGACCGAGCGCCTGGACTTCACCGCCGGTATCCGTGGCACCTATGAAGAGAAAAGCGCCTGGGTCGATCGCGCAGCCCCCGTCGGCGGTGCTGCTGTCAGCGGCGCTGCGGCCGCTGTCCGTCAGGGCCGGGTGGGGGCGTACGACTCGGGTGATCTGAACCAGTACACCTTCAGCCCCTCGGGCCTGCTCAACCTGAGCTATCGCTTTACCGATGATCTGCTCGGCTATGCCACCTTGTCCCATGGCGAGAAGTCCGGCGGCGTCAACCTGACGGTGGCGACCGCGCCGGTGGCCGGTGCCGACTCGCTGCTGGTCGGTACCGAGCGGGCCAACAATGCCGAACTGGGTCTGAAGAGCACCCTCTGGGATCGCCGTCTGCAGCTCAACGCCAACCTGTTCTGGACCGAAGTGCATGGCTACCAGACCAACGCCTACGACGAAGCCAACCGTGTGCAGTACCTGACCAACGCAGGTTCCGTGCGCTCGCGCGGGGTCGAAGTGGAGAGCACCCTGGTACCGATCCGCGGCCTGACCTTGAACCTCAACGGCTCCTACAACGATGTGCGTTACCTGTCCTACAAAGACGCCCCGTGCGCCCCGGAAGTCGCCTTGCAGCCAGGGGCACCGGCTTCCTGCGACCTCACCGGGCATCAGGTGGTCGGCGCCTCGAAATGGATCGGCAATGCCAACGGCCAGTACCAGTGGGATCTGGACAACGGCCTGCAGCCCTATGTCACCGCCAGCTATGCCTTCCGCTCCAAGGCAGTGGGCACGGTTGAGGACTCCGACTTCGCACAGATCCCCAGCTACGCCGTGGTCAACCTGTCCACCGGCTTGCGCGGCGATCTCGGTCAGGGCCAGTGGGACGTCTCGCTGTGGCTGAAAAACGCCTTCGACAAGACCTACTACACCACCCTCTGGAGCGCTGCCAACGGTGGTTATGAAGGCCTGGTGGGCACACCGAAAACGCTGGGCCTGACCGGTCGTTACGACTTCTGAGAACGGTTTTTCGATGCCTGCCCTGAATACTTTTCATGCGCGGCAGGCATCGTCAACCCGGCGATTGGGCCAAGCCCTTGAATGGCGCGGGGTAGAGCGAGAGGTTGGTTTTGGTTATTCATTTAAGTTCTATTCATAACTTTAAAGATTACTTTAAGAAATAAGCCGGCAGCAGTGATGATCCACACAGCGAAGGCAAATGAGCTGCCTTCGGTGAAACACATAGCGATCCCAGGAGTTGATCAATGGGTAATGTCCAGACCGCCGCTACCGCGCTCAATGTGCTTTGGCGCCAGACGCCGAGCGGTGAGCTGGTCGATCTCGGCCGACCGCACCGTGTCCCCTTGGCGCACCAACGTCTTCAGCGCACGCCGAAAAGCGCCTTGGGGCGCCGGGAAAAAATCCTCCTGGGGGTTTTCGCCCTGGTTCTGCACGGTGGCGTTGCCTACTGGCTCAGCCAGACGCCAACGCCGGTGCTGCCGGTGGTGCCGCCGGAAATTCCACCAATGACCATCGAGTTTTCGCAGCCAGCGCCGCCCGTAGTCGAGCCACCACCGCCTGCGCCACCACCTACCGTGGTCGCGCCACCGCCACCGGTGGTCGATGAGCTGGCGGCAAAACCTGCACCCAAGCCGCTACCCAAACCCAAGCCTGTGGCAAAACCCGTGGCCAAGCCGCAGCCCAAATCTGCGCCCAAGGCGGTCGAGCAGCCTCTCGCGCCACCGCAACCGGTTGCCGCACCGACGCCGCCTGCGCCGGGTACCTGAAGAATCCGGCCCCGGAGTACCCGGCGCTGGCCCACCGGCGCGGCTGGGAAGGCACGGTGATGTTGCGCGTGCATGTCCTGGCCAGCGGCAAACCCGGTGAGATTCAGCTGCAAAAAAGCAGTGGCCGCCAGCAGCTCGACGACGCCGCTCTGGCAGCGGTCAAACGCTGGAGCTTCGTTCCGGCCAAGCAGGGTGAGGTGGCCGTGGACGGCTGGGTCAGTGTGCCGATCGAATTCAAGATCCACTAATTCGCGCTAACAGAGAGAGTATTGATCATGACGTTATTGGCATCCCCCCTCGAATCCATCGAAAGCGCGGTGATCTGGCTGCTGGTGGGCTTCTCTGTCATCACTTGGGGTTTGGCCCTGATCAAAGGTGTGCAGTTTGTCCGTCTGAAAAACCAGGACAAGCGTTTCCACAGACACTTCTGGGCCGCTTCCAGCCTGGATGTCGCCGCGCAACTGAGCGAAACCCAGCCAGGCGCGGCTGCCCGGGTGGCCCAGGCCGGTTACGCCGCCATTGCCGTTGGCGAGCCCGGTCAGGCCAGCGACCTGAGCCAGGCCATCAACCATCAGGACCGCCTGGAGCGCGCCCTGCGCCAGCAGATCGTGCGTGAGCGACGCTCGCTGGAAAGCGGCTTGGCGGTGGTCGCCAGTATCGGCAGTACCTCGCCGTTCATCGGTCTGTTCGGTACGGTCTGGGGCATCATGGAAGCCCTCAAGGGCATCAGCGCGGCGGGCTCGGCCAGCCTTGAAACCGTTGCCGGCCCTATCGGTGCGGCGCTGGTCGCCACCGGTGTGGGGATCGCCGTCGCGGTGCCGGCGGTGCTGGTTTACAACTACTTCCTGCGGCGCCTGAAGCTGACCGCTGCTGATCTCGATGACTTCGCTCACGACTTCTACAGCCTGGCGCAGAAGAGCGCCTTCCGCGTGCTGGTGCACCCAACAGCCTACAAGCCGGCCAGCAGCACCGCGCAAAAAGTGAAGGAGGCTTCCTGATATGGCCTTCTCGACCCAGGACAGTGACGAAGTACTCAGCGAGATCAACGTGACGCCGCTGGTCGACGTGATGCTGGTGTTGCTGGTGGTGTTCATCGTCACCGCTCCGCTGCTGACCAACGCCATCCCGATCAACCTGCCGAAGACCGAAGCCGTGGCGCCGGTGGAGCAGAAAGACCCGTTGGTGGTGAGCATCGATGGCGGCGGCAAACTGTTCATCAACAAGGATGAGATCCAGCCCGACCTGCTGGAAATCAGCCTGCAGACCGCCAAGGCCAAGGATCCGGAACTGCGTGTGCAGCTGCAGGCCGACGATGGCGTGAATTATGGGGAAGTGGCGCGCGCCATGGCCTCGATCGAACGTGCGGGGATTACCAAGCTGTCGGTGATCACCGCCCGCTGAGCAACACACCTCAGGCAAGTCTTCAGGGGCCATTCCTGGGCAGGGGGTGGTCCCTTTTTTTTGCCGGTGGGAGCGGGCTTGCCCCGCGATGCGATGTGACTGACAAGCCGCCATCGCGGGGCAAGCCCGCTCCCACCGGGGTAGAAGTTGATAGTTTGGTTATTAATAAATATCTTCTTATTCCTTTACGAATATAACCACCTCCCTATACTTGGCCTCAAGCACGCAAACCCAGCAGGAGGCGTCCCCATGCGCAACACGTCGATTCGTTACCTGATTGTGCCGGGCTGGCAAGGTTCGCCAGAAGATCATTGGCAGAGTCACTGGCAGCAAGTGCTGCCCAACAGTGCGCGGGTCGAACAGCTCGACTGGGTGACGCCGCAGCGCCACGACTGGGTGGCGGCTCTGGAACAGGCCGTGGCCGCTGACGATTCGCCGGTGATCCTGATTGCCCACAGCCTGGGCTGCATCACCGTCGCCCATTGGGCTGCACAAGCCAGTGCCAGCCTGCTGCGTCGTGTGCGCGGCGCTTTGCTGGTAGCGCCAGCTGATGTCGAGCGCCCGACGTGCTCGCCAGCCTTGCGCAACTTCGCGCCGATTGCCCAGCAGTTGTTGCCGTTCCCGAGCCAGGTGGTCAGCTCCGACAACGATCCGGCAATCAGTGCACCACGCGCCATGCAGCTGGCGCGAGCCTGGGGCGCCGAGGTGGGTTTTCTGGCCGGGGCCGGGCATATCAACGTCAAGTCCGGGCATCGCCGCTGGGAGCAGGGCTTCGCCTACCTGTACCGCCTGCAGAACCGTCTGGAACAACACGCCCTTCGCCGCGCCTGAACCCCAGGCGCTGACCTTATCCTGATCCAACGCCCGGCCCCAGGTGCTTCGGGCGGGAGTTTGCCATGAGTAATCACGACACCTTCGGTCAGCCGCTGCTGACCTTCCCTGAGCTGGACAAGAGCCCGCTGAGCATCCGCGCCAAGGCGCTGGTGTTCGTCGACCCGCGCTCGCGGCAATTGCGTGAGGAGCTGGAACTGCTGGCGCCATTGGCGCTGCCGGTACTGATCCGCGGCGAGACCGGTACCGGCAAGGAGCTGCTGGCCCGGCAGATTCATCGCGCCAGTGATCGCGCCGGCCTGTTCGTTTCGGTCAACTGCGCGGCGATCAGCCCGACCTACGCCGATGCCGAGCTGTTTGGCTACAGCGCCGGTGCTCACAGTGGCGCTGCCAGCAGCCGGGCCGGTTGGTTCGGCTCGGCCAATGGCGGCACCCTGTACCTGGACGAAATCGCCGACTTGCCGCTGGCGATTCAGGCGAAGTTGCTCGCTGCCCTGGAAAACCGTGAAGTCACCCGGGTCGGCGCCCAGCAACCCAACCCAGTCGATGTGCGTCTGGTCGCAGCGTCGAGTATCGACCTGGGCGAGGCGGTCAGCGCCGGCAAGTTCCATAAGCGGCTTTACCACTATCTACGCGAAGGGCATCTGGAGCTGCCAGCCTTGCGCGAGCGAGTCGGCGATATCCTGCCGCTGGCCGAGTATTTCGTCGGTATCTACAGCCCGCGGCTGAACCTGCCGGTGCCGTTGATCAGTGAGGCCGCCCAGCGTGTGCTGGAGTTTCATAGCTGGCCGGGCAACACCCGAGAACTGGAGAACGTCATTCACTTTGCGTTGTTGGTCAGCAGTGGCGAAGAGATTCTGCCCCGGCACTTGAACCTGCCAACGCCGCTGCAAGCCCTGACCAGTCAGCTTGATCAGCTGTGCCAGCGGGCGCTTGCCGATGAGCGCAGCGCCCTGCAGGGCCTGTTGGAACAGGCTTTGTTGCGTCTGGCGCAAGGCGCCGGGTAATCCGGCGCAGCTTCGTGGTTAAAATGGAATAAGCAGCGAAATAAAAGATATTGTTCCGGTATAAAAAATCTCGGTATTGTCCGTTCCAAGCCAGCTAGCAAATGGCTGGCAACCTGATTTGCCGTCGATCGATGGCCCTGTATTCGAATAAGGACTGCGCATGAAAAAGGCTCTGTTGTTCACTGCTCTGGCGGCCGCTCTGTCGGTTGCAGGTTTCGCCCACGCCGGCGAGAAACTGGTGGTTGCCGCCACCCCGGTGCCCCACGCTGAAATCCTTGAGCTGATCAAGCCGACCCTGGCCAAAGAAGGTGTAGACCTTGAGATCAAGGTGTTCACCGACTATGTGCAGCCTAACGTGCAGGTCGACCAGAAGCGTCTGGATGCCAACTACTTCCAGACCCTGCCGTACCTGAAGAACTTCAACGAGGGTAAAGGCACTCACCTGGAAACGGTCATCGGCGTCCACGTCGAGCCTTTCGGTGGTTACTCGAAGAAGGTTAAAAGCCTGAGCGAGCTGAAAGACGGCGCTACCGTTGCCATCCCTAACGAAGGCAGCAACAGCGGCCGTGCCCTGCTGCTATTGCAGAAGGCTGGTCTGATCACACTGAAGGATCCGAAAAACGCCCTGGCAACGCCGAAAGACATCGCCGAGAACCCGAAGAAACTGAAGTTCCGCGAGCTTGAGTCGGCCATGCTGCCGCGCGTTCTGGACCAGGTTGACCTGGACATGATCAACACCAACTATGCGCTGGAAGCCGGTCTGAACCCGGCCAAAGACGCCCTGGTCATCGAAGGTTCCGACTCGCCGTACGTGAACTTCCTGGTCGCCCGTCCAGACAACAAGGACAGCGACGCGATCCAGAAACTGGCCAAAGCCTTGACCAGCCCGGAAGTGAAAACCTTCATCGAGAAGAAATACAGCGGCGCGGTACTGCCGGCGTTCTAAGCAACAACTGATACACCTCCTGTGGGAGCGGGCCTTGCCCCGCGATTGCAATGTGCCTGACACAACGCGATCGCGGGGCAAGCCCGCTCCCACAGTTGCTTTGTGCGCAGGAAAAACTGGTTAGCTGTTTGGGTGATATCAATATGCAATAAAGGTATTTAAATATTTGTTTTTATACCTTTAGAGTCTTAGTCATTGTGCTCACCCGCACTGACAACCCCTGTGTAGAGCGGCCCGTTTACCCTCGGGCCGGTCCGAGATCCTCTCATGAGTTTCGATGTCGCTTTTGTCCTTAGTACGCTACCGGCGTTTCTCAAAGCCGTCGGCGTTACCCTGCAGGTCGGCCTGATCGCCATTGCCACCTCACTGCTGGTGGCGCTGATCAACGCAGCAATCCTGGTCTACCGCACGCCCTACCTGCAGCGCCTGGTGCAGCTGTACGTGGAACTGGCGCGCAACACGCCGCTGCTGATCCAGCTGTTCTTCGTCTATTTCGCTTTACCGACCCTGGGCCTGAAAATCTCCGGCTTCGCTGCCGCGATCATCACCATGACCTTTCTCGGTGGCGCCTACCTGACCGAAGTGTTGCGCGCCGGCGTCGAGGCGGTGCCACAGGCACAGCTGGAGTCGGGACGCTCGATTGGCCTGTCCGACGGCCAACTGCTGCGTTATGTGATCCTGCCTCAGGCCGGCATCCTCAGCTTGCCGTCGCTGTTTGCCAACTTCGTTTTCCTGCTCAAGGAAACCACGGTGGTCTCGGCGGTGGCGGTGCCGGAAATCCTCTACACCACCAAGAGCTACATCGCGCTGTACTACAAGACTTACGAGATGCTCGCGGTGCTGACGCTGATCTGCGTGTTGCTGTTCCTGCCATTGTCGCTGCTGCTCAGCCGCCTGGAACGGAGGCTGCAACATGGCCAGTTCGGGACTTGAGTTGCTGCTGGTGTCCTTGCCGCAACTGGGCAAGGGTGCCGCGCAGACATTGGCCATCTCAGCGCTGGGGATTGTCTTCAGTACTTTCGGCGGCGTGCTCTACGGTGTGCTGGCGAGCCTGAACCTGCGCAGCCTGAATCTGCTGCTGCGGGTGTACCTGGAGCTGTTCCGGGCGATTCCGGTGCTGGTCTGGTTGTACCTGCTGTTCTTCGGCCTGCCGATTTTCTTTGCCCTGAGCATCCCCAGCTTCTGGTGCGCGGTGCTGGTGTTGTCGCTGTGGGGCGCCAGTGAAGTGGGCGAGGTGGTACGCGGCGCCTTGCGTTCGTTGCCCCGCGGCCAGCGCGAGGCCGGCCTGTCGATTGGCCTGTCTGCCTGGCAGTTGTATGGCTATGTGTTGCTGCCACAGGCACTCAAGCGCATGACCCCGCCGACCATCAACATCTACACACGGATCATCAAGACCAGCTCGCTGGCGGTGCTGATCGGGGTGGTCGATGTCATCAAGGTCGGCCAGCAGATCATCGAGCGCACCTACGAGTCGGTGCTGATCTACGGCGCGCTGTTCCTGTTTTTCTTTTTTATCTGCTACCCGCTCTCGGCTGCTTCGCGCGCCCTCGAGCGCCGCTGGACACACGCATGAGTGCATTGATCGAGTTCAAGGGCTTCAACAAATTCTTCGGCGAGCAACAGGTGCTGAACAACATCGACCTGCAAGTGCGCAGCGGTGAAGTGGTGGTGATCCTCGGCCCCAGCGGCTGCGGTAAAAGCACCTTGCTGCGCTGCCTGAACGGCCTGGAAAGCGCCCACAGCGGCCACTTGCGCCTGGCCGGTGAAGAGCTGCTCGAGCCGCGCACCGACTGGCGCCAGGTACGCCAGCGGGTCGGTATGGTGTTCCAGAGTTATCACCTGTTCGGCCACATGAGCGTGCTCGACAACCTGCTGCTGGGGCCGCTCAAGGTGCAGAAGCGCGAACGCCGTGAGGCCCTGGCCCAGGCCGAAGCGCTGCTGGCGCGGGTGGGCTTGCTGGACAAGCGCGACGCTTATCCACGCCAGCTTTCCGGCGGCCAGCAGCAGCGCATCGCAATCGTTCGCTCACTGTGCATGAACCCTGAGGTGATGCTGTTCGACGAGGTCACCGCAGCCCTCGACCCGGAGATGGTCAAGGAAGTGCTGGAGGTGATCCAGGGCCTGGCCCGTGACGGCATGACCTTGCTTATCGTGACCCATGAAATGGCCTTCGCCCGCGCGGTGGCCGACCGCATCGTGTTCATGGAGGCCGGCAGGATCCTTGAACAGCGCGACCCCGAGAGCTTCTTTACGAACCCGCAGACCGCACGCGCGCAGCAGTTCCTGGAGAAATTCTCCTTCGTAGAAAGCCTGCCCAAAATGCCCGCAAAGGAACTGTCATGAAAACTGCCAAAACCTCGAAACTGCTGTTGTCCCTGTTCAGCCTGGCGCTGCTGGCCGGCTGCAACAAGGCGGAAGAACCCGCCAAGCCTGCTGGTGCAGGTGCGGCGCCAGCCACCAGCTACCTGGAAACCATCAAGGCCCGCGACAAGCTGATTGTCGGCGTGTTCACCGACAAACCACCGTTCGGCTTTGTCGACGAGAGCGGCCGCTATGTCGGCTTCGATACCGACATCGGCCGCCAGTTCGCCAAGTCGCTGCTCGGCGACGAGAACAAGGTCGAGTTCGTTGCGGTTGAGCCGGCCAGCCGCATCCCGTTCCTGCAGAGCGACAAGGTCGATCTGATTCTCGCCAACATGACCGTGACGCCGGAACGCAAGGAGGCGGTGGAGTTCACCAACCCCAACCTGCGCGTCGCGGTACAGGCCCTGGTGCCTGAAGGCAGCAGTGTGAACAAGCTCGATGACCTGGCTGACAAGACCACCATCGTCACCACCGGCACCACCGCCGATATCTGGCTGACCAAGAACCACCCGGACTGGAAACTGCTCAAGTTCGAGAAGAACTCCGAGTCGCTGCAAGCGCTGGCCAATGGTCGTGGCGATGCCTATGCCCAGGACAACCTGATCCTGTTCAGCTGGTCGAAGCAGAATCCGGGTTACCGCGTGCTGGCCGAGAAACTGGGCGAAGAAGCGCCGATCGCACCGGCGGTGAAGAAGGGCAATATCGAGCTGCGTGACTGGGTCAACGCTGAACTGGCGCGCCTGGGAGAGCAGAAGTACCTGCTCAAGCTGTATGACCAGTATGTGCGCAAAGAGCTGAGCGACGACACCAAGCCTGAGAGCGTGATTGTCGAAGGCGGTAAGTGGCAGGGTTGATCTATTGAACTCATCGCGGGGCAAGCCCGCTCCCACAGGACGGTGCTTACCCCTGTGGGAGCGGGCTTGCCCCGCGATAATGCCTACTTTCCAGGTACCAACCTCAACGTCCTCCAAGCCGCAATCACCCTCATCTGCACCGTGCGATACCGCCCCTCGATATATTCCTTTGATAGCAGTTAAGCGTGTTGACCTGGGCAGTACTGCTCTCGCAAATAAATGAGCGGTACCTGGTATTTTTGTCAGTTGTTAATAAGTGATAGCTGTTCTAGATTTGCTCGTGGCTAGGTTGCATGCATTGTTTGAATACTTATGAGTGTCATACAGTGCGGATGTTTGTTTTTGGTCGTGAAGCAATACGTGTCGGGTTTTTAGGTAACTTAACAATGCCTGCTCTGGTTTTTACTTGCGAGGGTTGAGAAATGGGTGCTTTAACAAAAGATGAGCTAAATCGAGAAATAAACGCTCTGGGCGTCGATGGGAAGACTTTCATTTATAAAAATAAGAAACAAGAGTCAGAGTATTCTGGCACATTCACTGGTGTGCTCACTGTGCCTGGCCATGGTCCGAGAAATTTCAAGGCCCAAAACGTGCGTATAAATAATGGGGGGCGGTACCAGGTAGTAGGGGACTATCACGATCCCGTTTCCGGTATCTATGAATGGATTGTGATTAATCTTTATACCGATGACACCGGGCCAGTTAAAATTATTACGTTTGACGATGCGCAGGGTGGAGAAAAAGGGGTTGTAATGGGTGGTCTTGTAGGCGATTTTCCGCTTAGTTACTCTCAAGGTACGATTACGATCGATAATAAGTCCGGCGACGGGTTCGAGGTCTCTGATTTAAATTTCACGTACGGCTCTGGCGAGAAGGAATATAGCTTCTCTAATGGCAAGGTTTCAATTAAGAAAAATTGATATATAAGGCTTAAAGCCGCGGCCGAGGTAGTATGTGCAGTCCCTCGGCCTGACTTCAGATCGCAGGTTGTAGAGTTATCCCCCACTATCCAGACGCCATGTCGGCAGAAACTCAGGTTTTCTACTGGGCGGGCACCAACCTCAACGTACTCTGCGCCGGAATCACCCCCATCTGCGCCTTGTGGTACTGCCCCTCGATATAGTCCTTGGCCTGATCGGCATAGTGCCGGTCGAACAGCACGCCACTTTGCCCGACCGGGTTGATGGTCAGGGCCTGCCCGGCATCGGCGAAGTCGATCAGGCGCCGGGTCGAAGGGCCATAGGTGACCGGCCAGGGCGCCGGGCCGATCTTCGCCGACAGGTTGTTCGGCACTTCATGCGTACCCGGTGCGGCGAAAGCGCCGACGTTGAACAGCAGGTTCAGAGGCTTCTGCAGCCCGAGCGGATGGTTGTGGGTCAAGGTATGCGCCTTGCCCCATTGCCAGGCGGCCGGGTCGTTGCCCAGTGTCTCGCGCAGGTGGGCCAGGCTGGCCTGCCAGGCGCGTTTCACCGCGTCGCTGCGGCTACCATGCTCGCTGCTGCCATGCAGCCCCCACCAGGGCGACTCGGCGTCGGCAGCCAGACGCGGCAAGGCGGCATCGATGACGCGGGTGCTGATCAGCATCTGGAACCAGGCATCGCCCAGTTCGTCATGCATGGCTGCGTATGCCAGGTCGTAGAGCAACTGGTTGAACAGCGTGGCGCTGACCGAGTCCAGCGGATAGTCGCCATTCCAGCTGGCCAACTGTTCGACCAGCTCCTTCTCCTGATCGCCCGCGGCCACTTCTCGCAAGATCCCCAACAACGGTGCCAGGGTGCGTGGGCCATAGCCGCTGGCCGTGTCGAGCTGCAGCGCCTGACTGTTTTGCGTATCCCATTTGATCGTTGCATCGGCCAGCTGGCGATCAAGCTGCTGGCCACGGTCGGCGAGGTTGTAGTAACCGGGAATCGGCATGGCGGCGGGCGGCTGATAGTTGGCCGAGACGATGTAGCCACTGGCCGGGTTTTCCGCCTGCGGGTTGGCGCTAAATGGGTAAAAGCCGAGTTTGTCGGCCTGGGCCGTGCTGCCGTCGAGGATGAACGACGGGTTTACCCCGTCCGGGCGAATCGGTAGCTGCGCCGCCGCCCACCAGCCAATGTCGCCACGGGCGTTGGCCCACACCAGGTTGAGACCGGGGGCCTGGATCTTCGCGGCGGCGCTGCGCATCTTGTCCAGGGTGTCGGCGCGGTTGACCTGGTAGAAGCCTTCGAGCACCGGGTTGTCGGTTTCCAGGAACGCCCACCACATGGCAATCGGTGTCGGCCCGGCATTGGCGCCGATCACCTGGTTGACGATCGGGCCGTGTGGCGAGCGCTTCAGGGTGATGGCGACAGGCTCCTCGCCCTTCACCGCGATAGTGTCCTGGGTGATGGTCAACGCTTGCCACTGGCCGTTGATACGCACCTGGTCAGGGTTGGCCGGATTGACCTGCTCGGCGATCAGGTCGACATCGTCGTTCTGGAACATGGTCAGGCTCCAGCCGAACTCGCGGTTGTGCCCCAGCGAAGCGAAGGGGTTGAGCGCCTGGTGATAGCCATAGAGGTTGAAACCGGGCGCCGACAGTTCGGCTTCGTACCACACGGCGGGCACGGCAAAGCTGATATGCGGATCGCCGGCCAACAGCGGTTTGCCACTGCGGGTGCGGCTGCCGGACAGCGCCCAGGCGTTGCTGCCTTCGTACTGTGGAATGCCAGCCTCGCTCAGGGCTTGCTGGCTGATCAGTGCCAGCTGCTCCAGGCTTTTCCAGTCGGCAGCTGCCAGTGGCGGGCGGCTGTGCAACGCACCTTCAGGGTTCCAGTCGAGGTCGAAGATGTTCAGGTATTCGCTGCCGAGCTGGTCGCGCACATAGGTCAATGCCGGTTCCGTGCGAAAGGCAGCGGCAAAGCTGTAGGCCATGTAGCCGGCAATGCTCAGGGTATCCTGGGCAGTGAACGGCCGTGGCGTGATGCCCAGTACATCGAATTCCATGGGTTTGGGGTGGCTGTCCTGCCAGGCATTGACGCCATCGAGGTAGGCCTGCAATGCGAGCCAGGCGGGCGATTGTTTGTCCTGGCGTTCGATGTAGCGCTCGGCCTGTTCGCGAATACGCAGGGTGCGGAACAGGGTATCGGTGGGCAGCAGCTTGCTGCCGAGCACTTCGGCCAGTTCGCCGCGAGCCAGGCGGCGGATGATCTCCATCTGGAACAGTCGGTCCTGGGCATGCACATAGCCGAGGGCACGGTACAGGTCGATCTCGTTGCTGGCCTGCAGGTGCGGCACGCCACGGGCGTCATAACGCACGCTGACCGGGGCCTGTAGGCTGGTCAGGGCGACCTCGCCTTCACGCTGCGGCAGCTTGCCCTGCACATACCAGTAACCGCCGCCGGCTGCCGCGGCAATGACCACCGCGAGAAAGGTCAGGCTGCGCTTCATCAGGACTCCTTGTGCTTTTTTGCGAATAGCATAGCCCCAAAGGAAGGGCGATGAATTCAGGGGCTGCTCCGGTGTGGGTGCCTCAGGGCTGCCAGGGACAATAGCAGCCTACCGCCATCGTGTGGGTAACGCTGACCGCGCGGCCCTGGCTCAGCGCCAGCAAGATCGGCTCGATAAAGCTGTTGCTCGAGTTGCAGGTCGCCCCCTCGCTGTAAGGACCGAAGTAGGCCAGCTTGCCCTGACGATCCCAGATCGCTACGCCAGGGCTGGCCGGCAGGTGTTCGGCACCGGGCAGTTCAGCCAGTGGCTTGAGGGCGCTGAGGGTGCCTGGCAGCTGACCTCGGCTGCCGGGTTTCTGTACCACATAGAACTCCACCCCCTGTGGAGCGAAATGCTCGATCAGTTCCGCCAGGTGTTGCTGGTTGCCGACGTTGCACGGGCAGGCCGGGTCCCAGAAGTGCACCAGGCGGATCGGCCCGGGCCCGGCGATTTCGGCCGGCAGCTGCAGCCGGTCGCCGGAGAACAATGCGGTCTGGTTATCGAACGGGCGTAGATAGCGGCTCTGGAAACTGTCGTAGGCCCACCACAAACCGGCGGCGCAAAGGGCGGCGATCAGCAGGCCGAGCAGGGTGCGGGTGGATGACGCAAGCATGAAGGCGATTTCCGGGAAAAGTCGCCTAGCTTGCCATGCTGCTGGCAACAGCTGAATATCACAGGTCAAAATCCGGCTTTTGCTGTGTGGAAATCGTCTATGCCTGCGTCATTTCAGCCCGACTCGTTACGCGCCAGCCTGGCGCCGATGACGGCGCGTCAGCCGTTGTCGACCCAGGCCCAGGCCTATCAGCGTTACTACGGGCTGGATTTTCCCGCCCGCAAGGTTGCCGCGCAACGCTGGCTGGGGCGTTTCGAGGCGGCGGGTTTCGAGCTGGTCGGGCAGGTCTGGTTGCCAGCGGCACCGGTGGCAACCCTGGTGTTGTTGCATGGCTTCTACGACCACATGGGCTTGTACCGCCATGTGATCGACTGGGCGCTGGATCAGGATTACGCGGTGATCGCCTGCGACTTGCCGGGGCATGGTCTGTCCAGCGGCGAGCGGGCCAGCATCGACGATTTCGCTGCCTACCAGCAGGTACTGCAGGCGCTGTTCGAGCAGGGCCGAGCCCTTGAGTTGCCGCAGCCCTGGCATCTATGCGGGCAGAGTACCGGCGGGGCGATTGTCATCGATCATCTGCTGCACGGTGGCGCGCAGAGCCCGGCCCAGGGTCAGGTGATCCTGCTGGCGCCGCTGGTGCGGCCACGTGCGTGGCGCTGGTCGAAATTCAGCTATCACCTGCTGCGCCCGTTCGTGAAGGGTATCGAGCGGCGCTTCAGTGAAAACAGCAACGACCCGACTTTCCTGCCGTTCCTGCAAGCCGATCCGCTGCAACCGCGGTGCTTGCCGACAGCCTGGGTCGGGGCGTTGGTGGAGTGGGTCAAGCGCATCGAGGCGGCGCCGGTTAGTGCACGGCGGCCGCTGATTATTCAGGGCCAGTCCGACATGACCGTGGACTGGCCGCACAACCTCAAAGTGCTGCAGGAGAAATTCGCCGCGCCCGACATCCTGTTGATTCCCGAGGCGCGCCATCACCTGGCCAACGAGCTGCCGGCGATCCGTCAGCGCTATTTTGACTTCATCGGCCAGCGTCTGGGCTGATCACTTCAGGTCCGAAGTGTTCTGCCCGACGGCCAGGCCGGCGCGGATCGCAGCCAGGGCAGCCTTGTAGTACGTCTGACCCTCTGCCGATTCGGCAAAGGTAGCGAACTCATCCAGCTCTGCATCGGACAAGTCGCGATACACGTAGAGCAGGGTGTTGTTCAGTTCGCTGCCGATCTGCTGCATCAGCCGCTGGCGCTGACCGTCGAGCAGGCTCTGGGCCTGAGCGCCGCCGAGCAGGCCGGGGATCATCTGGCTGAGGCTGTCGGCCGCGACCCCGGCAATCGCCAGGCTGACTTCGGCACCGGCTTCGCGGGCGGGCAGGGCCTGGGCCAGGTGGCCGATGATCAGCAGGCGGTTGTCGCTGGCCTGGATCTTGGGCAAGCCCTTGGCATTCTTGGCCAGCTGGTCGCGACGGGTGGCCAGCAGTTCCGCGGCGACAATCTTGCGGCCCAGCGGCGACTGGAAGAAGGACAGCGCAGGGCCTGGATTGCTCAGGTTGGCACGCAATTGTGCCTGGGCACGCTTGTCCACAGCCTGGGCCTGGAAGCGCTGGTTACTGTTATTGACCAATGCCTGATAAACAGCGGGCGGCAGGCTATTGCGATAGCGCTGCTGGGCGGCATCGAGGGCATCGGTAAAGTGGGCGCGCTGCTCAGGCCAGCCGGCGACCTTGTAGAGTTGGTCGAGGCTGTCTGCCCAGACAGGCGTGGTACAGATCATCATCAGCAAAAAAAACAAACGGCGCATTCAGGACTCCTGTCGGCAGGGCGCTATTGTCTTGGCCTGGCCGGGCTTTGTCGAGAAGCCATTGCATACTCTCGGCCAAGTGGCGCTGTCGGATTTCGCGGCAGATGGATACTATGCGCGACATGCACATATCCCCTGATGACCCCCTGCTGTTGCGCATCGTCGACGACCTGGCCACCCGTGGCTGGTCGCAGCAAAATACCTTTCTTCCAGAGTCTCTGACCCTGGCGCTGGCGGCCGAGTGCCGCAAACGCGCCGCCGAGGGCGAGCTGGAGCCAGCAGCCGTGGGTCGGGGCGTTGCCCAAGAGGTCCGCGAGGGTATTCGCGGCGATCGCATCCAGTGGCTGGAGCCCGGCCAGGCCGAGCCTTGCGACCACTACCTCGAGCTGATGGACAGCTTGCGCATAGCCCTCAACCGCGGCTTGTTCCTTGGCCTTGAGGACTTCGAGTGCCATTTCGCCCTGTATCAACCGGGTGCCTTCTATCTCAAGCACCTCGACCGATTTCGCGATGACGACCGGCGCATGGTCTCGGCGGTGATTTACCTTAACGAAGGCTGGCAGCCCGAACACGGTGGCCAGTTGCGCATGACCCTCAAGGGCGACGTCGAGCACGACGTGCAACCGATCGGCGGGTGTCTGGTGGTGTTTCTTTCCGGCGAAATACCCCATGAGGTGTTGCCGGCCCAGCGCGATCGCCTGTCACTGACCGGCTGGTTCCGTCGTCGTGGCAACGAGCCGTTCTGAGATGCACAAGGTTCTGGTCAGTGCCTGCCTGCTCGGTCAGCCGGTGCGCTATGACGGGCGCGCCAGCGGGTACCCGGATCTGTTGCAGCGCTGGCAAAGCGAAGGCCGGATCGTAGCGCTGTGCCCGGAAGTGGCGGGCGGCTTGCCGACGCCTCGGCCAGCGGCGGAAATCCCAGGCGGCCAGGGCAGTGCTGTGCTGGATGGCGATGCGCAGGTGATTACGGTTGCTGGCGAGGATGTCAGTGCGCAGTTTCTCGCCGGTGCGCAGTTGGCGCTGGAGCTGGTGCGGCGGCATGGCATCCGTATCGCGGTGCTCAAGTCGGGTAGCCCTTCGTGCGGCAACCTGCTGACCTATGACGGTACCTTCAGTGGCACCAAAGTCACCGGCGAAGGGGTGACTACCGCTTTGCTGCGTCGAGAGGGGGTCCAGGTGTTCAGTGAGCTGGAGCTTGAGGCGGCAGAGCAGGCCTTGAGACAGCTTTAAATGCATCGCGGGGCAAGCCCGCTCCCACAGCCCCGCGATGCTTTTGCTTACTTCGGCGGCTTGCTGGCATCCATCCCGAACCATTTTTGCGACAGGGCTTGGAGCCGGCCATCGGCCTTGATGCGCTGCAGGGCTTTATCCACCGCGCTGTGGAATGCCGGGTTACCCTTCTGGAACGGAATCGCCAGGCTCAGGATCGGGCCGACGGTCGCGCCTTCGGTCACCGTCTGCTGGCTGTCACGAATAGCATAAGGCACCAGCAGACGGTCGCTGATGGCGGCATCGATCTGCTCGTTGGCCACGTCCTTGATCGGTTGGCTGGCGTCTGGATAGCTGCGCAGATCGACGCCTTCGACGCTCCGCGCCTGCTCGGCGAACTGACTGCCCTGAACCACGCCGAGGCTGTGGCCCTTAAGTGCACTGAGGTTGGCCAGCGAGCGCTTCTCGTCCTTGCGCACGATCAACTGGGCGCTGGAATAGCTATAGGGTTCGCTGAAATCCAGACGTTCCTTGAGTTCGGGGGTGGCTGCGACCTGGTTCAGGGCAATGTCGTATTTGCCGCTCTCGACACCCGGCAGCAAATCGTCGCGAGTCGTCACCACGAACTCGGCGCGTACTTCCAGTTCGTCGGCCAGCAACCGGCCGAGCTCGATTTCAAACCCCGCCAGCTTGCCGTCATCCTTGAAGTTGAACGGCGACATGTTGGCTTCGACGGCAATGCGCAATTCGCCACGGTCATTCATGTCATCGATCAGTTCGGCATGTGCCCATGGGCTAAGCAGGGCGGCAAGTAGTATCCCTATGGTCAGGCGCATTTAAGTCCCTTGAAGTCATTGGCAGTGAAGAAGATCGCCGCGGCTTTCTGATAATGCCACGGTCGAGCGCAACTAGGACAACATCGAAAGGGGGATGTTAGACGCCCGGAGAAATATTTTCTGTGCAAATTTCCGGGTATGTTCTGATCCAATTGATCTATGGTTACCAACCATTGCCTTTCGTTTAACAGGCAAGGTTAAAGAAGCAAATCACAGGAGAAGTGAATGAAAAGCCTAGTTTCGCGTGCAGCCGTCGTTGGCCTGTTGATGGGAGTTTCGGCGTTTGCTGCAGCCGCCGAAGGCCTGAAGAGCCAGGAGCCGCCGAAAGACGCCAAGGTCTTCATCGTTTCCCCGGCCGATGGCGCGACGGTCGACAAGACTTTCACCGTCAAATTCGGTATCGAGGGCATGGAGCTCAAGCCAGCGGGTGACCAGACCCCGCACACCGGCCACCACCACCTGCTGGTAGATGTCGACAAGGAGCCGACCGCTGATCAGGTATTGCCTACCAGCCTGCTGCCGGAAAACAAGGCGCCGCTGCCAGCCGGTCCGCAAGTACTGCACTTCGGCAAGGCGCAGACCGAGGTCGAACTGACCCTGACCCCAGGCAAGCACACCCTGCAACTGGTGCTGGGCGACAAGTTCCACGTGCCGTTCAAGCCAAGCGTTGAATCGAAGAAAATTACCGTTACTGTTCAGTAAGGGTTAAAAGCATCGCGGGGCAAGCCCGCTCCCACAGGTTAAAGGAAACCTGTGGGAGCGGGCTTGCCCCGCGATTTGTCGCTAGAAGAACTTAGAACAGTACGCGGGAACGGATAGTGCCCTTGACGTGTTGCAGTTTTTCTTGCGCCAGATCCGAGTACTCGGCGTCAACGTCGATTACTACGTAACCGACTTTCTCGTTGGTCTGCAGGAACTGACCGGAGATGTTGATCGCGTTTTCGGCGAAAACTTTGTTGATCTCGCTGAGTACGCCCGGAATGTTTTCGTGGATGTGCAGCAGACGGTGCTTGCCCGGGTGAGCCGGCAGGGCCACTTCAGGGAAGTTGACCGACGAAACGGAAGTACCGTTGTCGCTGTACTTGACCAGTTTCTCGGCCACTTCCAGACCGATGTTGGCCTGGGCTTCGGCGGTGGAACCACCGATGTGCGGGGTCAGGATCACGTTGTCCAGGCCACGCAGCGGGCTTTCGAACTGCTCGTCATTGGAACGCGGCTCGACCGGGAACACGTCGATGGCGGCGCCGATCAGGTGCTTGTCCTTGATCGCTGCAGCCAGGTGATCCAGCTCGACCACGGTACCGCGGGCGGCGTTGATCAGGATCGAGCCTTTCTTCATCGCGCGGATTTCTTTCTCGCCGATCATCCACTGGGTGGATGGCAGCTCAGGCACGTGCAGCGAGACGATATCAGCCAGACCCAGCAGCTCGTTCAGGCTGGCGACCTGGGTAGCGTTGCCCAGTGGCAGCTTGGTCAGCGGGTCGAAGAAGAACACCTGCATGCCAAGGCTTTCGGCCAGGACCGACAGTTGGGTGCCGATCGAACCGTAACCGACGATACCCAGTTTTTTGCCCCGGATTTCGAAGGAGTTGGCCGCGCTTTTGATCCAGCCACCACGGTGGCAGGAAGCGTTTTTCTCCGGGATGCCGCGCAGCAGCAGGATCGCTTCGGCCAGCACCAGCTCGGCGACCGAACGGGTGTTGGAGTACGGCGCGTTGAACACGGCGATACCGCGCTCGCGGGCCGCGTCCAGGTCGACCTGGTTGGTACCGATGCAGAAACAGCCGACAGCGACCAGTTTCTTGGCGCAGTCGAAAACCTCTTCGGTCAGTTGAGTGCGCGAGCGGATACCGATGAAGTGGGCATCGGCGATCTTTTCTTTCAGCTCAGCGTCGGGCAGAGAACCGGTGAGGTACTCGATGTTGCTATACCCGGCGGCCTTGAGGACGTCCACGGCGGATTGGTGGACGCCTTCGAGAAGAAGGAACTTGATCTTGCTCTTATCGAGAGAAGTCTTGCTCATCTGCGTAAACCTGTGTCCCGGAGAAAAATGGCAGGGAAGTGAAGCTCTCGCAGCATCGGCGTAAAGCTCGATCAGCGGGGGGCGTATGCTAGCATGAGTCCCCCCCGATACGCCCATCCCTGGCACGTGAAGAGTGCTCAGGGTGACTATGAATAGTTCGAGAGTTCTGTCGATGACCAATTCTGCGTTGCTTGATGAGCTGATGACCCTGGTTGAGCCCGGCAAGGTGCTGACCGATGCGGATTCCCTCGAGACTTACGGCAAGGATTGGACCAAACACTTTGCCCCAGCACCGCTGGCCATCGTGTTTCCCAAGAGCACCGAGCAGGTCCAGGCGATCGTGCGCTGGGCCAACCGGCACAAGGTTGCCCTGGTGCCTTCGGGCGGGCGTACCGGCCTTTCGGCGGCAGCGGTGGCGGCCAATGGTGAAGTGGTTGTGTCCTTCGACTACATGAACCAGATCCTCGCCTTCGATGAGTTCGACCGAAGCGTGGTCTGCCAGCCGGGCGTGGTTACTGAGCAACTGCAGAACTTTGCCGAAGACAAGGGCCTGTACTATCCGGTCGACTTCGCTTCTGCAGGTTCAAGCCAGATTGGCGGCAATATCGGCACCAATGCTGGCGGAATCAAAGTGATTCGCTACGGCATGACCCGTAACTGGGTGGCCGGCCTGAAGGTGGTCACCGGCACCGGCGACCTGCTGGAGCTGAACAAGGACCTGATCAAGAACGCCACGGGCTACGACCTGCGTCAGCTGTTTATCGGCGCCGAAGGCACCTTGGGCTTTGTGGTCGAGGCGACCATGCGTCTGGATCGTGCGCCGAACAACCTCACCGCGATGGTCCTCGGCACGCCGGATTTCGACTCGATCATGCCGGTGTTGCACGCCTTCCGCGACAAGCTCGACCTGACGGCTTTCGAGTTCTTTTCTGACAAGGCCCTGGCCAAGATCATGGGCCGTGGCGATGTTCCCGCGCCGTTCGAAACGCCGTGCCCGTTCTATGCCCTGCTGGAGTTCGAAGCCAGCACTGAGGAAGTGGCCAACGCCGCCCTGGCTACCTTCGAACACTGCGTGGAGCAGGGTTGGGTGCTCGATGGCGTAATGAGCCAGAGCGAGCAACAGCTGCAGAACCTGTGGAAGCTGCGCGAGTACATCTCCGAAACCATCTCGCACTGGACTCCGTACAAGAACGACATATCGGTCACCGTGTCGAAAGTACCGGCTTTCCTCAAGGATATTGACGCGATCGTCGCAGAAAACTATCCGGATTTCGAAGTGGTCTGGTATGGCCACATCGGCGACGGCAACCTGCACCTGAACATCCTCAAACCCGATGACCTGAGCAAGGACGAGTTCTTTGCCAAGTGCGCTACGGTGAACAAGTGGGTGTTCGAGATCGTGCAGAAGTACAACGGCTCGATTTCAGCCGAACACGGGGTGGGCATGACCAAGCGTGATTACCTCACCTACAGTCGCTCGCCCGTGGAAATTCAATACATGAAAGCGGTGAAGGCGGTGTTTGATCCGAACGGGATCATGAACCCGGGCAAAATCTTCGCTGTCGAGTAAGTCAAAGGCATAAGAGCTTCCAATAGCGCCAGGAGTCGGTAATGAGCTATCAGCACCAGTATGTAGACGGCACGCGTATTCACTTTCCCCTGGGCAAGGTGGTGTGCATCGGGCGCAACTATGCCGAGCACGCCAAAGAACTGGACAACCCGATCCCGACCGAGCCGCTGCTGTTTATCAAACCGGGCAGCTGTGTGGTGCCGGTCAATAGTGGCTTCAAGATCCCGACCGAGCGCGGTTCGGTGCACTACGAAGCGGAAATTGCCGTGTTGCTGGGCAAGTCGCTGTCTACCTCGCCCAGCGAAGAAGAGGTGCTCGACGCCATTTCCGGTTTCGCGCCGGCCCTGGACCTGACCCTGCGCGACCTGCAGGCGCAGCTCAAGGACAAAGGCCTGCCATGGGAGCGTGCCAAGTGTTTCGACGGCGCCTGTGTGCTGGCACCCTTTGTCGCCGGGAGCACCTTCGAAGACCTGGCCGATATCGGTATTCGCCTGACCATCAATGGCCAAGTGCGCCAGGACGGCAACAGCGCGCTGATGCTCAACCCGATCGTGCCGATGATTCAGCACATGGCTTCGCAGTTCGGCCTGCAGGCCGGTGATGTGATTCTGACCGGTACGCCAGTGGGTGTCGGCCCGCTCAATCCGGGCGATGAGCTGGTGCTGGAGCTGCCTGGCGTCAGCCGCTTCGAAAGCACAGTGTTGTAACCCGTCAGGGCAGCCAGTCACACTGGCTGCCCTGCGCGCTGTCGGCTTTTGTCATTTTTTTCACAAACAATCCGGATAATGTTTGCGGATCTGGCTCTGCGAACGTGCCGGTAATGTGTTATTAACTGGCAAAAAAGAGCAGCGATCCCATGGCCACTCCCGTTCCATCCGGTAAATCCGTGCCGTCTGCGCGAAAGCGTGGGCTCGCCTTGCGTTGGTCGACCTGGTTGGCGGCGACAGCGATCATCGGTTATGGCGTGGCGATTGCCATGCATTGGGATGATCGCGGGCTATTGTGGCTGAAGGAGCGTTTTGAGACCCCGGCGGAGCAGCAAGCCAGCATCTGGTTGCCGGACTACCAGGTCGATATCGATGCCAAAGTATTGCCGGGCATGGAAGATGACGAAGCCTCCGACCTGACCTACAACCCGGTCAGCAAAACCCTGTTCGCCGTCATGGGCAAAAACCCCTTCCTGGTCGAGCTGAACCTTGAAGGTGATGTGCTGCGCAAGATGCCGCTGGAAGGCTGGAGCAACCCTGAAGGTGTGGCGGTACTTGAAGGTGGACGGCTGGCGATTGTCGATGAACGTGATCACTCGCTGACCATTGTTACCCTGACTGCCGATACCCGTTCCCTGAATATCGCTGATTTCCCGCAGTACGATCTAGGCCCGTCGGAGAACCAGAACAAGGCGTTCGAGGCGATAGCCTGGGACCCTCGCCAGCAACGTATTGTCCTTGGCGAAGAGCGTCCGCCGGCCTTGTTCACCTGGAACAGCGATGGCCATAGCCCGCTGGCCGGTGACAAGCAGCCGTTGCCAAACGAAGAACTGGACCTGCGCAACCTCTCGGCCCTGGGCATCGACCCGCGTACCGGGCATATGCTGGTGCTGTCTGCCGATTCCAATATGTTGCTGGAGCTGGATGAGAGCGGCGAGCAGGTCAGCTTCATGACCCTGCTGGGCGGCTTCAACGGTCTGAACAAGCGCATTCCGCGGGCCGAAGGTGTGGCCATGGATGAGCAGGGCACCCTGTACATCGTCAGTGAACCAGACCTGTTCTACCGTTTTAAAAAGCCCTGATCAGGATTTAAGCTTGGCTTCAGTTGAGTGTGGTTAGATTCAGGCTGTCATCTATAGAGTTCTCCTGAATGCGTCGCTACATCCGCCTGCCTCTGATTTTCCTGGTTGTCAGCCTGCTGGCTGTGCTTGTGCTTGCAGCGGCGGGGCAGCATTACCGCTTGTTCGAACGCGGCTGGTTCAATTTCAAGACCTGGTGGCAGCCCTCCGAGCTGAGCATCGGTCTGGACCAGTATCGCGTGGCGATCGAGGCACAGCCCCTCGAAGGGCTGAATGACGATATCTCCGCACTCACCTTCGATCCGGACCGCAACAGCCTGTTCACCGTGACCAATCAGCGTTCTGAGTTGATTGAGCTGACGCTGGACGGGCGCGTACTGCGGCGGATACCACTCACCGGTTTCGGCGATCCCGAGGCGGTTGAATACGTCGGCCCCGGCAGTTATGTGATCACCGATGAGCGTGAGCAACGCCTGATTCGTGTGCAGCTCAACGACAACACGCTATTGCTTGATGCCAAGGATGCCGAGCAACTGACCTTGGGGATCGGTCTGAACGGCAACAAGGGCTTTGAGGGCCTGGCTTACGACTCGGTGGGCAAGCGCCTGTTCGTGGCCAAGGAGCGCGACCCGATGCTGATTTACGAGGTGCATGGCTTCCCCCACGAAAACCCCGAGCAGCCTTATGCGGTGCATGTGGTGCAGGACCAGAAGCGTGATTCACGGCTGTTTGTGCGCGATCTGTCGAGCTTGCAGTTCGATGAGCGCAGCGGCCATCTGCTGGCGTTGTCGGATGAGTCGCAGCTGGTGCTGGAGCTGGATGTGAAGGGTAAACCCTTGAGCAGTCTGTCACTGCGCAAGGGTTTTCAGGGCCTGAAGCAGAGCGTGCCGCAGGCTGAAGGCATTGCCATGGACGATGCCGGGACCATTTACCTGGTCAGCGAGCCGAACCTGTTTTACGTGTTCAAGAAACCGACCGAGTAAGCTTCATCGCGGGGCAAGCTCGCTCCCACAGTGGGAGCGGGCTTGCCCCGCGATGCTTTTAGACCTTGAGAGTCTTGACCCCTTCAGAAGTCCCCAGCAACAGCAGGTCCGCCGGCCGTGCCGCAAACAAACCGTTGGTGACCACGCCGACAATGGCGTTGATCTGGCTTTCCAGTTCCACCGGGTTGGTGATCTGCAGGTTATGCACATCGAGGATGATGTTGCCGTTGTCCGTGACCACGCCTTCACGATAGACCGGGTCGCCGCCCAGCTTGACCAGCTGGCGCGCCACATGGCTGCGGGCCATCGGGATCACTTCGACCGGCAGCGGGAAGGCGCCCAGCACCGGCACCAGCTTGCTGGCGTCGGCGATGCAGATGAAAGTCTTGGCCACAGCGGCAACGATCTTCTCGCGGGTCAGGGCTGCGCCGCCGCCTTTGATCAGGTTCAGGTGCTCGTCGCTCTCGTCGGCGCCGTCGACATAGAACTCCAGGTCGCTGACGGTGTTCAGCTCATACACCGGAATACCGTGACCCTTCAGGCGTGCGGCAGTTGCTTCAGAGCTGGCCACGGCACCATCGAAGGCAGCCTTGTGCTGGGCCAGGGCGTCGATGAAGCAGTTGGCGGTCGAGCCGGTGCCGACGCCGACGATGCTCTTGTCGTCGAGCTTGGGCAGAATGAAATCGACAGCAGCCTGGGCGACAGCCTGTTTGAGTTGGTCCTGGGTCATGCGGGCTCCGAAGCGGGGAGGAGTATCGTGAAGGCGCGTAGTATAGCGGCTAAAACCACGGACTTGCTGTGGTCGCCCGACAAGGCGCTGGGGTAGACTTCCAGCCCCGCCCAACCGCTCAGTGATGCTTTCCCGATGCTCGAACAGTACGTCAAGAAGATCCTCACCTCGCGCGTTTACGACGTTGCCGTCGAAACCCCGTTGCAGACCGCCGGCCAGCTGAGCAAGCGCCTGGGCAACAACATCCTGCTCAAGCGTGAAGACTTGCAGCCGGTGTTCTCTTTCAAGATTCGCGGTGCCTACAACAAGCTCGCCCAGCTGACCCCAGAGGAGCTGGCCCGTGGCGTGGTCACCGCCTCGGCCGGCAACCATGCCCAGGGCGTGGCGCTGGCGGCGCGAGAACTGGGGATCAAGGCGACCATCGTCATGCCCAAGACCACCCCGGAGATCAAGGTCGAAGGCGTGCGCTCGCGCGGTGGCAAGGTCGTGCTGCACGGCGACTCGTTCCCGGAAGCGCTGGCCTACTCGCTGAAGCTGGTCGACGAAAAGGGCTTCGTTTATATCCACCCCTATGACGATCCGCACACCATTGCCGGCCAGGGCACGGTGGCCATGGAGATCCTGCGCCAGCACCCGGGCCAGCTGGATGCGATCTTCGTTCCAGTGGGCGGCGGCGGCCTGATCGCCGGTATCGCCGCCTACGTGAAATACCTGCGTCCCGAGATCAAGGTGATCGGTGTCGAGCCAGATGACTCCAACTGCCTGCAGGCCGCCATGGCCGCGGGTGAGCGCGTGGTATTGCCGCAGGTCGGGCTGTTCGCCGATGGCGTGGCCGTAGCGCAGATCGGCCAGCACACCTTTGACATCTGCAAAACCTATGTGGATGAAGTGGTGACCGTCAGTACGGATGAGATCTGTGCGGCGATCAAGGATATCTACGACGATACCCGCTCGATCACCGAACCTGCCGGTGCACTGGGCGTGGCAGGGATCAAGAAGTACGTCGAACTCAATGGCGTCCACGGCCAGACCCTGGTGGCAATCGACTCGGGCGCCAACGTCAACTTCGACCGCCTGCGCCATGTTGCCGAGCGTGCCGAGCTGGGTGAAGGCCGCGAAGCCATCATTGCCGTGACCATCCCTGAGCAGCCGGGCAGCTTCAAGGCGTTCTGCGAGGCGATTGGCAAGCGTCAGATCACCGAATTCAACTACCGCTACCATGCCGATGGTGAAGCGCACATCTTCGTTGGCGTGCAGACCCATCCGGACACCGATCCGCGCAGTGCGCTGATCCACAGCCTGAGCGAGCAAGGCTTCCCGGTACTCGACCTGACCGACAACGAACTGGCCAAGCTGCATATCCGTCACATGGTCGGTGGCCATGCCGCGCGGGTCAGTGACGAACTGGTGCTGCGTTTCGAGTTCCCGGAGCGTCCCGGAGCGTTGTTCAACTTCCTCAACAAGCTCGGCGGGCGCTGGAACATCTCGATGTTCCATTACCGCAACCATGGCGCGGCCGATGGTCGCGTGGTGGCGGGGCTGCAAGTCCCGGATGATGAGCGCCATCTGGTGCCTGCCGCGTTGGCCAAGATCGGCTATCCGTACTGGGATGAAACCGATAACCCCGCGTACCGGCTGTTCCTGGGCTGAGCAGCTAAGCTCAGGACAGCTCACAAGGAAGCAATGACATGGAATACCTGACTACGCTCAAGGTCCTGCACATCTCGGCCACCGTGCTGTTGCTCGGCAGTGCCCTTGGTCTGGCGATCTGGACCTGGCTGGCGCGCCGTAAGGGCGACACGGCAGCAGCGAGCCGGCTGATGCAGCGGCCGCTGGTGTTTGTCTGGCTGTTGATGGGTATCTGCCTGGTAAGCATGCCGTTCACCGGCTGGTGGCTGGTGCACCTGATCGGCTGGCCACTGGGCCAGACTTGGGTGCTGGGCTCCAGTGTGATCTACACCTTCGGCGCGTTCAGCTGGTTCTGGCTGCTGGCGCGGGTCAATCGCCTGCGCACGGCGCCGACTGCGGGTAATCCGAAGTTCACCCTGGCGCTGGCGCTGTTCAGTGGTGTGTGTTTTATCGCTATCGCCGGCCTGATGGGCGCCAAGCCGGTCTGATCATGCGGGCTTCGGTGGGAGCGGGCTTGCCCCGCGATTGCGGTTGTTCAGTCACATCGCATCGCGGGGCAAGCCCGCTCCCACCGAGCAGTCGCTCCCATAGCGGCGATCAATCGCGCAGGCTGATCACAGGCCAACCGCGCTTTTGCGCTTCGGCGCGCAGCTTCGGGTCCGGATCGACGGCAACCGGATTGGCCACCTGCTCCAGCAGCGGCAGATCATTCATCGAATCGCTGTAGAAATAGCTGCCTTCCAGGCTAAAGCCGTTGTCTTCCAGCCATTGATTCAGACGCGTCACCTTGCCTTCACGGAAGCAGTGCACACCGGTACTGCGACCGGTGTAGCGACCGTCAACCATCTCGCATTCGGTAGCCAGCAGCGTCTCGACTTCCAGGCGCTTGGCAATCGGCCCGGTAATGAAGCGGTTGGTGGCGGTGATGATCACCAGCTTGTCGCCGGCATCGCGGTGCTTTTTCAGCAGGGCCAGGGACTTGGGCAGGATGATCGGTTCGACGCAATCGCGCATGAAATCGGCATGCCATTCGTCGAGCTGGGCCATTTCGGTATTGGCCAGGATCTCCAGGGTGAATTCCAGGTAGGCATTGAGGTCCAGCTTGCCGGCCAGGTAGTCCTGGTAGAACTCGTCGTTACGGTTCTTGTAGGCCACCGGGTCGAGAATGCCGCGCTCGCACAGGTAATCGCCCCATGCGTGGTCGCTGTCGCCGCCGAGGAGGGTATTGTCCAGATCGAATAAAGCCAGGCGCATTTAAGTCACTCGCATAACATCTGAAAAGTCCCACAGAATACGGACTTTTCACATCGGTGCACATAAGGTAAACAGGCGCGTTGCTGGCATTGTGGGCTTTGTGGAACAATGCCGTGACATGCGTTTGCGAGGTTGCTGCCGTGATCGACCCCGATGGTTTTCGCCCCAATGTCGGGATCATTCTGACGAATGATCTTGGGCAGGTGCTATGGGCTCGGCGGATCAACCAGGATGCCTGGCAGTTTCCCCAGGGCGGTATCAACCCTGAAGAGACGCCGGAAGATGCCCTGTACCGCGAGCTGAACGAAGAAGTGGGGCTAGAGCGCGATGATGTTGAAATTCTTGCCTGCACCCGCGGCTGGTTGCGTTATCGTTTACCCCAACGTCTGGTTCGGACCCACAGCCAACCGCTGTGTATCGGCCAGAAACAGAAATGGTTTCTCCTGCGCCTGGTCTCCAACGAGCAGCGGGTGCGGATGGATCTGACCGGGAAACCGGAGTTCGATGGCTGGCGCTGGGTCAGTTATTGGTATCCGCTGGGCCAGGTGGTGACATTCAAGCGCGAGGTTTACCGCCGCGCTCTCAAAGAGCTTGCCCCGCGCCTGCTGGCGCGCGACTGACGACGGAGTTCGACCCCGAGCCATGCTCAATACGCTGCGCAAGATCGTCCAGGAAGTTAACTCCGCCAAGGATCTCAAGACGGCGTTGGGGATCATTGTGTTGCGCGTCAAGGAGGCCATGGGCAGTCAGGTCTGTTCGGTCTACCTGCTCGATCCCGAGACCAACCGCTTCGTGCTGATGGCCACCGAAGGCTTGAACAAGCGTTCGATCGGCAAGGTCAGCATGGCCCCCAACGAGGGCCTGGTCGGTTTGGTCGGCACCCGGGAAGAGCCGCTGAACCTGGAAAACGCCGCCGACCACCCGCGCTACCGTTACTTCGCCGAAACCGGTGAAGAACGCTTCGCCTCATTCCTCGGTGCGCCGATCATTCACCACCGGCGGGTGGTCGGGGTTCTGGTTATCCAGCAAAAAGAGCGGCGCCAGTTCGATGAAGGTGAAGAAGCCTTCCTGGTGACCATGAGCGCTCAATTGGCCGGCGTAATTGCGCATGCCGAAGCCACCGGTTCGATCCGTGGTCTGGGCCGTCAGGGCAAGGGCATCCAGGAGGCCAAGTTCGTTGGCGTGCCAGGTTCGCCCGGCGCGGCGGTGGGCAAGGCGGTGGTCATGCTGCCACCGGCCGATCTCGACGTGGTGCCGGACAAGACCGTTGAGGACATCAAAGCCGAGCTGACACTCTTCAACAATGCGCTGGAAGGCGTGCGCGCCGACATGCGCAGCCTGTCCGCCAAACTCGCCACCCAGCTGCGCCCGGAAGAGCGCGCGTTGTTCGACGTCTACCTGATGATGCTCGAAGACGCGGCCCTGGGCGGTGAAGTGGTGCAGGTGATCAAGACCGGGCAGTGGGCCCAGGGCGCCTTGCGCCAGGTGGTGGGCGAGCACGTCAACCGCTTCGAGCTGATGGACGATGCCTACCTGCGCGAGAGGGCTTCCGATGTGAAGGATCTGGGCCGGCGTCTGCTGGCCTACCTGCAGGAAGCACGGCAGCAGACACTGGTCTATCCCGATAACACCATTCTGATCAGCGAAGAGCTGACCCCGGCGATGCTCGGCGAAGTGCCGGAAGGCAAGCTGGTCGGCCTGGTTTCAGTACTTGGCTCAGGTAACTCCCACGTCGCGATCCTGGCCCGGGCCATGGGTATTCCGACCGTGATGGGCCTGGTTGACCTGCCGTATTCGAAGGTCGACGGCATCGACATGATCGTCGATGGCTACAAGGGCGATGTCTACACCAACCCTAGCGACGTGCTGCGCAAGCAGTATGCCGAAGTGGTCGAGGAAGAGCGCCAGCTGGCCCAGGGCCTGGATGCCTTGCGTGAACTGCCGTGTATCACCCTCGATGGCCACCGCATGCCGCTGTGGGTCAACACCGGCCTGCTCGCCGATGTCGCCCGCGCCCAGCAGCGTGGTGCCGAAGGGGTCGGCCTGTACCGCACCGAAGTGCCGTTCATGATCAACCAGCGCTTCCCCAGCGAAAAGGAGCAGCTGGCGATTTATCGCGAGCAACTGGCGGCCTTCCACCCGTTGCCGGTGACCATGCGCAGCCTGGACATCGGTGGTGACAAGGCGCTGTCGTATTTCCCGATCAAGGAAGACAACCCCTTCCTTGGCTGGCGCGGTATCCGCGTGACCCTCGACCACCCGGAAATCTTCCTGGTGCAGACCCGGGCCATGCTCAAGGCCAGTGAAGGCCTGAACAACCTGCGCATTCTGCTGCCGATGATTTCCGGTATCCACGAGCTCGAAGAAGCCCTGCACCTGATCCACCGGGCCTGGGGCGAGGTGCGTGACGAAGGCACCGACGTGCCGATGCCGCCGGTGGGGGTGATGATCGAAATTCCCGCAGCGGTCTATCAGACCCGTGAGCTGGCGCGCCAGGTGGACTTCCTGTCGGTCGGCTCCAACGACCTGACCCAGTACCTGTTGGCGGTAGACCGCAACAACCCGCGGGTTGCCGATCTTTACGACTACCTGCACCCGGCCGTGCTGCAAGCCCTGCAGAACGTGGTGCGCGATGCCCATGCCGAGGGCAAACCGGTGAGTATCTGCGGCGAGATGGCCGGTGATCCGGCGGCAGCGGTGCTGCTGATGGCCATGGGTTTCGACAGCCTGTCGATGAACGCCACCAACTTGCCGAAGGTGAAATGGATGCTGCGTCAGGTCAGCCTGAGCAAGTCCCAGGAACTGTTGGCCCAGGCCATGGGCATCGACAACCCGCAAGTTATCCACAGCTCGCTGCAGTTGGCCCTGAAGAACCTGGGGCTGGCGCGGATGATCAATCCGGGGTCGGCGAAGAATCTATAGGCCTTATCGCGGGGCAAGCCCGCTCCCACCGGAGTTGTGCTAACCCGGTGGGAGCGGGCTTGCCCCGCGATAGCATCAAACCTGCAGATCCACTTCCCCCAGATGCCCGCCAAACGGCCCGAAACTGCGCTCCACCAGCCGCCGCCGACCGTCCGCTTCGACAATCAACACCGTACTGGCCCGCGTCCCATAGTTCTGGCTGGCGATAAACACACTCGACAGTAGCCGCTCGGTACTGAGCCCTACGCCGGTCTCTGGCAGTTCGCCGTCCGCTGCCTGCAGGTTATCCCCAAGCAACGCCTGCAAGGTTTCGGGCTGCGGATCGGCCAGATGCTGTGTCAGCCCGGCACGGGCCTTGACCAGCTTTGGCCAGGGCGTATCCAGCCCGGCGTTGGACAGGCCATAGACACCTTCCCCCAGCAACCGCACCTGCGCCTCACGGGCATTCAGGTAACCCAGTGTGCGGCTATCGCCCACCAGCAGGTTGAACCCCGAATACTGCTGGCTGCGGCTGGCGACCTGGTCCAGATAGGCTTCGACACCCAGCTCGCCGCGCAGAAAGGCCGCCACCAGCTCGCCCCGGGATCGTGCACCCAAGGCTTGTTGCGGGTCGCGAATGTTGGTCAGCGCAGCAAAACGCCCCGCTGGCCCTACGCCCAGCCAGGTACCGCCTGCTTCCAGGTCGCGCCCGGCATAGACGCCAGGTGCATCGTCCCAGGCGCCCAGCATGCGGCTGGGACGGGCATAGAACTCATCACGGTTGGCCGCGACGATCAGCGGCTGGGCATGCCCGGGCCGCCAGGCGAAAACGATCAGACACATAGGTGGACCTCTGTGTTTTTGCCCACTCTACCCATAGCGCCCGGACTGATCCATCGACTTGATGTGTCTTCACTAGAGCCGCAGGCCTCCCTTCCGTTACCATGCCGGACTGAATTGACGGGGGCGACAATGGAATTCGTGCTCTATTTGCTGCTGGGCGCCTGCGCAGGCGTGCTGGCCGGGCTGTTCGGCGTTGGCGGTGGCATCATCATCGTGCCGGTGCTGGTGTTCAGTTTCACCTTGCAGGGCTTCGATGCCTCGGTGTTGACCCACCTGGCGGTGGGGACGTCGCTGGCAACCATTGTCTTTACCTCGATCAATGCCATTCGCGAGCACCATCGCAAGGGTGCGGTGCAGTGGCCGATCTTTGTCTGGATGACCCTGGGGATTCTGGTCGGTGCCGGTATCGGTGCCAAGACCGCTTCGGCGATCCAGGGGCCGATGCTGCAGAAGATCATCGGCGTGTTTGCCCTGGTGATTGCCGCGCAAATGGCTCTGGACCTCAAGCCCAAGGCCAGCCGCAGCATTCCCGGCAAGCCCGGGTTGACCGCGGCAGGCAGCGTGATCGGTTGGGCCTCGGCGATCTTCGGCATCGGTGGCGGCTCGTTGACCGTGCCGTTTCTGACCTGGCGTAGCCTGCCGATGCAGCAGGCCGTGGCAACGTCCTCGGCTTGCGGGTTTCCGATTGCGGTGGCCAGCGCCCTGAGTTTCATCTGGCTGGGCTGGCACGACCCGCACCTGCCGGCGCATAGCCTGGGCTTTGTCTACCTGCCCGCGCTGCTGGGGATCGCCCTGACCAGTATGTTTTTTGCCCGCTTCGGCGCGCGTCTGGCGCATAAACTGTCGCCACGCCTGCTCAAGCGGCTGTTCGCCGCGCTGCTGTTCTGCGTGGGCTTAAGCTTTTTGCTTTAACGAGAGGAGTCACCATGCTGCCTTACCCGCAGATAGATCCCGTGGCCGTTGCCCTGGGACCGCTGAAAATTCACTGGTACGGCCTGATGTACCTGGTTGGTATCGGCGGCGCCTGGCTGCTGGCCTCGCGGCGGCTGAACCGCTTCGACCCGACCTGGAGCCGTGAAAAGCTCTCGGACCTGGTGTTCTGGCTGTCGATGGGCGTAATCGTCGGCGGACGGCTGGGCTATGTGCTGTTCTATGACCTGCACGCCTACCTGGCCAACCCGACGCTGATCTTCGAAGTGTGGAAGGGCGGCATGTCGTTCCACGGCGGTTTCATCGGCGTAATGCTCGCGGCCTTGTGGTTCGGCAAGCGCAACAACAAGTCGTTCTTCGAGCTGATGGACTTCGTCGCGCCGCTGGTGCCGATCGGCCTGGGCGCCGGACGGATCGGCAACTTCATCAACGCCGAACTGTGGGGCAAGGCTACCGATGTGCCGTGGGCCATGGTCTTCCCGCCGTTCAGCGATCCGGCCCAGTTGCCACGTCACCCGTCGCAGCTCTACCAGTTCGCCCTGGAAGGTGTGGCATTATTCCTGATCCTTTGGCTGTACTCGCGCAAACCGCGCCCGACCATGGCCGTTTCCGGCATGTTCGCGCTGTTCTACGGCATCTTCCGTTTCATCGTAGAGTTCGTGCGGGTACCCGATGCCCAGCTTGGCTACATCGCCTTCGGCTGGTTGACCATGGGTCAGTTGCTTTGCGTGCCGATGATTGTCGGTGGCATCTTCCTGATCTGGTGGGCCTACAACCGCAAACCCACGGCCAAGGCCGCCGTTTGATTTTCCACGGCAGGGCGATCCCCTGCCGTCTTTGCTACAGGTAAGCCATGAAACAGTATCTAGATCTGGTCCGCGACGTCATCGAAAACGGCACCCTGCAAGGTAACCGTACCGGTATCCGCACCATCAGCCTGCCTGGCGCCATGCTGCGCTTCGACCTGCAGAAAGGCTTTCCGGCCATTACCACCCGCAAGCTGGCGTTCAAGTCGGCCATCGGTGAAATGGTCGGCTTCCTGCGTGGTGTTAAAAATGCCGGCGAGTTCCGTGAACTGGGCTGCAAGGTCTGGGACCAGAATGCCAACGAAAACGCCCAGTGGCTGGCCAACCCGTTCCGCCAGGGGCATGACGACCTCGGCGAGATCTACGGCGTGCAATGGCGCCAGTGGCCGGCCTACAAGCGTATCCCGCTGAGCAACCCGGCCGCGATCGAACTGGCGCAGAGCCAGGGCTTCCAGAAGATTGCCGAAGCTGAAGAAGACGGCGAAGCCTTTGTGGTGCTGTACAAGGCCATCGACCAGATTCGCCAGTGCATCGACACCATCCACAAAGACCCGGGCAGCCGCCGCATCCTGTTCCACGGCTGGAACTGCGCGCAGCTCGACGAAATGGCCCTGCCGCCGTGCCACCTGCTGTACCAGTTCCACCCGAATGTCGAGACCAAGGAAATCTCCCTGACCCTCTACATTCGTTCCAACGACCTGGGCCTGGGCACACCGTTCAACCTCACCGAAGGCGCCGCACTGCTGTCGCTGGTAGGCCGCCTGACCGGCTACACGCCGCGCTGGTTCACCTATTTCATCGGTGATGCGCACGTCTACGAGAACCACCTGGACATGCTCAACGAACAGCTCAAGCGCGAGCCGCTGGCGGCACCGAAGCTGGTGATCAATGATCGTGTGCCTGAGTATGCCAAGACGGGTGTGTACGAGCCGGAGTGGCTGGAGAAGGTCGAGCCGAGTGACTTCAGTCTTGAAGGTTACGAGCACCATGCGCCGATGACCGCCCCGATGGCGGTCTGATCACTGCCGTTGTAGCAACAACTGGCTACCCAGTGGGAGCGGGCTTGCCCCGCGATAGCGATCTGTCAGTCACATCGCATCGCGGGGCAAGCCCGCTCCCACCGGAGGGGTCAGGCCTTCTTCAACCCCAGCCCCACATCATCAATGATCGCCTTGGCGAATTCGTTCAGAAAATAAGCGGCCCACATCATCTCGCCGTCTTCATCCAGCAGCCCCGCCTCGATCAGCTTGTGCACACAACCCATCACGGTTGAAGCCTGCTCCAGCGCGTAGTCACACGGCACGCCCGGCGCAATACGAAACAGCCCCATCGGTGATTGCTCGCTGCGGATGAAATCCACCACACCTACCGTCTTGCCGGTCTCCATGCTCATGGCTGGACTCCTTGCAGCTTGCTCAGCGCATGCTCGACCAGCGCCCTGGCCATCTCGGCCGAATGCAGCACATTCACCAGCATGCCCTGACCGGGTTCATTGGCGTGGGCGCGGCAGAATTCGTCGGTGGTTTCGTGGATGCCGCGGAGAAGTTCGCTGGCGAAGGCCAGGGAGTCTGGGGGGATGAGGTCGCTGTGGATGGAGAGGTAGGGGGTGGTGATGAGGGAATTTGGTGGGTCTGGGACAATCTTTTTCATGGCGTAACTCCTAGGATCAGACAGGAGCTACCTCCCAGTCCCTCTCACAGGAGTAGGGTGGCAGCCGCACGCGGGGTGAGAGACCGAAGACCTAGGAACCCGGCCAGACAAAAGTCTGCCCGCGCACGGCTGCCATGACAACGCTGCCAATAGGTCAGGGCGGGCTCTCACACCCGGTCGCCAATATGGACGACCCGAGGAAACTAGCCCTGATGCACTTTCTCAACAATAGAGAAAACACGGCAGCGTGCGTAGGATAGTTCCGAAAGTACCCAAATCTGAAGCTTTCTTGCTGATTCCGGGAGTACGACAACCTCGGTGGGAGCGGGCTTGCCCCGCGATAGCGGTCTGTCAGTCACATCGCATCGCGGGGCAAGCCCGCTCCCACCGGGTGGTTTTTCGTCAGTGGCCGTGGCTTCTGCCTACATGTGAATGCTCCGCCTCCGGCGCCGTCACCGCACCATTGACCTCCAGATGCTGGAGGATCGAGCACTGCACTTCCTTGGAATGACAATGCTGACGCAGTTCCAGCAGTTGCGCCTGCAACGCCTGCAACCCTTCGATTCGCGCATTGACGTGCTGGATATGCTCGTCAATCAGGGCGTTGACGCTTTCACACTGGTCGTCCGGGCTGTCGCGCAGGCGCAGCAGGCTGCGGATTTCTTCCAGGGTCATGTCGAGGGTGCGGCAGTTGCGGATGAAGGTCAGGCGCTCGGCGTGGGCCTGGGTGTACATCCGGTAGTTTCCCTCGCTGCGCGCCGGTTCCGGCAGCAGGTTTTCCCGCTCGTAATAACGGATGGTTTCCACTGCGCAGTCGGTGGCTTTGGCCAGTTCTCCGATCTTCATCTGAAAATACCTCGGCAGGTTGCTTGACCCTATAGTGGCTACAGGGTGTTCACTTGGCAACAGGACATTTAAGGATGAACCCATGAACCAGCCTGTCAGCCATACCCCGGGTAAAGACACCCACGATCACGCCAGTCATGACCATGCCAAGCATACCCACAGCTGCTGCTCCCACGATGCTGCACCCTCTCTGGTGCAACTGAGTGAAGCGGCCAGTGGCGATGCGCGCCTGAGCCGCTTTCGTATCGAGGCCATGGATTGCCCGACCGAACAGACCCTGATCCAGAACAAACTGGGCAAGCTGGCAGGCGTCGAGCAGCTGGAGTTCAACCTGATCAACCGCATTCTCGGGGTTCGCCACACCCATGGCGATACCCTGGCTATCGAGCAGGCGGTCGCTTCGCTGGGCATGCAGGCCGAGCCACTGACCGAAAGCAGCGAAGAACCTGCCGCGCCTCCGGCTCCGGGGAAAAAGCACTGGTGGCCGTTGGCGCTGTCCGGGCTTGCGGCCATTGCCGCCGAGGGCATTCACTTCGCCGAGCTGGCGCCTTCCTGGGTGGTGGCGCTGGTGGCGTTGGTGTCGATCCTCAGCTGTGGCCTGGGCACCTATAAAAAGGGCTGGATCGCCCTGAAGAACCGCAACCTGAACATCAACGCGCTGATGAGCATCGCCGTCACCGGCGCCGTGCTGATCGGCCAGTGGCCGGAAGCGGCCATGGTCATGTTCCTGTTTACCGTCGCCGAGTTGATCGAAGCGCGCTCGCTGGACCGGGCGCGCAATGCGATTGGCGGGCTGATGCAACTGAGCCCGGACATGGCCACGGTGCAGCAGAGCGATGGCCAATGGCGTGAAGTCGAGGTCAAACAGGTAGCGCTGGGAGCGCTGGTGCGGGTGCGCCCCGGTGAGCGTATCGGCCTGGATGGCGAGGTGGTCAGTGGCCAGTCGAGCATCGACCAGGCGCCGATTACCGGTGAAAGCCTGCCGGTGGAAAAAGGCCCGGGCGACAAGGTTTTCGCTGGCACCATCAACCAAGCCGGTGCCCTGGAATACCGGGTGACGGCGGCTGCCGGGCAATCGACGCTGGCGCGGATCATCAAGGCCGTGGAAGAGGCCCAGGGTGCCCGTGCACCGACTCAGCGTTTCGTTGACCAGTTCTCGCGTATCTACACCCCGGCGGTGTTTGCCTTTGCATTGGCGGTTGCAGTGATACCACCGCTGTTCATGGCCGGTGCCTGGTTCGACTGGATCTACCGCGCCCTGGTGTTGCTGGTAGTGGCCTGCCCATGCGCGCTGGTGATCTCCACTCCGGTGACCATCGTCAGCGGTCTGGCCGCGGCGGCGCGCAAAGGTATTCTGGTCAAAGGCGGGGTGTATCTGGAAGGCGGGCGCAGGCTCGATTTTCTGGCGCTGGACAAGACCGGCACCATCACCCACGGCAAGCCGGTACAGACCGATCATGTCGTGCTTGATCCGCTGTTCGAAGGCCGCGCCCAGGCGCTGGCTGCCAGCCTGGCTGACCGATCCGACCACCCGGTGTCGCGTGCCATTGCGGTATATGCCAACAAGCAGCAACTGGCCCTGAGTGAAGTATCGGCGTTCGAAGCCCTGGCCGGTCGTGGTGTGCGCGGCGAAGTGGACGGTGAGTTGTACCACCTGGGCAACCATCGCCTGGTCGAAGAGCTCGGCCTGTGCTCGCCACAGCTCGAAGCACAGCTCGATGCCCTGGAACGTCAGGGCAAGACCGTGGTGCTGCTGCTCGATAAATCCGGCCCGCTGGCCCTGTTCGCGGTGGCTGACACCGTCAAGGACAGCAGCCGCGAGGCGATTGCCGAACTGCATGAGCTGGGTATCAAGACTGTCATGCTCACCGGCGACAATCCCCACACTGCGCAAGCCATTGCCGCTCAAGTGGGTATCGACCAGGCCCATGGCAACCTGTTGCCGGCCGACAAGCTCAAGACTATTGAAGATTTGTACGCCCAAGGGCACCGGGTCGGCATGGTCGGCGACGGCATCAACGACGCTCCAGCGTTGGCGCGCTCGGAGATCGGCTTTGCCATGGCTGCCGCCGGTACCGACACGGCGATCGAGACCGCCGACGTGGCGCTGATGGATGATGACTTGCGCAAAATACCGGCCTTCGTCAGGCTCTCGCGTCAGACCGCGGCGATCCTGACCCAGAACATCGTGCTGGCGCTGGGGATCAAGGCGGTCTTCCTGGCGATCACCTTCGCCGGCATGGCAACCATGTGGATGGCGGTGTTCGCCGACATGGGCGTGAGTTTGCTGGTGGTCTTCAACGGCCTGCGCCTGCTGCGAAAATAGAGGATGTATGTTGAGTTCCGAGTTGAAAGCCTTCTACATGGTTGCCCGCCTGGGCAGCATTACCCTGGCGGCGAAGAAACTCGGGCTCAGCCAACCGACCGTGACCACGCAGATCCGCAACCTGGAAAGCCAGTACGCGGTGGAGCTGTTCTACCGCGGCGGTCGGCGCCTGACCCTTAGCGATGACGGCGCGCGGCTGCTGCCGATGGTCAAGACTCTGTTGCAGCAGGAGGCCGATATCGAGTTCTTCCTGCGCAACAGTGGTCAGGGCCAGGGCAGTTTGCGCATTGCTGCCACCGCGCCGTACTACATCCTCGATCTGGTGAAGATCTTTCGCGAGCGTTTGCCGCAAGTGGAGGTTTCGGTGGAAATCGGTAACTCCCAGCAGGTGCTGGAGTTGCTGGAGGACTACCGCGTGGACCTGGCTGCTTCCTCGCAGCTGCTGGAAGATGCGCGTCTGGTGCGGCGGGTGTTGGGCACTGATCCATTGGTGGTGGCGGTGCATCGCAATCATCCGTTGGCCAGCCGTGAATCGCTGCCGCTGTCGGCACTGGCCGGGCACTGCCTGCTGGTACGCGAGCAAGGCTCGACGACACGCAAACTGACCGAGCAGATGCTGGAAGAGGCCGGGGTCAAGGTCGGTTCGATGCTGGAGATCGGCAGCCGCGAGTCGATCCGTGAAGCGGTGTTGCGCAACATCGGCATCAGCATCATTGCCCGTCATGAAGTGCCGCATAACCCTGAGCTGCGGGTGTTGAGCCTGGACAATGCTCCGGTGATGCATGAGTACCTGTATTGCCTGAAGGAACGCAGGCAGGCGCGTTTGCCTGCGGCTTTTTTGGGGTTGGCGCAGGAAGTGTCGGCAGTGGAGATTTGAAGCATCGCGGGGCAAGCCCGCTCCCACCGAGGTTAGTGGTCTCGGTGGGAGCGGGCTTGCCCCGCGATGCTTTTAAACGAACTACACCCAAATCTGCCTATACCACTATCACCATCTTTTGCTTCCCAGCCACAGAACCTTCGCATTACCTCCCTAGCATGGCCCTCATTCGTTCGATGAGGTCCTGCCATGAACACTCCGGTCGCAAACCCAGGCGCACAGATGAAAGTGCGCGGTATCCACAAGCGCTTCGGCGCCTTTACCGCCCTGCAGGATGTCTCCCTCGACATCGCCGCCGGTGAACTGGTGTGCCTGCTCGGCCCGTCCGGCTGTGGCAAGACCACACTGCTGCGCTGCATCGCCGGCCTCGAACGCCAGGACCGAGGCACTTTGTACATCGGCGACCGCGATATCTCCGAGTTGCCGCCCCAGGCCCGTGACTACGGCATCCTGTTCCAGTCCTATGCGCTGTTCCCGAACCTGACGGTCGAGGCCAACATCGCCTATGGCCTGGCCGGCAGCGGTCGTGACGAAGTGCGCCAGCGGGTGGCGCAGATGCTTGAGCTGGTCGGTTTGACCGGCAGCGAGAAAAAGTACCCCGGCCAGCTTTCCGGTGGCCAACAGCAACGGGTAGCCCTGGCGCGTGCCCTGGCTCCGGCACCTTCGTTGCTGCTGCTTGACGAGCCGATGTCGGCCCTCGACGCCCGCGTCCGCGAGCACCTGTGTACCGAGCTGCGCCAGCTGCAACGCCAGTTGGGCATCACCACCCTGATGGTCACCCACAACCAGGACGAAGCCATGCTCATGGCCGACCGCATTGCGGTGATGAACAACGGTCAGGTCGAGCAATACGCTACGCCCCAGGAAATCTACGACAAACCGGCTACGCCGTTCGTGGCTGAGTTCGTCGGCCAGGGCAACTGGCTGCCGTTCCAGCGCCACACCGACAGCCACGCCCAGGTCGGCGGCTTGAACATGCGTCTGGCCGACGGTGCCGGCCAGGCGCGCAGCGGTCGTTTGTTCTGCCGTCCTGAAGCGATCAGCGTCAATCCGCCGGTGCATGAAGAGAACCTGTTTCCGGCGCGGGTGCGCGAAATCACCTTCCTCGGTAACCGCTGCCGCATGAGTTTCGAGTTCAACGAGCTGCCGGGTCACGCGCTGCTGGCCGAGGTCGCGCCCGAGTCGATGCCGCGCCTGGGTTCGCAGGACATCTGGGTCGCCCTGCCGCCGCGCAGCCTGCAGGTGTTTGCCTGAGATGGCCGCGCCAATGGCCATGCCGATCGCGCAGGCGAAGGCAGCACAGCGTTCCGGCGCTTCACTGGGTGATCGACTGTTCGTGGTCGGCGGTAAATGGTTGCTGCTGCTCCTGCTGACGGTTGCGGTGTTGATGCCGCTGCTGGCGATTTTCTGGCGCGGCTTCAGCAGCGATGCCGGGCAGGGCGGTGGTCTGGTCGCCGCACGTGAACTGTTTGCCAGCGCCAACTTTCACTGGCTGCTGGGCAACAGCCTCAAAGTTTCTCTCAGCGTCGCCGCGATTGTCGTGCCGCTGGCCTACCTGTTCGCCTACGCCTTGCAACGCACGCTGATCCCCGGCAAGCGCATCTGGCGCGGCATCTCGCTGCTGCCCTTGCTGGCGCCGTCGATGTTGCCAGCCATTGCCCTGGTCTACCTGTTCGGCAACCAGGGGCTGCTGCGCGGGCTGCTCAGCGACAATATCTATGGCTTCTGGGGCATTGTCCTCGGCGAGGCCATCTACACCTTTCCACATGCCCTGATGATCCTGCTGTCGGCGCTGTCGCTGGCCGATGCGCGCTTGTTCGATGCTGCTTCGAGCATGGGTGCCGGTCCCTGGCGCGCCTTCCACAGCATCACCTGGCCGGCGACCCGTCAGGCGGTGTTCGCGGCGTTCTGCCTGGTGTTCACCCTGACCATCACCGATTTCGGTGTGCCGGTGGTGGTCGGTGGCGACTATCAAGTGCTGGCTCTGGAAGCCTATAAGGCGGTGGTCGGTCAGCAGCAGTTCGGTCGCGGTGCGTTGATCGGCATGGTCCTGCTGGTGCCGGCGCTACTCAGCTTCGCCGTCGATGCCTGGTTGCGTCGTCGTCAGGGTGATGCCATGAGCGGTCGTGCCCAGGTGTTCGTGCCGCAGCCGTCGCGTCGTCGCGATGCCTGGTTCCTGGCTGTGGTGCTGACGGTCTGTGCGGTGTTGCTGTTGGTGGTGGGCATGGCGGTGTACTCGTCGCTGGTGACCTTCTGGCCGTACAACATGACCTTGTCGCTCAAGCACTATCAGTTCGATGAAACCGCGGGTGGTGGCTGGCTGGCTTACACCAACAGCCTGACCATGGCGCTGGGCACCGCATTGATCGGCAGCGCGGTGATATTCACCGGCGCCTACCTGATGGAAAAAACCAAGGGCCAGCGTTCACTCAATCTGCTGCTGCGCTTGCTCAGCTTCGTGCCGATGGCGGTACCCGGTTTGGTTCTGGGCCTGGGCTACGTGTTCTTCTTCAACCTGACCAGCAACCCGCTGCATGTGTTCTACGGCAGCATGGCGCTGCTGGTGGTGTGCACCATTGCTCACTATTTGACCACCGCAAACATGACCGCGACCACCGCCCTGCGCCAGCTCGACGGTGAGTTCGAAGCCGCTGCGCTGTCGCTCAAGGCGCCGTTGTACCGGCACTTTCTGCGGGTCACCGTACCGATCTGCCTGCCGGCACTGCTGGACATCATCCGCTACCTGTTCGTGTCGGCGATGACCACGGTGTCGGCGGCGATCTTCCTCTACAGCCCGGACACCATCCTAGCCGCCGTCGCCGTGTTGAACATGGACGATGCCGGCAATGTCGGCGGCGCGGCGGCGATGTCGACCCTGATCCTGCTGACCAGCGCCAGCGTTTCGCTGCTCCTGGCCTGGGCCTCGCGCGGCCTGCTGCAACGTTCCCAAGCCTGGCGCCAGCGCGCGCCGGGCCAGTGATTGCCTTACCCATCCCTCGTACCGTTCAAAGGAACCGCATCATGTTCAAGCCACTTGCTCTTGCCGCTGCCGTCCTCACTGCGTTCAGTCTGCAGGCCACTGCCGCTGACACCCAGCTGACGGTTTATACCGCGCTTGAAGCCGAACAACTCAAGAGCTACAAGCAGGCCTTCGAAAAGGCCAACCCGGATATCGAGATCAAGTGGGTACGCGATTCCACCGGCATCATCACCGCCAAGCTGCTGGCCGAAAAAGACCGCCCGCAGGCTGATGCGGTGTGGGGCCTGGCCGCTTCCAGCCTGGCGATCCTCGACCAGCAGGGCATGCTGCAAAGCTACGCACCGAAGGATCTGGACAAGATCGGCGGCAACTACCGCGATGCCGCCAATCCACCAGCCTGGGTCGGTATGGACGTCTGGGCGGCGACCATCTGCTTCAACACCATCGAAGCCGAGAAGCAGGGCCTGACCAAGCCGGTGAGCTGGCAGGACCTGACCAAGCCTGAGTACAAGGGCAAGATCGTCATGCCGAACCCGGCATCGTCCGGCACCGGCTTCCTCGATGTCAGCGCCTGGTTGCAGACCTTTGGCGAGAAGCAGGGCTGGGCGTACATGGACGGCCTGCACCAGAACATCGGCCAGTATGTTCATTCCGGTTCCAAGCCGTGCAAGCTGGCGGCGGCCGGTGAGTTCCCGATCGGTATCTCCTTTGAATACCCGGCCGTGCAGCTCAAGCGTCAGGGCGCGCCGCTGGACATCGTTCTGCCGAAGGAAGGCCTGGGCTGGGAAATCGAAGCCACCGCCGTGCTCAAGGGCAGCAAGCATGAAGATGCCGCCAAGCGTCTGGCCGATTTCTCGGCAAGCCCGGCAGCGATGGAGCTGTACAAGGAAAACTTTGCTGTGCTCGCTCAGCCGGGTATCGCCAAGCCGCAGACCGAGCTGCCGGCCGACTACGAGCAGCGCTTGATCAAGAACGACTTTGCCTGGGCCTCGCAGAACCGCGACAGCATCCTCGCTGAATGGCGCAAGCGCTATGACGGCAAGTCGGAGAAGGTGGCGCAGCAGTAAGACCGCATCGCGGGGCAAGCCCGCTCCCACAGGGGATTACACAGTCCCGGTGGGAGCGGGCTTGCCCCGCGATCCTCAAGGAGATCCCAATGACCGATCTACTAATCGTCGGCGCCGGCATTCTAGGCCTGTCCCATGCCTACGCCGCCGCCCGGCGCGGCCTCAAGGTGCGTGTTTTCGAACGCACCGCTACCCCGTTGGGTGCCTCGGTACGCAACTTCGGCCAGGCGCTGGTCACCGGCCAGCCACCGGGTGAAATGCTGGAGCTGGCCAAGGCCAGCCGCGGAATCTGGGCGCACTGGTCGCGTCAGGCCGGCTTCGAATTGAAGAGCAATGGTTCGCTATTTTTCGCCCGTACTGCCCTTGAACAGGAACTGCTCGAAGCCTTTTGCGCCGAACGGGCCGTAGAGCACGGTTACAAGGTCGAGCTGTTGTCAGGTGCTGCCCTCAACGATCTTTACGGTGGCCAGTTTCGGCACCACCGCGCGGCGTTGCGTGGGCTGGACGACCAGCAGCTGTACTCCCGTGAAGCCATCCCCACACTGATCCGCTTCCTGCAGCAGGAACTGGATGTGCAGTTTCATTTCTCCACCCTGGTTCGCGATATTGAACCAGGCAAAGTCTCGACCACCGCAGGCGACTTCAGCGCCACGCAGATCGTGGTCTGTTCCGGGCATGATTATCAGACCCTGCTCGCCGAACCCATCGCCAAGCTGCAACCACAGGTCTGCCGCTTGCAGATGCTGCGTGCCCGCCCGCGTTTCAAACTGGACTTGCAGCATGCCCTGCTGACCGGGCTGAGCTGCGTGCATTACGGCGCCTTCGCCGACCTGCCTCAGGCCCAGGCCCTCAAGACGCAATTGCTTAGCGACAGTCCGCACCTGATGGAGCATGGCATTCACTTGCTGATCAGCCCCACGCCCCATGGCGAGCTGATCATCGGCGACTCGCACGCCTATGGCAGCGATGCCGCGCCGTTCAATGCCGAACAGGTCGACAACTGGATGATCGAACTGGCCGAGCACACCCTCGGCGGCCGGATCGAGGTGGTCGAACGCTGGCAGGGCGTCTATGGTTCTGGCGGTCGCGGACCGTTTTCGCTGTTGCAGGTGGCGCCGGGTATCAGCGCGGCGCTGATGCACAGTGGCGTCGGCATGAGCGTCGGACCGGCCCTGGCCGAGCGGCATATCGCTCGACTGTTCAACGAAAGCGCTTGAGGGGATAACGATGAGAACGGCCGAACAGGTTGTCAGCGAAATATTCGCCCTGTACCAGCAGCATGGTGATGAAGACTATATCGGCGAGCCGGTGTCGCAGCTGGAGCACATGTCCCAGGCGGCGCAGCTGGCGCTGGATGAAGGTTTTGATGATGAGGTGGTGCTGGCGGCGTTCTTCCACGACATCGGCCACATCTGTGGTGGTGCCGAAGGCGACATGGGTGGCTACGGTGTGGTCAGCCATGAGCAGGTTGGCGCCAACTATCTGCTGCGCTGCGGTTTCAGCGAGCGACTGGCCAAGCTGGTGCAATACCACGTCGAGGCCAAGCGTTATCTGACTTTGCGTAAACCGGGCTATTACCAGCGATTGAGCGAAGCCAGCCGGCGCACCCTGGAGTATCAGGGCGGGGTGATGAGCGAGGCTGAGGCCGATGCCTTCGAGCACGATCCGCTGTGCAAGGTGAGCCTGCGCATGCGCGAATGGGATGAGCTGGCCAAGGAGATGCATGTGCCGGTGATTGATCTGGACGTGCTCAAGGCCAAGGCCTTGGCGCTTTGCATTGAGTGTATTTCGCGGGGCAAGCCCGCTCCCACCGGGTTGAATCAATACCCTGTGGGAGCGGGCTTGCCCCGCGAAAAGGCCCTAAAGCTCCCGCACCAACAGGTCGATCTGCTCCTGGCGCTCGGCCTGATTGAGTCGCGCACCGGGATTGAGCGACGACCACTGCGGATGCGCCCGGGCTTTGCTCAAGGCGTCCGGCAGCTTGCCTTCACGCCAGCTCTGCTCCTGCGGCGCGCTCAGCTTGATCCGCTCCATCGCCGCATGCCCGCGGCTGTCCAGCGCCTGGATCAGCTGATGCTGACGCAGGGCCAACAGGCGCAACACGCTGTCATCTACCGTTAATTCCCGCTGTCCCTTGAGCTTGCCCAGCAGGCGTGAACCGTAGCTGCGCGCAGTCTGCAATGCACCACCGGCAATGGCCCCGGCCAGCGCCGCAGCACCCAGGGTCAGGCCACCGACCAGCAGATCGACACCGGCACCCGCCGCCGCGCCGGCGGCCACCCCGCTACCAAGGCGTACGCCCAGCAATTTAAGGGTCTCGGGATTGAACAGGTCATCACCCCAACGCCCGTCCAGCAGCGGCAATTCGCTGGCACTGGCGTCATCCTTGCGAAACGCATACAGCTTGAGCAAGGCCTCGACGCAACGTTGTTCACGCTGGCGAACCTCCTTGCGCAAGGCTTCGATAGCGATTGCTTCAGCACCCGGCTCGGCCACCACGCTACGACGGCAGGCGGCGCAATCGAGCAGCAATTCGGCAATCAGGCGTTTGCCACTGAGCTGGCGGGCCAGACGCTGGGCCTGTTGATCGTCGATCAGGCGTTGCAGGGCCGGGCGGGACTTTTCGAGCATCAGCGCCAGGCTTTCGTAGAGGCGCCGTTCACCATCTTCCGGGGGCGCGACGCTGTCGAAACGCACCAGCGCATGAAGACCAAGCCGGGCTAGCGCTTCACGCCAGTCAGGCTCGCGGTGGTCGCTGCTGGCGACAAAGTTGAGCACCGGCAGCAGCGGTTTACCGCAGCTGGCGAGCACTTCCAGTTCATCCCGGTATTTGGCCAGCACCGGTTCGCGGGCATCGATCACATACAGGCCGGCATCGCTGGCCAGCAGCTGGCGCAGCACCTTGGCTTCCTGCTCGAAACGCTGGCGCGCTTCGCTGCCCTGAAGAAAACGTTCCAGGCGCGCCGGACCGTCGAGGCGTTCGCCCGGTCGTTCCAGGCGTTCGAGGTAGTCGAGCAGGGCAATGGCGTCTTCCAGGCCGGGAGTGTCATAGAGCTCCAGCAGCGGTTCGCCATCCACCGACAGCCGCGCACCTTCGACATGGCGGGTGGTGCTGGGCCGATGGGAGACTTCGCCAAAGCCGACATCACGGGTCAGGGTGCGCAACAGTGACGTCTTGCCGACGTTGGTGTGGCCGACCACGGCCAGTTTCAGCGGCTTAGTCATGGCCATGCTCCAGCCAGTTCAGAGGGGCGCTGTCGGCGTGCTCGAGCCCAAGCTGGTCGAGCGCCTGATGCCAGTCGCCGAGGCGATCGGCATCCAGGGCCTGGCCGGGCAGGGCCTGCAACAGCCAGATGCGGGTGGCGCCGGCATTGCGCGCAAGTTCGGCGAGCAGCGCCAGGCTGCCACGGTCTGGCGAGCGACGCGGGTCGCAGGCGATGGCCAGGCGCGCCGGCGGGAAGCGGCTGAGTTGTTCGAGCAATTTGTTGCGCGACTCGCGGCTGTCGAGCACGCCGGCGTTGCTGACCGTGGCGGGCAAGACGGGCGGCCAGGGGCGCTGGTCGTCCAGCTCCAGGCCGACCAGCAAGGCGCCGTCACTGTGTTCATCACCCACGCCACGGACAATCTGCGGCAAGGCATCCGGCGCGGCATCGTTGACACCAAGGCGTTCGCTGCTGGGCATCAGCGCTTCGCGCAACTGGCTGTAGCCGGGGAGATTGAGGTCCAGGCCCAGGCGCTTGCGGCCGCTGCGCCAGCGCCACAGGCACAAGGCGGCGAGCAGCAAACGTGGAAGGATGCCGAATACCAGCAACACCCCGAGCAGCCAGCTGGCCCAGGCCTGGCGGGCCAGTTCAAGCGCGGGTTGGCTGTCGCCACTGGCGCGGATCATGTCGATGTCCGGCACATTGAAGCCGAGCAAGGCAGGCAGGGCGCCGAGGGCCTGGGTCAGGCCGACGAAGGTGTCGGCGCCGAGAATGGTGGTCTCCCAGACGAAACCGTAACGCCGGGTGGCGAGCAGAATCAGCATCATCATCAGCGCTGTGCCCAAGGCGACCAGCCATAGGCTGTGAACCAGCAGCCCGAGCAGCCAGCGGTTGAGCTTCTGGCGTTGCAGCAACACCAGCAGGGCGGGGGCTAAATGTGCAGCCTGGGCATCACGGGCGAATTTTTCGCTGAGCCATAACCACAGCCTGCCCAAGGTCGCGCCTTGCTCACCGGCGAAGATAAAGCCCACGGCCCAGCCGGCCAGCAACAACAGGTTCAAGCCCAGCAGGCTGCCCAGCGCCCAGAACACATTCACCGGACGCTGGCTGTCGCCCAGAGCGGCCAGGGCCAGACCGGCGCCGCTGAAAATTGCCAGCACCAGCAACAGCGCCAGGGCCAGGCGCGCACCTTGTTTCCAGTGCTGCAGGGCGCTGCGCATGCCGTCGCGTTCGGCCAGCCACAGGGCGCGCTGTTCGATGCGCATCGGCAGATCGCCACCCAGTTGCCGGGCGCGGCGATTGGCTTCCTGATCCTCCAGGGGGCCTGCATGTTCCTCGCGCAGGCGTACCGCCTCAGTGAGCCAGCGTTTGTCCAGGTCAGTCAGTGCAGTCACACAGTCTTCCATTGATCAAGTCAGCCCAAAGCATAACCCAGGCATCGAAGATCGGGCTTTGCTATCCTCGCCGACATGAAAACATCACTCCCCCTCAGCCTGATCGCGGCGCTCGCCGAGAACCGCGTAATCGGCATCGACAACAGCATGCCCTGGCACCTGCCGGGGGATTTCAAGTATTTCAAGGCCACCACCCTGGGCAAGCCGATCATCATGGGGCGCAAGACCTGGGATTCGTTGGGCCGGCCATTGCCTGGGCGTTTGAACCTGGTGGTCAGCCGCCAGCCCGGGCTGCAGCTCGAAGGTGCCGAAGTGTTCGCTTCGCTCGACGAGGCCATGCTGCGCGCCGAGCAGTGGGCGCTGGCGCAGGGTGTCGATGAGCTGATGCTGATTGGTGGCGCGCAGCTGTATACCCAGGCGATTGAGCGTGGCCTGGCGGATCGGCTGTATCTGACGCGGGTCGAATTGAGCCCGGAAGGGGACGCGTGGTTCCCTGAGTTTGATGCGGCGCAGTGGACGTTGGCGTCGAGCCAGGAGAATCCGGCGGAGGGAGAGAAGCCGGCGTATCACTTCGAGGTTTGGGAGAAGGTTTGAAAGCATCGCGGGGCAAGCCCGCTCCCACAGGAGGTTGATGATCTCTGTGGGAGCGGGCTTGCCCCGCGATTTCCTCAGGAATGCGTCAGCTGCGCATGCTCCTGAGTCTCCAGCACTGACTTGTCAGTCTGCTTGAGCATCTGGCTGGTAATCGCCCCCGCCGTCATCGAACCATTCACGTTCAGCGCCGTGCGGCCCATGTCGATCAGCGGTTCAACCGAGATCAGTAACGCCACCAGCTCGACCGGCAAGCCCATGGCCGGCAACACGATCAGCGCGGCGAAAGTCGCACCGCCGCCCACCCCGGCCACGCCGGCCGAACTCAGGGTCACGATGGCCACCAGCGTGGCAATCCACAGCGGATCCAGCGGGTTGATGCCGACGGCCGGAGCCACCATCACCGCCAGCATTGCCGGGTACAGACCGGCACAACCGTTCTGGCCGATGGTCGCGCCGAACGAAGCGGCGAAGCTGGCAATCGACTGCGGAATACCCAGGCGCAGGGTTTGTGCCTCGATGCTCAGCGGGATGCTGGCGGCGCTGGAGCGGCTGGTGAAGGCAAAGGTCAGTACCGGCCAGACCTTGCGGAAGAAACGTAGCGGATTGACGCCGCTGATCGCCAGCAGCACGCCGTGCACCACGAACATCAGGCCCAGGCCGATGTAAGACACCACGACAAAGCTGCCGAGCTTGAGGATGTCGTCCAGGTTCGAGCTGGCGACCACCTTGGTCATCAGCGCCAGCACGCCATACGGGGTGAGCTTCATCACCAGGCGCACCAGACGCATCACCCAGGCTTGCAGGGTGTCGATGGCGGCCAGGGCGCGGTTGCCCTTTTCCGCGTCATCCTTGAGCAGCTGCAGGGCAGCCATGCCGAGGAACACGGCAAAGATCACCACGCTGATGATCGACGTCGGCTTGGCCCGGGCCAGGTCGCCTACCGGGTTGCTGGGGATGAACGACAGCAGCAGTTGCGGGATATTCAGCTCGGCGACCTTGCCCACGTAGTCGCTCTGGATCGCCTGCATCCGCGCGGTTTCGGCGGTGCCGGCAACCAGGCCTTCGGCGGTCAGACCGAACAGGTTGGTCAGGACGATACCGATCAGCGCGGCAATGGCCGTAGTGAACAGCAGGGTGCCGATGGTCAGGAAGCTGATTCTGCCGAGCGACGAGGCGTTGTGCAGGCGAGCCACGGCGCTGAGGATCGAGGCGAAGATCAGCGGCATGACGATCATCTGCAGCAACTGCACATAGCCGTTACCGACCAGATCGAGCCAGCTGATGGTGGCCTTGAGGATCGGGTTACCCGCGCCATAGATGGCGTGCAGGGCAGCCCCGAACAGCACACCGAGGACCAGGCCGACCAGAACTTTCTTGGCCAGACTCCAGTTGCCATGACGGGTTTGAGCCAGGCCTAGCAGCAATGCCAGGAACGCCAGCAGATTGAGTGACAGCGGCAGATTCATTGAAGCTCCAGAGAAAAGGCGGGGGCATCGCCTCTGTGTGCGATTGCGAACAGAAATGCTAACAGCATGAAAACGAACGAATTTATATCAAAAGGTAATTTGCATAGTCGTTTTTGGAATATAGGAATGTCGCAAATGGCATGTGCAACGCCGCTGAGGAGTGTGTTGGCGTCGTTGTCAGGTCGTCCTCAGCGCTTTGCTTTGGCTAGCGTGGGCGAGCCTCTTTTCTGGAGAAATGCACATGACGTCTGCTCCGAAAGTACTCGCTGCCGGTCTGGCACTGCTGCTGACCGGTCAAACCTGGGCCAGCGAACTCAAGCATTGGCCTGCTGACGCTGCCAGGCAGCTGGACACGATGATCGCGGCCAATGCCAACCAGGGTAACTACGCGGTGTTCGACATGGACAACACCAGCTATCGCTTCGACCTCGAAGAGTCGCTGTTGCCGTTCATGGAAAACAAGGGCCTGCTCAGCCGGGAAAAGCTTGATCCGTCGTTGAAGCTGATGCCGTTCAAAGACACTGCCGAACATAAGGAAAGCCTGTTCAGCTACTACTACCGGCTCTGTGAAATCGACGACATGGTCTGCTATCCCTGGGTCGCCCAGGTGTTTTCCGGCTTCACTCTCAAGCAGCTCAAGGGCTATGTCGATGAGCTGATGGCCTCGGGCAAACCGATCCCCAGCACCTACTACGAGGGCGATCAGGTCAAGACCATCGAGGTACAGCCACCGAAAATCTTCACCGGCCAGACCGAGCTGTTCAACAAGCTGATGGCCAGCGGCATCGAGGTGTATGTGATGACCGCCGCCTCCGAAGAGCTGGTGCGCATGGTCGCCTCCGACCCCAAATACGGCTACAACGTCAAACCGCAGAATGTCATCGGTGTCAGCCTGCTGCTCAAGGATCGCGAGAATGGCGCTTTGACCACCGCGCGCAAACAGATCAGCGCGGGCAGTTATGACCCGCAGGCCAACCTGGGCCTGGAACTGACCCCTTATCTATGGACCCCGGCAACCTGGATGGCGGGCAAACAGGCGGCGATCCTGACCTACATCGATCAATGGAAGAAGCCGGTACTGGTTGGTGGCGATACACCCACCAGTGACGGCTACATGCAGTTCCACAGTGTCGATGTCGGCAAGGGCGGTATTCACCTGTGGATAAATCGCAAAGCCAAGTACATGGACCAGCTCAACGGCATGATCGCCCAGAACGCGGCCGCCCAGGCCAAAGAGGGCTTGCCGGTGACGGCGGACAAGAACTGGGTGATTGTTACTCCTGAGCAGATTCAATAGGGACCCTGTGGGAGCGGGCTTGCCCCGCGATGCTGTGTGGCAGACAGACCGCTATCGCGGGGCAAGCCCGCTCCCACCGGTAGCCCCTCCCACAGGGGGATCAGCGTTTATTCAAACCCTTGGCCAGCCGGTCACCACCCAGCTGGATCAAGGCCACCAACACCACCAGCATGACAATCACGGTGAGCATGATCTGGCTGTCGAAACGCTGGTAGCCGTAGCGGTAGGCGATATCGCCCAGGCCGCCAGCACCGATGGCACCGGCCATGGCCGAGGAGTTGATCATGGTCACCAGGGTGATGGTGAAACCGCCGACGATGCCCGGCAGGGCCTCGGGCAGCAGTACGTGCCAGACGATATGCCAGCGTCGGCAGCCCATGGCCTGGGCGGCTTCGATCAGGCCATGGTCGACTTCGCGCAGGCTGACTTCGGCGATCCGCGCAAAGAACGGTGTGGCGGCAATGGTCAGTGGCACCACCGCCGCCCAGACCCCATAGGTGGTACCGACAATCAGGCGGGTAAAGGGGATCAGCGCGACCATCAGGATCAGAAACGGGATCGAGCGGAACAGATTAACGAAGGCCCCGAGCACCCGGTTCAGGGTCGGCGCCTGGTAAATCCCGCCCTTGCCGCTGGTGACCAGGATCACCGCCAACGGAATCCCGGCCAGCAGGGCGATCAGCGACGACACCCCGACCATCAACAGGGTATCGAGTACGCCCTGGAGCAAGCGATCAGTCCACATAACCCAGTACCTCTACCTGCGTGGCCCACTGCCGGGCACGTTCGATGACCTGTTCATGGCTGTGCGGCGAGTTCGCCACCGACACCAGCAATTGCCCCAGCGGCCGCCCCTGGATCGGCTCGATACCGCCTTGCAGCAAGCTGATCCGGCCACCGAGGCTGGCGAACAATGTGGATAACTCCGGTGCCTGGCGTTCAGTGCCGCTGACTTTGAGGTTCAGCACCAGCGCCGCTTCGGCACTGCCCGGTTGCGGCTGCAGGCGGGCCTGCAACGTGGCCGGCACGGCGGCTTGCAAGGGCGCGAGCAGGGTCTTGCTGACGGCGTGGCGGGGATTGCCGAAGACCTGCCAGACCGCGCCTTGCTCGACGATACGTCCGCGTTCCAGTACCACCACCCGCTGGCAGATGTCGCGGATCATTGCCATTTCGTGGGTGATCAGGATGATGGTCAGGCCCAGGCGCTGGTTGATGTCGCGCAGCAGCTCAAGAATCGACGCGGTGGTTTCCGGGTCGAGGGCCGAGGTCGCTTCATCGCAGAGGAGAATGTCCGGGTCGTGAACCAGCGCCCGGGCGATGCCGACGCGCTGCTTCTGCCCGCCCGACAATTGCGCGGGATAGGCATGCTGCTTCTGTTCAAGGCCGACCAGTTCCAGCAACTCGGCAACCTTGCGCTGGCGTTGCGCCTTGGGTACGCCGGCGACCTTGAGCGGCAGCTCGACGTTCTGCCACACGGTCTTGGCCGACATCAGGTTGAAGTGCTGGAAGATCATGCCGATGCGCCGACGCAGGCGCACCAAGCGGTCTTCATCGAACTCGCCAATATCGACCTGATCGATCAGCACACGACCGGCGCTAGGCTGCTCAAGACGATTGATGGTACGGATCAGCGACGACTTGCCCGCGCCGCTGCGGCCGATGATGCCGAAAATTTCGCCGCGCTGAATGTTCAGGTCGATACCTTCCAGCGCCGGGGCGGTTTGCCCCGGATAGGTTTTGCCCAGGCCGATAAAGCGCACATGGGCGTTGCCCAGCTCAGGGTGCAGGGCCCGTTGCCGGGCCTGCTGCAGCGGCGCAAAGGAGGACTCCTCCGGCGCCAGGAGGGCGGTGGCGGCGCTCATCTCAGCTCTCCCAGCCCGGTTGGTAAAGCTTGCCATGGGCTTTGTCGAGCGCGGCACGCACGGCTGGCGAGTGCTGATAGATGTCGATGAATTTGGCCAGACGCGGATCGTCCTTGTTCTGCGGGCGGATGACGAACTGGATTACGTATTCCTTGTGATCGAGGCCGTCGAACAGCAGGGCCGAGGTGGCATCGAAGGTATTGGCCAGGCGGATGTAGGCCGGATAACCCTGGACCAGGTCGGCATCATCGTAGGCCCGCACCAGTTGCACGGCTTCGACCTGGAGGATCTTCAACTGTTTGGGATTGGCGACGATATCCTCTTCAGTGGCCTTGTAGCCCACACCGGGTTTGAGGGTGATCAGGCCGGCCTTGGCCAGCAGCTGCAGGCCGCGGCCGCTGTTGATCGGGTCATTGGCGATGGCCACGCTGGCGCCTTGTGGCAACGCGTCAAAGCTTTTGTACTTTTTCGAGTACAGGCCGACGTTGTTGATGATCCCCGATGCATAGGGCACCAGGTCAAAACCGGCCGCCGCCTTGGCGTTTTCCAGGAACGGGATGTGCTGGAAGTAATTCACGTCGATGTCGCCGCTGGCCAGGCTGACGTTTGGCGCGATCCAGTCGCTGAACTCGATCAGTTCGACATCCAGCCCCTGCTTCTTCGCTTCGCTGACCGCCGCTTCCAGCGGGATGGCGAAGGCTGCGGTGGTGCCGACCTTTAACGCATCGGCGGCCTGGGTGGTGGAAAACAGGCCGAGGGTCAGGGCCAGCGCCGCGACGGGGCGGGCAAGAAAGGTCTTAAGCATGCTGTAGCGCTCCGCTCGGGGTGGTGTGGCGATAGCTGGCGCCGGGGTGCTCGGCGGGCAGCAGGGGCTGGTCACTGGCGAAGAGCTTTTCGCGCAGGGTGCCGTGTTCGTAGGCGGTCTTGTACGAGCCGCGACGCTGCAGCTCGGGGATCACCAGGTCGATGAAGTCGACATAGCTTTCCGGGGTCACGGTGCGGGTCAGGTTGAAGCCGTCCAGACCGGTTTCGGCGATCCAGCTTTCCAGCTCGTCGGCGACCTGGGTCGGTGAGCCAACCAGGGTGATGTAGCGACCGCCGAGGGCGTGCTGGTCGAGCAGCTTGCGCCGGGTCCAGTCGTTGTTCTGCAAGGTCTTGGTTGCCGACTGGATGGCGTTGCTTTTGACGTACTGGATCGGTTCGTCCAGTGCGTAGGCCGAGAAGTCGATACCCGTGGAGCTGGCGAAGTGCGCAACCCCTGCTTCGGCGCTGGCGTAACGCAGGTATTCGGCGTGCTTGGCCCAGGCTTGCTCCTCGGTACGCGCAACGATCACGGTCAGGCCCATGAACACCTTGATCGCCTCGGGATCACGCCCAGCGGCCACGGCAGCGGCGCGAACCTTGTCGACCTGGGCGCGGGTACCGGCCTTGGTCTGGCCGCTGATGAACACGCATTCGGCATGGTTGCCGGCAAAGCCCAGGCCGCGCTCGGAGCTGCCGGCCTGGAACAGCACCGGCGTACGTTGCGGCGAGGGTTCGCACAGGTGATAGCCTTCGACCCGGTAGAACTCGCCCTGGTGCTGCACCTTGTGGACCTTGTCCGGCCGCGCATAGACCCGCTGCTGGCGGTCATTGGTTACCGCGCCGTCTTCCCAGCTGCCCTCCAGCAGTTTGTACAGCACCTGCATGTATTCGTCGGCCTGGTCGTAGCGGCGGTCGTGCTCTGCTTGCTGCTCAAGGCCCATGGCCCGGGCGGCACTGTCCAGATAGCCGGTGACGATGTTCCAGCCCACCCGGCCACGGCTCAGGTGATCGAGGGTCGAGAGCTTGCGGGCGAACAGATAGGGCGGCTCGTAGGTCAGGTTGGCGGTCAGACCGAAGCCCAGATGCCGGGTCACCGCGGCCATGGCCGACACCAGCAGCAACGGGTCGTTGACCGGCAGCTGGATCGACTCCTTGAGCGGTACGTCGACGTTGTTCTGGTAAACGTCATAGACCCCGACGATGTCGGCGATGAACAGCCCGTCGAACAGCCCGCGCTCAAGCAACCTGGCCAGTTCGGTCCAGTACTCCAGCGTCTTGTACTGGGTGGACGTATCCCGTGGGTGAGTCCACAGGCCGTGATTGATGTGGCCAATGCAGTTCATGTTGAAGGCATTGAGGAGGATTTTCTTCTTGGCCATCAGATGGTCCCCCGCAGCGGTGGGCTCTCATCGTTGAGGTAGTAGTTGCCGATGGCGTGGTACTTCCAGCGCACCGGGTCGTGCAGGGTATGTACGCGGGCGTTGCGCCAGTGACGATCGAGGCCATGTTCGGCGAGGGTGGCCTGGCTGCCGGCCAGTTCGAACAGGGTGCTGCCGGCGGCCAGGGAAATTTCGGTGCTGATCGCCCGGGCTTCGGCCACGGCGATGGAGGCAGCGGCCACGGTGCTGGCGTTGGGCTCGGCCTGGGCCTGGTCGAGGTACTCGCCGGCGCGTTCAAGCAGGGCCTCGGCGGCGTGCACACGGATCGCCAGATGACCGAAGGACTTCAGCGTCAGCGGATCGTCGCTGGCCTTGTCGATGCCGGAATCGATCCATGGCCGGCTGCGGCTGCGCACGAACTGCAGGGCGTCTTCGTAGGCGGCGCGGGCGATGCCGGTATCGATCGCGGCATGAAGGATCTGCGCCAATGGGCCGACCGTGGTCGGCCGTTCGAAGGCGCTCTGGAAGGGCACCACATCCTCGGCGGCGACCCAGACATTCTCGAACAGCACCGAGCCGCTGCCGGTGGTGCGCTGGCCAAAACCGCTCCAGTCGTCGATCACCTGCAGCCCGGCGCTGTCGGCGGGGACAAACACCAGCTGCTGCACGCCCTGTTCGTCGACCACCGAAGTGGGAATGCGCTGGGCATAGAGCGCGCCAGTGGCGTAGAACTTGCGCCCGTTGATGCGGTAGCCGTCACCGTCCCGGCTCAGGGCCGTGGTGCGGTCATGGGCGGTTTTGGTCCCAAGTTCCGCCAGGGCGTTACCGAAGCGTTTGCCGGCCAGTACTTCGGCGTACAGGCGCTGCTGTTGCTGCGGACTGCCGTTTACCCGCAGCACTTCCAGGGCATAGAAATGGTTTTGCGGAATCTGGCCCAGGGAGGCATCGGCCTGGGCGATGCGCGCGATGACTTTGGCCAGGGTAACGTTGGAAACACCGGCGCCGCCAAAGGCTTTGGGGACGCTGATGGCCCACAGCCCGGAGCGCGAAAACAGCGCCAGTTCCGGGTGTGGCAGGCGGCGTTCGCGATCACGCAGGATGCTGTCGCGGCGCAGTTCGCCGGCCAGTTCTTCGGCAATCTGCAAAGCCTGGGCGTCAGTGTGGATGACCGCGACGTTTTCGTGCGGTTGCGGCAGAAGGCTCATAAATAGGCTCCAGTGGTCTGGTCAGATCCAGGAATGCCGGGCAGGCAAGGTACCGTTGAGGTGATAGGCGCCGACGGCGTGGTATTTCCAGCGCACCGGGTCGTGGAGGGTGTGCACGCGGGCATTGCGCCAGTGCCGGTCGAGGTTGAACTCGGCGAGGGTGGCGCGGCTGCCGGCCAGCTCGAAGAGCTTCTCGCTGGCTTGCAGGGCGATCTCGGTGGTCAGTACCTTGGCTTCGGCCACGGCAATCGAGGCCCGGGCTGCCGAGGCGGCGTCCACAGGCGCGGCGTTGACTTCATCGAGGGTGCGCGCCGCCTTGCTCAACAAGGCCTGGGCCGCATGCAGCTCAAGTTGCAGACGACCGATATCGGCGATCACGTAGAGGTCATCACTGGCGCGCTCGACCTTGGCATCGATCCATGGCCGTGATTTTTCCCGGACAAAGGCGATGGCGTCGGCGACCGCGGCTTCAGCAATACCGGCATCGATGGCAGCCTGGATCAATTGCGAAGCGGCGCCCTGGATATTCGGCACCTCGTTCTGGCGCCAGTTGTCGATCACCAGTTCCGCGTCGACCTGAACCCGGTCCAGCAGCACGGTGCCGCTGGCGGTGGTGCGCTGACCGAAGCCGGACCAGTCATCGACGATGCGCAGCCCGGGTGTGCCACGGCGGACAAAGGCCATGACCTGACGGCCTTCATCGTTCAGCGCTTTGACCGCTACCCAATGGGCAAACAGGGCACCGGTGGAATAGAACTTCTGGCCGCTGAGCACATAGTGGTCGCCCTCGCGGGTGATCCGTGCCTTGAGTTCCAAGGTGTGCTTGCTGCCGCGTTCGGGGCCGGCATTACCGATCCGCCAGCCGTCGAGCACCGATTTGAACAGCAGGTCCTTCTGCCGCTCACTGGCCGTGCCTTTGAGCAACTGCAGAATGCCGAACTGGTTCTGCGGGATTTGCCCCAGCGCCGGGTCGGCGGCGCTGATGATGCGAAACACTTCGGCGATGGTGACAAACGATACCTGGGCACCGCCGTAGGCGCGGGGAATGGAAATGCTGCCCAGGCCGCTGCGGGTGAACTGTTCGATTTCTGCCCAGGGCAGCTTGCGTTGCTGGTCGCGCCGGGCAGCCTGGCTGCGGGCAACTTCGGCCAGTTCACGGGCAGCCTGCAGGGCCTCGGCGTCACTGCGCAGGACCTTGGCCGGCAACAGCAGCGGGGCGCTGTCGAGATCACTGTGGACGTTGGTATCTGCCAGACTGGACATCAGTGCCGCTCCCTGGCTGCACTCAATGCCCTGGCGTTACGCACTGGGGTGATTGTGTTCCTGACCATAACCTTACCTCACGTATTGGAAAGGTCGGCGCGGGCTGCGCCGACTGAAATGCGCTGGTCCGGTGGTCCGGTTCATATACCCTAATGCTGTATAAAAATTAAATAAACTAACTTGTTGGAATATAGATAGAAGTACTCGACGCTCGTCCGGCAAACACTCGCAGGTGCACGGCGGGCGCCCACTGCGAGCGGTTGCCGACCCGGTCGAGAATGCAGTAACTCAGTTCCAGGTGTGGGTCGGGGCCGTTTTCCTCGATCAATGTCAGAGGGATCCTGGCCTGCAGCGGCTGGCCGACCTGGCACTTGCTCACGCCAGGCAAATCCATGCGCAGGTCGCCCCAGCGCAAGGTGATCCGGTCACCTTCGGCCATGTTCCGGTACGGTGCCAGGGTGCAGGGCAGGTCGTTGTTCAGGCTGTGCAGAAACAGGCCCTCGCGACGCAACCGGCCTGCCAGCTGCAATGGCTGCAAGTGCTCGTGGGGGCTGTTGCCTCCAGGGCAGTCGAGTTTTACCAGGACCTGCAGTTCGGGTGAGCGCAGCGGGTGGTGACCGGGTTTGAGCAGGCGGTAATGCAGGCGGTGGCTACCGTTGTGCAGCAAGCTGGCGGGTATGCGCAGGTCGATGCAGCCATCCGGCTCATGGGCTTGCAGGCTGTGGGCGGCGACAAAGCGCCGGCCCCAGAACAAGGTCAGCAGGTCGCCGGCTTCCATGGGTGGCTGGATCGGCACGCGCGCCCGTAATCGCGCGGCGCTGTGGTAGCCAATGCCGGCCGCATTGATGCCGGGGAGAATCGGTGGGGAAAGTTCGGGTCCTTGGCTGACATTGGACATGGCGCGCATCCTTGGCATGAGCATCTGCTGGATTGGCGGTTATTGGCCAGCAGACGCGCAGGATCAAGCCCGCACACTGCCATTTGGCCGCTGGCGGAAAACTTCGGAACAGGACTACGCCCACAGGGAAAACCTGCGGGCGCGATTGGGGATGGGTCTGGTGGGGAACTCAGTACCCGGTGTTCTGGACGCCGAGGAACTTGCCGAGGAACTGCCGGGTTCGCTCTTCCCGGGGGTGGGCGAACAGCGCCCTGGCTTCACCCTGTTCGACAATCACGCCCTTGTCGAAAAAGATCACCCGGTTGGCGACATCACGGGCAAAGCTCATTTCATGGGTGACGATGATCATCGTGCGTCTTTCTTCGGCCAGGCCGCGGATGGTTGCCAGTACTTCGCCGACCAGTTCCGGGTCCAGGGCCGAGGTCGGTTCGTCGAACAGGATCACTTCAGGCTCCATCGCCAGCGCCCGGGCAATCGCCACCCGTTGCTGCTGGCCGCCGGACAGTTTGCGCGGATACGACGCCTCTTTGCCCGCCAGGCCGACCTTGGCCAACAGCTTCATACCCAGGGCAACGGCTTGCTCACGCGGGGTCTTCTTGACCACCAACGGCCCTTCGATAACGTTCTCCAGCGCCGTGCGATGGGGAAACAGGTTGAAGTTCTGGAACACGAAACCGACCTGCTGGCGCAACTTGCGGATCAGCCCTTGCTGTTTGGTCAGGGGCAGGTTGGCATCGATGGTCACGTCACCGACCTGGATACGGCCGCTGCTGGGTGTTTCCAGCAGGTTCAGGCAACGTAGGAAGGTCGTCTTGCCGGAGCCGCTGGGGCCGATGATGGCGATGACTTCGCCGGCCTCGACCTTCAGGCTGATGTCGTTCAGAACCGTCTGGCCATTGAACTGTTTGCTCAGTCGCTCTACCACGATCATGCCGCGTTACTCCTGGTCGTGCCGGTTGACCCGCGCTTCCAGGCGGTTCTGCAGGTGCGCGAGAACGCTGGCCAGCACCCAGTAGATCAGTGCGGCGGCAAGGTACATAGTGAAGACTTCGAAGGTGCGCGCGGTGATCAGCTGCGCCTGGCGGAACAGCTCCGGCACCTGGATGGTCGCGGCCAGGGCGGTGTCCTTGACCAGCGAAATGAAACTGTTACCCAACGGCGGCAGCGCGGTGCGCGCCGCCTGCGGCAGGATGGCCCGGCGCATCGCCTGGCCACGGGTCATGCCGATACTGGCGGCGGCCTCCCACTGACCGCGGTCGATGGAGCCGATCGCGGCGCGCAGGATTTCACAGGCATAGGCGGCCATGTTCAGCGAGAAGCCGATCAGCGCCGCCGGTAGCGGGTCCAGTTCCAGGCCTACCTGGGGCAGGCCGTAATAGATCACGAACAGTTGCACCAGCAGCGGGGTACCGCGAAAGAACGACACATAGACCCGTGCGATCCAGCTCACCAGCTTGATGCGTGACAGGCGCATCAGGGCCAGGCCAAAGCCCAGCAGCAAGCCGAAGAACATTCCGCCGAGGCTGAGAATGACGGTGAAGTACGCGCCCTTGAGCAGAAAGGGCGCGCTGTCCAGCGCAAGCTGCAGGCTGTCTTCGATCATTTAGTCACATCGGCGCCGAAGTACTTCTCAGAGAGCTTGGCCAGGGTGCCGTCGGCGCGCAGCTTGTCCAGCGCCTTGTTGATGGCGTCGAGCAGTTCAGGCTCGCCCTTGCGCAGGGCGATACCAGCTTCCTGACGCGAGAACGCGTCACCGGCAGCGGTAGTGTCCTTGGCTTTCTTGGCGTATTCCAGAGCGGCCAGGCGGTCGATCAGGATGGCGTCGATACGGCCGACACGCAGTTCCTGGAACTTGGTCGGATCGTCTTCGTAGGTGCGCACGTCAGCGGTCGGTACATTGGCTTTGACCCACTGTTCGTAGTTGGTGCCCAGGCCTACCCCGACCTTCTTGCCGCCCAGGTCGGCAGCGGATTTGATGTTCAGCTCGGCGGCCTTTTTCGTCAGCACCAGCGCCTGAATACCGGAAACGGTGTAAGGCTCGGAGAAGTCGTACTTCTTCTTGCGTTCCTCGGAGATGGTCACCTGGTTCACCACGGCGTCCAGACGTTTGGACTCCAGGGCAGCCAGGATGCCGTCCCACTTGGTTGGCTGGATCTTCGCCTTGACCCCCAGCTCCTTGGCCAGGGCCTCTGACAGCTCCACTTCAAAACCCGACAGTTTGCCGCTCTCATCGACGAAGCTGAACGGCGGGTAGGTGCCTTCCAGGCCGATGTTGATGACACCCTTGTCCTTGATGGTTTTCAGCTGCTCGCCGGCAACCGCCTGACCGAGCAGACTGGCGCCCAGCAGCAGGGCGACGCCTGCGTTGAGAATCTGTTTACCGATTACTGTCATGACGAAGCCCCAATGTTGTTGTGTAGTGGTTGGCGACTATAGGGTGACGCTAATAGGCTTAAAAATAATATAAATTCATTTTCTTATATTATTTTCATATATGTCATTTAGCTATTCCAGACCTCAGGGTAGGCGAATAATGCCGGTGCCCCACCGGTATGCAGGAAAATCAGCGGACCGTCGTCGAATCGCTGGCGCGCAATGCCGTCGAGCAGGCCGGCCATGGCCTTGCCGGTGTACACCGGGTCGAGCAATAAACCTTCCTGGCTCGCCAGCAGGCGGATGGCGGCGAGGGTGCCGGCGTTCGGTTCGCCATAGCGTGGGGCGAAGTATTCGTCCCAGAGTTCGATCTTGAATGTCTTCGGCAGGTGGATGCCCAGCAGTTCGGCGGTACGCTCGGCCAGCCCCTCAACTTTCGGCCGTTGCGCCTCGTCGTTGCGCGACACGGTAACGCCGATCACCGGCAGCTTTGGCAATTTCTCGGCCAGGGCGATGGCAAGGCCGCTATGGGTGCCGGCGCTGCCGGAAGCGAGTACAACGCCGGCAAAGGTCTGGCCGCAGTGCTTGATCTGTTCGGCAAGTTCGAGTCCTGCACGCACATAGCCCAGTGCGCCGAGCGCGTTGGAGCCGCCGATCGGCACGATGTACGGTCTGCGCCCGCTGGCGTGCAGACGTACAGCCAGAGATTGCAGTTGCTCGTCGGCGTTGTCGAGGTTATCCACAAGCTCGACCTTGGCATCGAACAGGTCCAGTAGCAGGCGGTTGCCATTGCCTCGGTAGTTCGGTGATTCGGTGCCGATCGGGTTTTCCAGCAGCGCGACACAACCCAGGCCCAGTTGCGCAGCGAGTGCCGCGGTCTGGCGCACATGGTTGGACTGGATTGCCCCGGCGGTGACCAGGGTATCGGCGCCCTTGCTCAGGGCATCGGCAGCCAGGTATTCGAGTTTGCGCAGCTTGTTGCCGCCCAGCGCCAGCGGGGTGCAGTCGTCACGTTTGACGTAGATGTCACGGCCAGCCCAGGCCGAGAGGCGGTGCAGCTTTTCCAGCGCGGTCGGCGCGCCAAGCAGGTCCAGACGATTGAAGCGGGATAGCTGTCGGTCGATCATGGCAATACATCTGCAAGGGAAAATCCGACTATAGGCAGCCACTGGCCGACGAGCAACTCCCGGCCTTGTAAGCGAAGGTGGGAGCGATCTTCTGTGGGAGCGGGCTTGCCCCGCGATAGCGTTTTGTCAGGTCGATCGCATCGCGAGGCAAGCTCGCTCCTACCGGCTTATGCCGGTCTTATTGCGTTTTGGAATAAAGGGTTATTTTTTCTCCCCCCAGCATTTGCCGTAAAGTGAGCGTCTATCTGGCGGCCTTCTCATTCCATTATCGCCGCCGCGGCAGGAGACGTAACCGTGAGCGAAAACGCGCAGACAGGGCATTGGCAACTGCAGGGCATTGTTGCCGGCTTGCGTAGCGCCCGTGATAAGTGGCGCAGCAGCAATGGTCGCAGCAGTGGTGAGCAAGGGGGGCGCGAGCTGCCTTCGCGCGAAGCCATGCGTCACATCCTTGAGCAATTGTGCGGGGCGCTGTTTCCCATGCGCCTGGGGCCGGTGGACCTGCGCGAGGAAAGCGAAGATTTCTACGTCGGCCATACCCTCGATTCGGCCCTGACTGCCTTGCTTGCCCAGGCGCGTCTGGAACTGCGCTATGTCGCCCGTCACGGCAAGTGCAACACGGCCGACGTCGACGCCACGGCACTGCGTTTGATCCAGGACTTCGCTGCCGCGTTGCCGGAGCTGCGCAGTGTGCTCGACACTGACGTGCTGGCGGCCTTCCATGGCGACCCGGCAGCACGCAGCGTCGATGAAGTGTTGCTGTGCTACCCGGGAATCCTGGCGGTGATCCATCACCGTCTGGCCCATCACCTTTACCGTTCCGGCCTGCCTTTGCTGGCGCGGATCAGTTCCGAGCTGGCGCATTCGGCAACCGGCATCGACATCCACCCGGGTGCGCAGATCGGCAAGAGCTTCTTCATCGACCATGGCACCGGTGTGGTGATTGGCGAAACGGCGATCATCGGCGAGCGGGTACGCATCTATCAGGCCGTGACCCTGGGGGCCAAACGCTTCCCGGCGGACGAAGACGGGCAACTGCAAAAAGGCCATCCGCGCCACCCGATCGTCGAGGACGACGTGGTGATTTATGCCGGTGCAACTATTCTGGGGCGTATCACCATCGGCAAGGGTTCGACCATCGGCGGCAACGTCTGGTTGACCCGCAGCGTGGCGCCGGGCAGCAACCTGACCCAGGCCAATCTGCAGCACGATGACGGGACCCAGAAGTAACCGCAGCAGGGCTTGGATTGCGGCATTGGGTCGCATTGCGGACCCCATCCATGTTTAACTTGAACGCTTGTTCAAGTTAAAACGGTGGTCCGCTGCCGGCGTTCAACAGGAGGAAACCCTTTGCTGAACCCGTTCAATCCAAGCCTTTCCCTTCATCTCGAGGTGCACGTTTAATGGGTGCACCGAGTTCTTCAGCCAGCGGCAAGATCCGCATGAATCCGCCGGTTTTCTATTTCGCGGCGAGCTTTATCCTCATTTTCGGACTGGTGGTCATCAGCAATCCGCAAGCGGCCGGTGAATGGTTGCTGGCGGCACAGAACTGGGCGGCCAATACGGTCGGCTGGTACTACATGCTGGCGATGACGCTGTACCTGGTCTTCGTGGTGGTCACCGCCTTGTCCGGCTACGGCAAGATCAAGCTCGGTGCCGACCACGACGAACCCGAGTTCAGTTACCTGTCGTGGGCCGGCATGCTGTTCGCCGCCGGTATCAGCATTACCCTGTTCTTCTTTTGCGTTTCCGAACCCCTTACCCACATGCTCCAGCCGCCCCAGGGTGAAGCCGGAACGGTCGAGGCCGGGCGTCAGGCGATGCAGTTGCTGTTCCTGCATTGGGGCCTGCACGGCTGGGGCGTGTTCGCCTTCGTCGGCATGGCCCTGGCCTATTTCGCCTATCGTCACAACCTGCCGTTGGCCCTGCGTTCCGCGCTGTACCCGCTGATCGGCAAACGCATCAACGGACCGATCGGCTATGCGGTGGATGGCTTCGGCATCATCGCCACGGTATTCGGCCTGGGTGCGGACATGGGCTTTGGCGTGTTGCACCTGAACTCGGGCCTGGATTACCTGTTCGGCATTCCGCATACCCAATGGGTGCAGGTGGCGCTGATTACCCTGATGATGGGCGCGGCGGTTGCAGTTGCCGTGGCCGGGGTTGAGAAGGGCGTGCGGGTGATGTCCGACATCAACATGTTCCTCGCCTGCGCGCTGCTGCTGTTCGTCTTGTTCGCCGGGCCTACTCAGCACCTGTTCAATACCCTGATCCAGAACCTGGGCGACTACCTTGGCGCACTGCCGAGGAAGAGCTTCGACGTCTATGCCTATAACGAAGCCCGCGACTGGCTGGGTGGCTGGACCGTGTTCTACTGGGCCTGGTGGATTGCCTGGGCGCCCTTTGTCGGGCTGTTCATCGCGCGGATTTCGCGTGGCCGCACCATCCGTGAGTTCGTCTTCGGTGTGCTGCTGATCCCGCTGGGTTTCACCCTGGCGTGGATGTCGATCTTCGGCAACAGCGCAATGACCCAGGTGCTCGATCACGGCATGACCGCGCTAGGCCAGTCGGCCATCGACAACCCTTCGATGACCCTCTACCTGCTGCTGGAAACCTATCCATGGAGCAAGGCGGTCATTGCCGTCACGGTGTTCATCAGCTTTGTGTTTTTCGTCACCTCGGCCGACTCCGGCACCGTGGTGCTGTCGACCTTGTCCGCCCGCGGCGGCAACGCTGATGAAGACGGGCCGAACTGGTTGCGGGTGTTCTGGGGGGCGATGACCGCCCTGGTGACCATCGGCCTGTTGTTCGCCGGCAGCATCGACTCATTGAAGTCGGCGGTAGTGCTTACCTCGTTGCCGTTCTCGGTGATTCTTCTGGCAATGATGTGGGGCCTGCACAAGGCGTTTTACCTGGAGTCGCAACGGCAGATCGCGCAGATGCATTCGCTGGCGCCGTTCGCCAACTCCCGCCGCGGCCGCGGTGGCTGGCGTCAGCGCCTGAGCCAGGCGGTGCATTTCCCGTCGCGCGATGAGGTCTACCGGTTCATGGATGACGTCGTGCGTCCGGCGATTGCCGAGGTGACCGAGGTGTTCGTCGAGAAGGGCCTGAACGTCATTACCCAGGAAGATCCGAGCCATGACAACGTCAGTCTGAAGATTGGTCATGGCGAGGAGCAGCCGTTCATCTATCAGGTTCAGATGCGTGGCTATTTCACACCGTCATTCGCTTTGGGCGGGCTGGGTACCCAGGAGTTGAAAAACCGCCGTTACTATCGGGCCGAGGTGCATCTGAGCGAAGGCAGCCAGGACTATGACCTGGTGGGTTACAGCAAAGAGCAGATCATCAACGACATCCTCGATCAGTACGAGCGGCATATGCAGTTCTTGCATCTGGTGCGTTAAGCGCATCGCGGGACAAGCCCGCTCCCACAGAGGCAACATGACCCCTGTGGGAGCGGGCTTGCCCCGCGATAACCATCAAAATGGCGCATCCCCGAGAATCGTCGCCCGGTGCATCACCCGCCGCTGCGGCCGGTAGTCATCTACCGCGTAATGCTGGGTCACGCGGTTGTCCCAGAAGGCCACGTCATTCTCCTGCCAGCGCCAGCGGATGGTGAACTCCGGCCGCGTGGCATGGGCGAACAGCAATTTCAGAATCGCCTCGCTTTCCGCCTCGTTCAGCTCATTTATCTTCGTGGTGAAACCGTCATTGACGAACAGCGACTTGCGGCCGCTGACCGGGTGCGTGCGGATCACCGGGTGTGACAGCGGCGGATTGTTGCGCCGCGTCGCTTCCCAGCGTTGCAGATCCTCAGGCGTGGTGCCAAAGCGCTCCAGCGGGAACGACTTGGTGAAGTCATGGGTCGCGGTCAGTCCGTCGAGCAATTGCTGGAGCGGTGCCGACAAGGCTTCGAAGGCTGCGATACCGCTGGCCCACAAGGTATCGCCGCCGTAGGTCGGCAGTTGCTTGGCGCTGAGGACCGCACCCAATGCCGGGGTCGGCAGGAAGGTCACGTCGGTGTGCCAGATGGCGTTGTCGCGCACATCTGTCACAGCGGTGTCGAGTACCAGCACCTGCGGGGTTTCCGGCACGTTGGGGTAGATCGGGTGAATATGCAGGTCGCCAAAGCGCGCGGCAAAGTCAGCCTGTTGCTGTGGGTTGATCGGCTGGTCACGGAAGAACAGCACCTGATGCTTGAGCAGGGCCTGCTCGATGGTGTCGCGTTGTTCGTCGTTGATCGCGCGGCTGAGGTCGATACCGCTAATCTGTGCGCCGAGTGCAGTGCTCAGCGGAGTAATGGTCAGGCTCATGGCTATTCTCGATTCGTCTTCAATGACTCTGGCCGTGCCAGGGCACCAGTTTGCGCTGCAGGGCGCGCAGCCCCATTTCCAGGGCGAAGGCAATCAGTGCGATCACCAGGATGCCCAGCACCACCACATCGGTAACCAGGAACTGCGCCGCCGACTGGACCATGAAACCCAGGCCGCTGGTGGCGGCGATCAGCTCGGCAGCGACCAGGGTCGACCAGCCCACACCCAGACCGATGCGTACACCGGTGAGGATGTCGGGCAGGGCACTGGGCAGAATGACGTGGCGGATCAGCTGGGCCCGCGTGGCACCCAGCGATTGCGCCGCCCGCAGTTTGGTCGGATCGACCGTGCGCACGCCGGTGGCGGTGGCAATGGCAATCGGGGCGAAGATCGCCAGATAGATCAGCAGCACCTTCGACAACTCGCCGATGCCGCACCAGATTACGATCAGTGGCAGGTAGGCCAGGGGTGGAATAGGGCGGTAGAACTCGATCAGCGGGTCGAGAATGCCGCGGGCAATCCGGTTATGGCCGATAGCGATGCCGATCGGAATCGCCGTGGCAATCGCCGCACCCAGCGCCAGGCCGATACGTCCCAGGCTCGCGCCCAGGTGTTGCCACAGGGTCGACTCCATATAGCCTTGGGTCAGCAGCAACCAGGCTTTGGCCAGCACGGCATCGGGGGAGGGCAGGAACAACGGCTCGATCCACTCGGCCGCGGTCACCGCCCACCACAGCAGGAGCAGGGTGGCCAGAGTCAGGCCGCTGATCCAGCGGGTGCTCAGGCTGCGGCGGATCTTCACCGCCGGGGTTGACGGGCTGCTGCGTTTGGCCGCGACCGGCACTTCCAGGCTACTCATGCGAACTCCTGCCGCACGGCGGCGCTGCGTTGCGAAAACACCCGGCTCAGCACGTGCTCGCGGGTTTCGATAAAGCGCGGGTCGGACTTGATCGCCCGTGCCGACTCACCAGCGGCATAACGCTGACCGAAGTCCAACTGCAGACGCTCGACGATCTGCCCGGGATTGGGCGCCAGCAGGATCAGGTCGGTGGCAAGGAACACCGCTTCTTCGATGTCGTGGGTAATCAGGAACACCGGTTTGGCCGTGCGTTGCCAGACCTGCAGGAGTAACTCCTGCATCTGTTCACGGGTAAAGGCATCGAGGGCACCGAACGGCTCGTCCATCAGCAGCACCCGCGGATCGGCGGCCAAGGCGCGGGCCAGGCCCACACGTTGTTTCTGGCCACCGGACAATTGCCAGATGCGCCGTGTGCCGAAGTCGGCCAGGTCAACCAGGGCGAGCATTTCCCGGGCCTTGCGTTCACGCTCGGGGCGCGGCACACCCGCCAGTTCCAGGCCGAAGGCGACGTTGGCCAGCACATCCTGCCAGGGCAGTAGGGCATCGTCCTGGAACACCACGCCGCGCTCGGCACTCGGGCCTTGCACCGGCACACCGTCAAGCGTGATGCGCCCGGCGCTGGGCGCTACGAATCCGGCGATCAGGTTGAGCAGCGAGGTCTTGCCGCTGCCCGACGGGCCGAGGGCCACCAGCAACTGCTGTGGGCCCAGGCTCAGGTTGATATCGGCCAGCACCGGTTCGGCTGCGCCGGGGTACTGTGCGCTGATGCGCTCCAGTTCAAGCAATGCCATGACAAGCTCCGATCAGTTGGCGATGAACTTGGCGCTGACGTACGGCGCGTAGTCCGGCAGTACCGCTTCGACCTTGCCCTGTTCCTTGAGGAAGGTGGCGGTGTCGGTGATGGCCTGGGTAGTCGGCGCACCGAGTGCGGCAATCTGATCGGCCGCCAGCGGGAACACGTTGCCTTGCAGCAGGGCTGGAATGTCTGTGGCTTTGGCGCCGGAGAGTTTGACCAGTTTGTCGACGTTGCTCTGGTTGGCCAGCCAGGCTTGTGGATCCTTGCGGTAGTCGGCGTAGGCATCCAGGGTGACTTTGGCGAAGGCCTTGACGATTTCCGGGTGCTTGGCGGCAAAGTCCTTGCGCACGATCCAGGCATCGAAGGTCGGTGCGCCTTTCTCGGCCAGTTCGCCGGAGGTGATCAGCACCTTGCCGTTTTCCTTGGCCACACCCAGGGCCGGGTCCCAGACGTAGGTGGCGTCGATGTCACCGCGTTTCCACGCGGCGATGATCGCCGGTGGCGCCAGGTTGAGGATCTGCACCTTGGCCGGGTCGATGTTCCACTGTTTAAGCGCGGCCAGCAGGCTGTAATGACCGGTCGAAACGAAAGGCACGGCGATCTTCTTGCCGATCAGGTCCTGCGGCGAATTGATCCCGGCACCTTCGCGGGCCACCAGGGCTTCAGCGGCGCCGATCTGGGTGGCGATCAGAAAGGTTTCCACCGGCAGTTTGCGGGTCGCGGCGGCGGCCAGGGGGCTGGAACCGAGGTAGCCGATCTGCACGTCGCCCGAGGCTACCGCGGTGATCACATCGGCACCACTGTCGAACTTGCGCCAGTCGATGCTGGCCTTGCTGGCTTTTTCATAGTCGCCGTTGACCTGAGCGACTTTCGCCGGATCGACGGTGGTCTGGTAGGCAACGGTCAGGTCAGCCGCCTGAGCGAACCAGCTGGCGCCAGCCAGGGTCAGGGCGGCAAACAGGCGCAACGGAGCATGCAGGGTCATGGTGAACTCCTAGTCAGGCGAGCAGTGGGGAGATAATGGTCTGAAGACTAGATGATCTAAGAAACTTAAAATAAATAACTTTTTAGCATTAGCTTAGGAGCCAATCGCTTTAAGCTTTCAGGCGGCCTCGCGATGACGGAGGTCAAGGTCATCAGCAGCTGAAAACGAAATGATGGGTGGATGCAGCAAACACGCCAGCTCAGGCGGTCTAAAAAATTATTTGCTAATAACCTTTAGGTATTAGCTTGTGTGTCGATAACGACAGCGGAGAAAATTTCGGTGCATATTCCGTAATAATCTGAAAAATTACGAAATAAGTCTTTTTGGATTTATAGGATTGTCATTATCCTTGACCCCAAGGGCTGGCGCATTAGACCAAAGTCGTGAAATTAATAGTTACGATTGACTTGACGGTCACGCTTTGGTGCTAATCGCCAATCGACGTCGAGCAGGGCAATAGATCCTGCCGTAAGCGACACACAAGAATTAGAGACGAGAGGAGCAAAACATGTACAAGTCGACCTTGGCACTCGCCGTGGCCGTAGGGGTTCTGGCCCAGCAAGCGAATGCCGCCGGTTTCGTTGAGGACAGCAAGCTGTCGCTCAGTTCGCGGACCATGTATTTCAACAACGACAACCGTGACGGTGCTAACGATAACCGCGAGTCCGGTCAGGGCTTCAAGCTCGACTACATCTCGGGTTTCACTGAAGGTACCGTAGGTTTCGGTGTCGATGCCCAAGCGCTGTGGGGTATTCACCTGGATGGCGGTAAAGGCCACCACCCGGATAACAGCAGTTTCTTCCCAAGCGACACCGATAAGTCGGCTGAGAGCCAGTGGGGCCGTTTTGGTGCCAACGCCAAGGCACGCTTCTCCAAGACTGAAGCACACTTCGGTAGCGCTCTGGCGCCGAACCTGCCAATCCTGGTGTCCAACGACGGTCGTCTGCTGCCGCAAACGTTTGAAGGCGGTACCATTCAGTCGAAAGAAATCGACAACCTGACCCTCAATGCCGGTCAACTGACCCACGCTATGGGTCGTGCGTCGAGCAACCGTACTGGTCTGTCCGTCTCCGGCGCAACTCAGGACAGCAACAAGTTCCAGTTTGCCGGTGGCGACTGGAAGGTCACCAAAGACCTGACCTTGCAGTACTACTACTCGAACCTGGAAGACTTCTACAAACAGCACTTCCTGGGCCTGGTTCACGTCTACCCGATCGCCGAAGACCAGTCGTTCAAGACTGACCTGCGCTACTTCGACAGCAGCAGCGATGGCAAGAACGGTCAGACCGGTTATGCCTTCGACAACAACAAGGGTTTTGCCAAGAACAAGGGCGAGGTCGACAACAAGACCTGGAGCGCCATGTTCACCTATACCCTTGGCGGCCATGCCTTCCTGCTGGGTCACCAGCAGATCGGTGATGACGGTGGTTTTGTCTGGGCGAACCAAGGCGGTGTGACTAAAGACGGCACTAGCAACACAAGCACCGAAGGTAACGCTGGCGCCAGCTTCTACCTGTTCACCGACAGCATGATCAACCAGTTCGCCAAAGCCGGTGAGAACACCACTTTCGGTCAATACTCCTATGACTTCGCACGCCTGGGCGTACCGGGTCTGAAGACCTCGGTTTCCTACCTGCGCGGCGATGACATCAAGAGCGCCAAGAACGGCAGCAGCTATCACGAATGGGAACGCGATGCGCGCATCGACTACGTCATTCAGGAAGGCACCCTCAAAGGCCTGGGCGCCAGCCTGCGTCACGGCGTGTACCGCGGTGCTGGCAACGAAGCCAGTGCTGACCAGGATCAGACCCGTCTGATCTTCAACTACACTTACAGCTTCATGTAAGTCCGGTTGAAACAAGAAGCCTCGCTCGATGCGAGGCTTTTTTATGCCTGCTGGTTTATAGGTTTAAAAGTTATAAATAAATCGATATTTATTCTTTTTGTTTTTATCCCAGTACAGGCACAGTAACCCCATAACGAACCCAGCCAAGGAGCCGCACCATGAGCCTCAGACTCGGCGACATCGCCCCCGACTTCGAACAGGAATCCAGCGAAGGCAAGATTCGCTTTCATGAATGGCTGGGCAACAGCTGGGGCGTGCTGTTCTCGCACCCGGCCGACTTCACCCCGGTGTGCACCACCGAACTGGGCTTTACCGCCAAGCTCAAGGAACAGTTCGCCGAACGCGGGGTCAAGGCCATTGCCCTGTCGGTGGACCCGGTGGACTCCCATCACCGCTGGATCGAAGACATCAACGAAACCCAGAACACCATCGTCAACTTCCCGATCCTGGCCGATGCCGATCGCAAGGTTTCCGACCTCTACGACCTGATTCATCCCAATGCCAGTGACACCCTGACGGTTCGCTCCCTGTTCGTTATCGACCCGAACAAGAAGATCCGCCTGACCATTACCTACCCGGCCAGTACCGGGCGTAATTTCCACGAGATTCTGCGGGTGATTGACTCGTTGCAGCTGACCGACAACCACAAGGTTGCCACGCCGGCCAACTGGCAGGACGGTGACGAGGTGGTGATCGTGCCGTCGCTCAAGGATGAAGACGAAATCAAGCAACGCTTTCCGAAGGGTTACCGGGCGGTCAAGCCGTACCTGCGCCTGACCCCGCAACCCAATCGCTGATCTTTAGCCATAGCAGGGATTTTGGGCCGTTTCGACGGCCCTTTTTTATTGGCTGTCTGTGAAATTTGCATAGGTAATAAAGGAATAAACAAATGAAAAAATATGATTTATTGATATATGTGACGAGCTGTTAAGGTCAGTGCATTCCAGCGAGAACTCAAACTCGCGGCCTTTTAGAACACGATCAAGGATGCGCTCCAATGCTGGTTGTTTCTCTCGGTGGTAGTCCCAGTCTGCGTTCACGCTCCGGTGTGCTGCTTGAGCGCAGCCGCCAGTGGTTGCAAGGCCAGGGCGTCGAAGTGGTGACTTTCCAGGTGCGCGACTTTCCGGCCGAAGACCTGCTGCATGCGCGTTTCGACAGCCCCCGTGTGCAGCATTTTCTGCAACTGGTAGAGCAGGCCGACGGCCTGGTAGTGGCGACGCCGGTCTACAAGGCGTCGTTTGCCGGGGCCTTGAAAACCCTGCTCGACCTGCTGCCTGAGCGCGCGCTGAGCCACAAGGTGGTATTGCCCATCGCCACCGGCGGCAGCATCGCCCACATGCTGGCGGTGGATTACGCACTCAAACCGGTGTTGTCCGCACTGAAGGCCCAGGAAATTTTGCAAGGGATCTTCGCGGATGACAGCCAGATCACTTATGGCGAAGGCAATGCCGCCGCGCAACTGGCGCCGGTTCTGGAACAACGTCTGAACGAGTCGCTTGAACTGTTTCACAGTGCCCTGGCACGCCGACCGAAACCGGTCGCCCCCGGTGTACTGAATGAGCGTCTGCTCAGTGCTCGCTGGAGCATCTGAGCCGCACCACCCGATTTTCTGCAATTCCCACCTTACTCGCCCGCCAACGGGCAAGCAGGTGCAGCCTGAACCCAACAGCAAAAGGAGAGCGCTATGCGCACTGTCATTTTGCGTCGTGGTCTGGTCGCTCTGTTTGCTGCGGCTGTGTCCTTCGGCGCCATTACTCAAGCCCAGGCTGAAAGCCTGCGTATCGGTTATCAGAAATACGGCACCCTGGTGCTGCTCAAGGCCAAGGGCTCGCTGGAGAAGCGCCTGGCCGCTCAGGGCATACAGGTGCAATGGACGGAATTCCCCGGCGGCCCGCAACTGCTTGAGGGCCTGAACGTCGGCTCCATCGATTTCGGTGTAACCGGCGAAACCCCGCCGGTGTTCGCCCAGGCTGCCGGTGCTGATCTGCTGTACGTGGCCTATGAGCCGCCTGCGCCGCACAGCGAAGCGATCCTGGTGCCCAAGGGCTCGTCGATCCAGTCGGTCAAGGAACTCAAGGGCAAGAAAGTTGCGCTGAACAAAGGCTCCAACGTGCACTACCTGCTGGTGCGCGCTCTGGAAGATGCCGGCCTCAAATACACCGACATCCAGCCGGTGTTCCTGCCCCCTGCCGATGCCCGCGCCGCCTTCGAGCGTGGCAGTGTCGATGCCTGGGTAATCTGGGACCCCTATCAGGCCGCTGCCGAGCAGCAGTTGCAGGCCCGTACCCTGCGTGACGGCAAAGGCATCGTCGACAACCACCAGTTCTACCTGGCGACCAAACCCTACGCGCAGAAGCACCCTGAAGTGATCAACACCTTGGTCGAGGAAGTGCGCGCCGTAGGCGAGTGGTCCAAGGCCAACCCGCAGGAGGTCACCGACCAGGTCGCACCGTTGCTTGGCCTGCCGGCCGACATCACCCTGACCTCGGTCAAACGCCAGGGCTACGGCGCTCACTTCCTGACCCCGGACGTGGTCAGCGCCCAGCAGAAAATCGCCGACACCTTCCACACGCTCAAGCTGATTCCCAAACCATTGAGCATCAAGGATGTGATCTGGACTCCCCCGGCCAAGGTCGCTACTGCGCCTTGACGATTCGCCCATGCCGGGACGCGGTCCCGGTTTGCGTTCCCCTTAGGAGACAACTCCAATGAGCCTCAATGTTTTCTGGTTTCTTCCCACCCACGGCGACGGCCACTATCTGGGCACCGCCGAAGGTGCGCGCGCTGTCGATCACGGTTACTTGCAGCAGATTGCCCAGGCTGCCGACCGCCTGGGCTTTGGCGGCGTGCTGATTCCGACCGGGCGTTCCTGCGAGGATTCCTGGCTGGTCGCGGCATCGCTGATACCGGTGACTCAGCGTCTGAAGTTTCTGGTCGCGCTGCGTCCGGGCATCATCTCGCCGACTGTGGCGGCACGTCAGGCCGCAACCCTGGACCGGCTCTCCGGCGGCCGGGCGTTGTTCAATCTGGTCACCGGTGGTGATCCGGAAGAGCTTTCCGGTGACGGCCTGTTCCTCAGTCACGAAGAGCGCTACCAGGCGTCGGTGGAGTTCACCCGCATCTGGCGTCGGGTACTGGAAGGCGAAACCGTCGATTACGACGGTCAGCACATCCAGGTCAAAGGCGCCAAGCTGCTCTATCCACCGATCCAGCAGCCACGTCCGCCGCTGTACTTTGGTGGCTCTTCGGAGGCAGCACAGGATCTTGCCGCCGAGCAGGTCGAGCTGTACCTGACCTGGGGTGAGCCGCCGGAAGCGGTTGCCGAGAAGATCGAGCAAGTTCGTGCCAAGGCCGCCAAGCAAGGCCGCAGCGTGCGCTTCGGTATTCGTCTGCATGTGATTGTGCGCGAAACCAATGCCGAGGCCTGGCAGGCCGCCGAACGCCTGATTTCCCATCTGGACGACGACACCATCGCCCGCGCCCAGGCGTCACTGGCGCGCTTTGATTCGGTGGGCCAGCAGCGCATGGCCGCACTGCACGGCGGCAACCGTGACAACCTGGAAGTCAGCCCCAACCTCTGGGCCGGGGTCGGTCTGGTGCGTGGCGGTGCCGGTACGGCGCTGGTGGGCGATGGGCCGACCGTGGCGCAGCGGGTCAAGGAATATGCCGCACTGGGCATCGATACCTTCATCTTCTCCGGTTATCCACACCTGGAAGAATCCTACCGGGTGGCGGAGCTGCTGTTCCCGCATCTGGATGTGGAGCGCCCGGAACTGCCGAAAAGCGGTGGTTACGTGAGCCCCTTCGGCGAGATGGTTGCCAACGACATCCTGCCCAAATCCGCAGCACAGCGCTGAGGACCTGGCCATGAGTCGAGCATCCACTCCCTGGCCGCAGCGCCTGGCGCCCTGGGCGCTGCCGCTGTTGCTGTTGTCGGTCTGGCAATTGGCAGTCAGCGTCGGCTGGTTGTCGACGCGCATCCTGCCGGCACCAAGCGCGGTGTTCAGCGCCGGTGTCGAACTGGTGCGCAGCGGCGAAATCTGGACCCACCTGGCAATCAGTGGCTGGCGCGCCGCGCTGGGCTTCCTGATCGGTGGCGCAATCGGCCTGGCCCTGGGCTTTATCACCGGTCTGTCGAAATGGGGCGAACGCCTGCTCGACAGCTCGGTGCAGATGATCCGTAACGTTCCGCACCTGGCGCTGATCCCGCTGGTGATTCTGTGGTTCGGCATCGATGAGTCGGCGAAGATTTTCCTGGTGGCTCTGGGCACCCTGTTCCCGATTTACCTCAATACCTACCACGGCATCCGCAACGTCGATCCGGCGCTGGTGGAGATGGCCCGCAGCTATGGCTTGTCCGGCTTCGAACTGTTTCGCCAGGTGATTCTGCCCGGTGCTTTGCCTTCGATCCTGGTTGGTGTGCGCTTCGCCCTGGGCTTTATGTGGCTGACTCTGATCGTTGCCGAAACCATTTCGGCCAACGCCGGCATCGGCTACCTGGCGATGAATGCCCGTGAGTTTCTGCAGACCGACGTGGTGGTGCTGGCGATTGTTCTTTATGCCGTGCTCGGCAAGCTTGCCGACCTGGCCGCGCGGGGCCTTGAGCGGGTCTGGCTGCGCTGGCACCCGGCCTATCAACCGACCCGGGGAGAGGGCGCATGACCATCCTCAAAGAACCACCCGCACGGCTATTGCGCGGCATACCGCTGGCGGCGCACAACCTGCAGAAAACCTTTGGCCAGCGCCAGGTACTGCGTGACATCGACCTGCATATTCCTGCCGGACAGTTCGTCGCGATCGTCGGGCGTAGCGGTTGCGGTAAAAGCACCCTGTTGCGTTTGCTCGCGGGGCTCGACCAGCCTACTGGCGGCGAGCTGCTGGCAGGTTCGGCGCCATTGAGCGAGGCACGCGAAGACACCCGGCTGATGTTCCAGGAAGCGCGGCTGTTGCCGTGGAAAAAGGTGATCGACAACGTCGGCCTGGGCTTGTCCGGCAACTGGCGACCACAGGCGTTGCAAGCCCTGGAGGCAGTCGGTCTGGCCGAACGTGCCAACGAGTGGCCGGCGGCGCTGTCGGGCGGGCAAAAGCAGCGCGTGGCCCTGGCCCGTGCCTTGATCCACCAGCCGCGTCTGTTGTTGCTCGATGAACCGTTGGGCGCGCTGGATGCCCTGACCCGTATCGAGATGCAGCAATTGATCGAGCGGCTCTGGCGGCAGCACGGCTTCACCGTCTTGCTGGTGACCCACGATGTCAGCGAAGCGGTTGCCGTCGCAGACCGGGTGATTCTCATCGAAGACGGTGAAGTGGGCCTGGACCTGATCGTCGACCTGCCGCGCCCTCGTGTGCGTGGCTCCCATCGCCTGGCGGCGCTGGAAACCGAAGTTCTCAACCGCGTTCTCTCGGTGCCGGGTGCACCGCCTGAGCCGGAACCCGTAGCACCTTTGCCAACGCAGCTGCGTTGGGCTCATTGACCTGAAGGAAGCAAGCAGATGACCATCAAAGCGATCAACGTACGTAACCAGTTCAAAGGCACCGTGAAGGAAATCCTCGAAGGCCCGGTGCTCTCGGAAATCGACGTGCAGACGGCGTCGGGTATCGTCACCTCGGTGATCACCACCCGTTCGGTGCGCGAGCTGGAACTGGCCATCGGCAGTGAAGTGATTGCTTTTGTGAAGTCGACTGAAGTGTCTATCGCCAAGCTCTGAGGCATCGCGGGGCAAGCCCGCTCCCACCGGCAATCAACCGGTGGGAGCGGGCTTGCCCCGCGATAGCGCCGTCAGCGTTTCGGTAAATACGGCGGCAGATACAACCCCAGATACGCATCAAACACGCGCATGCCTTCCTCGGCCATACGCGGCGTAATCTGCCCGTGCAACTGCACCGAGCGGGCATACACCCGATCCCCCAGCTCCATGGCCAGGGCAAACACATCGACGTCTTCCGGCAGCACCGGCAGCTGGAAGTGCTGGGCGAACAGCTTGTGCATCAGGTCGCCCAGTTCGATGTCGTGTTGACGGTCGGCCTGGGTCACTTCGCTCAAGCCATGCTGGGCGAGGATCAACTGACGGGCTGCGGCATCCTGGTTGTAGATGCTCAACATGCGCTGCTCGACCAGGCGCGACAGGTCGTGCCAGGTGTTCAGCGTGTTGGCTTCAATCGGCTCGGCCAGGCACGCCCGGAACGCGCCATGCACATCGGCGGTCAGGGCCTCGAGCAAGGCCGGGACACTGGCGAAAAAGTGATACACCGAGGACGGCGGGATTTGTGCCCGCTCGGCGACACTGTAGATCGACAGGCTGGCCACGCCCTCGCTGGCCAGCAGGGTACGCGCCGCCTCGAGGATCGAGTCGATCCGCGCCTGGCTGGCGGCGCGGGGTTTGCGTGTGGAGACAGTCCGGCTCATGTCAGTTGCTGATTGCCAGGATGCTGGCCTGATAAGCACTGACGAACAGGTCGAAGTCGGCCTTGTCCTCTTCGCGCTCAAGTCTGGCCTGGGCCTCCAGGGATTCGCGCGCCGCTGTTTCGAAGCGCTGCTGCTCGTCCGCCGGCAGGGCTTGGGCGCGGAAGAACTCGGCATGTGCCTGGCTCTGGCGCAAGGCAAAGCGGCTGAAGCTCTCCTTGTGTTCAGTCATGCTCGCCAGGACCTGGGCCGACGGCGTCAGAGACGGGTCGCTGACCTTGGCCTTCTGCAGTTCAAGCGCCTTGGCGTGTTCATCGCTGTCCAGGCTGCGGTCGAGCAGCGCGGCCAATGGCGCAATCCGCTCAAGCAGTTCATTGGCCCATTCCTTGAGTTCCACCGGCTTGCCGTGGCGTTGCAGCACCAGGCCCGGGCGGCGACCTTCCTTGACCACACTGAGGAAGTTGCCGGTGCAGTTGCCGCATTCCAGGTAACCCAGCAGCGGGCTGTCTTCCAGAGCGCAGAACAACAGGAAGGCGTCGAGGAAGCGCGATTCCGGCAAATCGATGCCGGTCGGCAGGAACGGGTTGATGTCCAGGCACCGCACTTCGACGTACTGGATACCGCGGGCCATCAGGGCCTGGATCGGCCGCTCACCGCTGTAGGTCACGCGTTTGGGGCGGATGTTGGAGTAGTACTCGTTTTCGATCTGCAGGATGTTGGTATTGAGCTGTACCCATTCACCATCCTTGTGCGTACCGATTTCGACATACGGCGCATACGGGGTGGCGACGGCCTTGCGCAGGCTGTCGGTGTAGCTGTTCAGATCGTTGTAGCAAGGCGTCAGGCCGGCCTGGGCGTTGCTCTGGTAACCCAGGTCGCTCATGCGCAGGCTGGTGGCGTACGGCAGGTAGAGCGTATCGGCGTCGAACTGTTCGAGCTGATGCGGGCGGCCGCGCAGGAAACCGGCATCCAGCGCCGGCGAGGCGCCGAACAGGTACATCAGCAACCAGCTGTAGCGGCGGAAGTTACGGATCAGGGCGATGTAAGCCGCCGACTGATACGCGCGGTCATCGAGGTTGCTGGCTTCAGCGCTGCGCAGCAGCGGCCAGAGTTTTTCTGGCAGCGAGAAATTGTAGTGAATCCCGGCAATGCACTGCATGGTGCGGCCGTAACGCAGGGCCAGGCCCTTGCGGTAGACGTACTTGAGCTGACCGATGTTGGAATCGCCATACCAGGCAATCGGAATGTCTTCCTCGGCCGGTAGCGGGCAGGGCATCGACGGACTCCACAGGTATTCGCTACCCAGTTTGGAGTAGGCGAAGCGGTGGATGTTCTCCAGGCTTTCGAGGGTCTGCGCCGGGTCGGCCAGGGCTGGGGTGATGAACTCCAGCAGCGACTCCGAGTAGTCCGTGGTGATCTGCTCGTGGGTCAACGCCGCGCCGAGAGCCTCGGGGTGCGGGGTTTGTGCCAGGCGACCGTCCTCGGTCACACGCAAGCATTCGCGCTCGATGCCGTGCAGGCACTGCTTGAGCAGGGAGAGGTTGTCGCCTTGGCCGAGCAGGCTCAGGCGGCGGTTGAGAAGTTCGCTCAAGATGGATTCCTTCACGCGTCAGTCGCCCCAATATGGGGGTGGAAATGACGGTCTACAAGGGTGGACAGAGGAACTGGCGTTGTCGCCTGGTTTTGGCCGGCTTTCGGCAGTGCCTGCGCTCTGCCGAAAGTATCGCAATTTGGCTGTTTGCGGCTAGAGGACGACGAACGTTCCCTGCGCTTTTGCCACCAGCTTGTCGTCCTGAAGTACTTCAGCGTCGACCACCAGGGTGCGCCGCCCGGCATGCAGCACCCGGGCGATGCACAGCACCTCACCTTCGCTGACTGCGCGCAGGTAGTTGATCTTGCATTCCAGGGTCACGCTCTGCTGGTCGAAGCCATGGGAACTGGAGCAGGCCAGCCCCATGGCGGTATCGACCAGGCTGAAGATCGCCCCGCCATGCAGCTTGGCGCCGCGGTTGCGTAAATGCGGCTCCAGGGCGAGGGTCATTTCTGCAACCCCCGCTTCCAGACGTTGCAGGCGGCAGCCAAGCAGCTGGCTGAAGGCGCTGAGGACGACCTCTTGCGGGGTTTCCATCACTTCTTCTTCAACTGTTTGGCGTTGGCAAACAGCGACGCCATGGCGTTGTTGGCCGGCGCCGGGGTTTCTTTGGCGCGGGCTTGAGCACCCTGTTGGCGTGGTGCCGAGCCTGGGCGGTTGCCGCGGGCGCCATCGATCTTCTCGCCCGGGGTGTCGCTCATGCGCATCGACAGGCCGACGCGTTTGCGCGGGATGTCGACTTCCATGACCTTGACCTTGACCACGTCGCCAGCCTTGACCGCTTCACGCGGGTCCTTGATGAACTTCTCCGACAGCGCCGAGATGTGCACCAGGCCGTCCTGGTGCACGCCGATATCGACGAAGGCACCGAAGTTGGTCACGTTGGTCACCACGCCTTCGAGGATCATCCCCAGTTGCAGGTCCTTGAGGTCCTCGACGCCTTCCTGGAACTCAGCGGTCTTGAACTCGGGGCGCGGGTCGCGGCCGGGTTTGTCCAGTTCCTGGAGAATGTCGGTGACGGTGGGCAGGCCGAAGGTTTCGTCGGTGAATTTCTTTGGGTCCAGGCGCTTGAGGAAACCGCTGTCGCCGATCAACGAACGGATGTCGCGGTCGGTTTCGGCAGCGATGCGTTGTACCAGCGGATAGGCCTCAGGGTGCACCGCCGAGGCGTCCAGCGGGTTGTCGCCGTTCATTACGCGCAGGAAGCCGGCGGCCTGTTCGAAGGTTTTTTCGCCCAGGCGGCTGACTTTTTTCAATGCTGCACGGGTTTTGAACGCACCGTTGGCGTCGCGGTGGCTGACGATGTTCTGTGCCAGGGTGCTGTTGAGGCCGGAAATCCGCGCCAGCAGCGCCACCGAGGCAGTGTTGACGTCGACGCCGACGGCGTTCACACAGTCCTCGACCACGGCGTCGAGGCCGCGCGCCAGCTTGAGCTGCGAAACGTCATGCTGGTACTGGCCGACACCGATGGATTTCGGATCGATCTTCACCAGTTCCGCCAGCGGGTCCTGCAGGCGGCGGGCAATCGACACGGCGCCACGGATCGACACGTCGAGGTCCGGGAATTCGCGGGCTGCCAGTTCCGAGGCCGAGTACACCGAAGCGCCGGCTTCGGAGACCATGATCTTGGTCATTTTCAGTGCTGGATATTTTTTGATCAGTTCGGCGGCTAGCTTGTCGGTTTCGCGACTGGCGGTACCGTTGCCGATGGCAATCAGCTCTACCGAGTGCTTGGCGCACAGGGCGGCGAGTACGGCGATGGTCTGGTCCCACTGGTTTTTCGGCACGTGCGGGTAGACCGTGGCGGTATCGAGCAGTTTGCCGGTGGCATCGACCACTGCCACTTTGCAACCGGTACGCAGGCCCGGGTCAAGGCCCAGGGTTGCGCGCGGGCCGGCCGGGGCGGCCAGCAGCAGGTCGTGCAGGTTGTGGGCGAAGACGTTGATTGCCTCGCCTTCGGCATTGTCGCGCAACTCGCCGAACAGGTCGGTTTCCAGGTGGCTGTAGAGTTTGACCTTCCAGGTCCAGCGCACCACTTCGCCGAGCCACTTGTCCGCAGGACGGTTGTGGTTCTGCAGGCCGAAACGCTCGGCAATCATCATTTCGCAGGGGTGCAGGGTGCCCGGCAGCTCTTCGCCGACCTTCAGCGAAGCGGCCAGGACGCCCTCGTTGCGGCCGCGGAAAATCGCCAGGGCGCGGTGAGACGGCACGCTCTTGAGCAGTTCATCGTGTTCGAAATAGTCGCGGAACTTGGCCCCTTCCTCTTCCTTGCCGGCCACCAGGCGGGCGCTGAGCACGGCTTCCTGCTTGAGGAAGCTGCGCAGCTTGTCGAGCAGGCTGGCGTCTTCGGCAAAGCGCTCCATGAGGATGTACTTGGCGCCTTCGAGCGCGGCCTTGACGTCGGCCACGCCTTTTTCGGCGTCGACAAAACGTGCCGCTTCGACTTCAGGGCTCAGTTGTGGGTCGTTCAGCAGACCATCGGCCAGCTCGCCGAGGCCGGCTTCCAGGGCGATCTGGCCCTTGGTGCGGCGTTTTTGCTTGTAAGGCAGGTAGAGGTCTTCAAGGCGGGTCTTGGTGTCAGCCAGCTTGATTTCGCGGGCCAGTTCCGGGGTCAGCTTGCCTTGCTCTTCGATGCTGGCCAGGATGCTGGCGCGGCGGTCGTCCAGTTCACGCAGGTAGCGCAGGCGTTCTTCCAGATGGCGCAGTTGGGTGTCATCCAGGCTGCCGGTCACTTCTTTACGGTAACGGGCGATAAAAGGCACCGTCGAGCCTTCATCCAGCAGGGCCACGGCCGCTTCGACCTGTTGTGGGCGGACACCGAGTTCCTCGGCGATGCGGCTGTTGATGCTGTCCATAAAACCACCTGACAAATTGTGAAAACAAAGGCCGCGGGCGGGCGCCATGGGGCACCCGGAGCAATGCGGCGCTGGCTGAAAGCGGCGCATTATACCCAGCGCGCCGGACTTGCGGTGATAGCAGCGCGCCAGCTCTCGACCAGGCAGAACTGGCGCACCGGGAAAAATCTGCTAACAATGCACACGGCACGGCCAATGGCGGCTAAGCCATAATGCGTGCCGAGATTAGAGGAGTTATTCATGAGCAGCACTGCACAAACCGCTGAAGGCGAAAAAATTCTCATCGTCGATGACGACCCGGGCTTGAGCAGCCTGCTGGAACGTTTCTTCACCAGTAAGGGCTATCGCGCCCGTGCAGTACCCAACACCGAACAGATGGACCGCCTGCTGGCCCGTGAGGTTTTCAACCTTGTCGTCCTGGACTTGATGCTGCCTGGCGAGGATGGTCTTACCGCCTGCCGTCGCCTGCGCGCCGCCAACAACCAGATCCCGATCATCATGCTCACCGCCAAAGGCGACGAACTGAGCCGGATCAAGGGCCTGGAACTGGGGGCCGACGATTATCTGGCCAAACCGTTCAACCCCGACGAGTTGATGGCGCGGGTCAAGGCCGTGCTGCGTCGCCAGGCCCCCGCGGTACCGGGTGCACCGGGCAGCGAAGATGAAACCGTCACCTTCGGCGACTATGAGTTGTCGCTGGCGACCCGTGAACTCAAGCGTGGCGAAGAAGTGCACATGCTCACCACCGGTGAGTTCGCCGTGCTCAAGGCGCTGGTCATGCATGCTCGCGAGCCGCTGACCCGCGACAAGCTGATGAACCTGGCCCGTGGCCGTGAATGGGATGCCCTGGAGCGTTCCATCGACGTGCAGATTTCCCGCCTGCGCCGCATGATCGAACCCGACCCGTCGAAGCCGCGCTATATCCAGACCGTCTGGGGCGTTGGCTACGTGTTTGTACCGGATGGCAATGCCGGCAAGTGATGTTTCGAGTGTAGGAGCCAGTCACTGCAAGCAGGGCGGACCTTCGGGTTGCCCTGTTTTTGCGTGTGCCGAGATCCGCAAAGCCTGCGAGCCATGCTCGTTCCTGCAAAGTGTGTAGCCGTTGTTAATGAAAACGCCCCTGTGGTTCCCGCAAAGCTTCTTCGCCCGCACCCTCTGGCTGGTGCTGATCGTCGTGCTGTTTTCCAAGGCCCTGACCCTGGTTTACCTGCTGATGAACGAAGACGTGCTGGTCGATCGTCAGTACAGCCACGGGGTGGCCCTGACCTTGCGTGCCTACTGGGCCGCCGATGAGTCCGACCGCGACAAGATTGCTGAAGCGGCAGGGTTGATCCGGGTGGTCGGCTCCGGTGTGCCGGAAGGTGAGCAGCACTGGCCGTACAGTGAAATCTACCAGCGTCAGATGCAGGCCGAGCTTGGTGCCGACACCGAGGTACGCCTGCGCATCCACGCGCCACCGGCGCTGTGGGTAAGGGCGCCGAGCCTGGGCGATGGCTGGTTGAAAGTGCCGCTGTATCCACATCCGCTACGCGGCCAGAAAATCTGGAGCGTGCTCGGCTGGTTCCTGGCTATTGGTCTGTTGTCCACGGCATCGGCCTGGATCTTTGTCCGCCAGCTCAACCAGCCGCTCAAACGCCTGGTTTTTGCTGCCCGGCAACTGGGGCAGGGGCGCAGTGTGCGCTTGCCGGTCAGCGATACGCCGAGCGAGATGACCGAGGTTTACCGGGCCTTCAATCAGATGGCCGAGGATGTCGAACAGGCCGGACGCGAGCGGGAGTTGATGCTGGCGGGTGTGTCCCACGACCTGCGTACGCCCTTGACCCGCTTGCGCCTGTCCTTGTCGTTGCTGGCCAACGAAAGTGATCTGACCGACGACATGGTGCGGGACATCGAAGACATGGACGCCATCCTCGACCAGTTCCTCGCCTTCATTCGTGACGGGCGTGACGAACCGGTGGAGGAGGTCGACCTGAGCGATCTGGTGCGTGAAGTAGTCGCGCCGTTCAACCAGCCTGAAGAGCGGGTGCGTTTGTGCCTCGAGCCGATTCCGCCTTTCCCGCTGCGCCGGGTTTCGCTCAAGCGCATGCTCAACAACCTGATTGGCAACGCCCTGTATCACGCCGGTAAAGGGGTTGAGGTGGCGGCCTACGTCTCGGGTGACAGCAGTGCGCCTTACGTGGTGCTCAGTGTGCTGGACCGGGGGGCGGGCATCGATCCGAACGAGCTTGAAGGGATCTTCAACCCGTTCATTCGTGGTGACCGTGCCCGCAGCGGCAAGGGCACGGGGCTGGGGCTGGCGATCGTCAAGCGAATCGCCGCCCAGCATGGCGGCAATGTCGAGCTGCGCAACCGCTCCGGCGGCGGCCTGGAAGCCCGGGTACGCCTGCCGCTGGGGCTGTTGCTGCCGCGTGATGCGGTGTAATGGGGTGTAGTGGTCTGGGTGGTGGATTCATCGCGGGGCAAGCCCGCTCCCACAGGCCACTAGCCCTTACCTTTGGTGCGGGTCAGGTTTGGCCCGCCGTTCTTCTCCAGATGCTCGATGATCATCCCGGCAACGTCCTTGGCGGTGGTGACCTCGATGCCCTCAAGCCCAGGTGACGAGTTCACCTCCATCACCAGCGGGCCGTGATTGGAGCGCAGGATATCCACTCCGGCGACGCTCAAGCCCATGACCTTGGCCGCACGGATGGCGGTCATGCGTTCTTCCGGGGTGATCTTGATCAGGCTGGCGCTGCCGCCGCGATGCAGGTTGGAACGGAACTCGCCGGGTTTGGCCTGGCGCTTCATCGAGGCAATGACCTTGTCACCGACCACGAAGCAGCGGATATCGGCGCCGCCGGCCTCCTTGATGTATTCCTGGACCATGATGTTCTGCTTCAGGCCCATGAACGCCTCGATCACCGACTCGGCAGCCTTGGTGGTTTCACACAGGACCACGCCGATGCCCTGGGTGCCTTCGAGTACCTTGATCACCAGCGGTGCGCCGTTGACCATCTGGATCAGGTCGGGGATATCGTCGGGGGAGTGGGCAAAGCCGGTGACCGGCAGGCCGATGCCACGGCGTGACAACAGCTGCAGGGAACGCAGTTTGTCACGCGAACGGGCGATGGCCACCGATTCGTTCAATGGGAACACACCCATCATTTCGAACTGACGCAGCACCGCGCAGCCATAGAAGGTCACCGAGGCCCCGATGCGCGGGATCACCGCATCAAAGCCTTCCAGGGGCTTGCCGCGGTAGTGGATCTGCGGCTTGTGGCTGGCGATGTTCATGTAGGCGCGCAGGGTATCGATCACAACCATTTCATGGCCTCGTGCAGTACCGGCTTCAACCAGACGACGAGTGGAATACAGACGCGGGTTTCGCGACAGCACGGCGATCTTCATGCAACACCTGTGGAAGGAGAAATAGTGGCCGGAAATGCCGGCTTGTCCTGAACGTACTTAAGGCCCGGATTGACCACCAACTGGCCATGGATCAGGGCTTTGGAACCGAGCAACAGGCGATAGCGCATGGCCTTGCGGCAAGCCAGGGTGAATTCCACTTGCCAGACCCGGTCACCCAGCGCCAGCGGTGTGCGGATCACGTAGCGGATTTGCGTCTGGCCATTGGAGCTCTTGATGGTTTTCATCGTCACCAGCGGCGCTTCGCAGCGCCGGTGACGTAGTTGCACGACCGAGCCCAGGTGCGCATTGAAGCGCACCCAGGGCTCGCCGTTGCGCTCGAAAGGCTCGACCTCGGTGGCATGCAGGCTCGAGGTGCTGGCGCCGGTGTCGATCTTGGCGCGCAGGCCAGCCACGCCGAGGTCGGGCAAGGCTACCCACTCGCGCAGGCCAATCACAGTCAAATGGTCAAATGTCTTCAAATTGCTCAACCAGCATAAAAAGTCGCAAGGCCGGAACCGGCGTGCGCGACAGGTCGGTGAACTGTAAGCACGCCGCGGTTTTTTTGCATCCGCCAGATACGGTAGTACAGTTCCGTTTACGAAATTAAGCGGGGAAATGTCATGGCACAAAAGCCGGAAGAGGACGATAAGGTCCGCTTGGACAAATGGCTATGGGCAGCGCGCTTCTACAAGACCCGGGCGCTGGCCAAGGCAGCCATCGAGAGTGGCAAGGTGCACTGTCGGGGTGAACGATGCAAGCCAGGCAAAGAGCCACGGGTGGGCGACGAATTCGTCTTGCGCACCGGCTTTGATGAGCGCACGGTGGTGGTCAAGGCGCTATCAGTGGTGCGTCGTGGCGCGCCTGAGGCCCAGGCGCTGTATGAAGAAACCGCCGAAAGTATCGAGCGGCGCGAGAAGGCCGCCGCCATGCGCAAGGCTGGCGCACTGGGTGTGACGACCGATGGTCGGCCGACCAAGAAACAACGGCGCCAGCTCCACCAGCTTCACGACAGCGCCGGTTAACGGGCGCGGGGCGCACTGATAAACTAGGTGCCATTAACTCATTTACGCGAAAACCCGAACCCATGTCTGAATTGCCGGATACCGATTACACCCAACGCTTCATCTTCGACGACCGCGATGTACGCGGTGAAATGGTCGGGCTGGAGCGCAGCTACGCCGAAGTGCTGGCCAAGCATCCTTACCCGCAGCCTGTCGCGCAGTTGCTCGGCGAGCTGATGGCGGCTGCCGCACTGCTGGTTGGCACGCTGAAGTTCGATGGCCTGCTGATCCTTCAGGCACAGTCGAGCGGGCCGGTGCCGCTGCTGGCCATCGAATGCACCAGCGAGCACGAGATCCGCGGCCTGGCACGCTATGTGGCCGAGCAGATCAAAGATGATGCAACCCTTGCCGACCTGATGCCTGGCGGGCATCTGGTCCTGACCATCATTCCGGTCAACGGTCAGCGCTACCAGGGCACGGTGGAGCTGGACGGCAAGGACCTGTCGGAATGTTTTACCAACTATTTCGTCATGTCCCAGCAGATCAACACCTGCATTTCCCTTACCGCCGATGGCATCCGTGCCCGTGGCCTGCTGGTGCAGCAGCTGCCCGCCGATCGCCAGAAGGATATCGAGGAGCGTGAGGAAAGCTGGAACCACGTGAAGGCTCTGGCCAACACGGTGAAAGCCGAGGAACTGCTCGGTCTGGACAACGAGACCGTACTGCATCGCCTGTATCACGAAGACGCCGTACGCCTGTTCGATATTCAGCCCCTGCATTTCCGCTGCAGCTGCTCGCGCGAGCGCTCCGGTAATGCCCTGGTCAGCCTCGGTAAACATGATGCGCTGGCGCTGATCGAAGAGCATGGCGGCAAGATCGAAGTCGATTGCCAGTTCTGTAACCAGAGCTACCTATTCGACGCAGCCGATATCGAGCAATTGTTCGCCGGTGGCGGTGTAGACACGCCGTCAGATACTCGGCACTAAAACGTTTCACTACAGGTAAATCTCCTGTCTAACGCCGGAAACTCGCCGTTCTGACAGGAGGGCCCTACTTTTTTTGGGCGTTTCTGGCATAATCCGGCCACTTTTTTCGCTGTAGTAGTTTTCAAAGCTCTACTACAAAACGTTTGGAGCACTCGGCCGCAGGCCGGATGGGGAATCTCATGACGCAAGCCAACAACACCGTGTACACCGACCTGAGCGTCGATGAGCTGGTAAAAGAAGCGCTGAACCGCGGTGAAGGCGAGCTGGCCGATACTGGCGCGCTGGTTGTGAAAACTGGTCATCGCACTGGTCGTTCGCCGGTTGACCGTTTCATCGTCGAAGAGCCGTCCACTCAGGATGCCATCGCCTGGGGTCCGATCAACCGCAAGTTCCCGGCCGACAAGTTCGATGCCCTGTGGGACCGCGTTGAGGCGTTCAACAACGCACAAGAGCACTTCGTTTCCTACGTTCACGTAGGCGCTGCCGCCGAGCACTACCTGCCGGTGAAGATGACCACCCAGACTGCCTGGCAGAACCTGTTCGGTCGTTGCCTGTTCATCAACCCGCAGCACTACAACCCTGCTGGCCGTGATGAGTGGCAAGTCCTCAACGTTGCCAACTTCGAGTGCGTGCCAGAGCGTGACGGCACCAACTCCGATGGCTGCGTGATCCTCAACTTCGCCCAGAAGAAGGTGCTGATCGCTGGCATGCGTTATGCCGGTGAAATGAAGAAAGCCATGTTCTCGGTGCAGAACTTCCTGCTGCCGGCTGCTGACGTGCTGCCAATGCACTGCGCTGCCAACATCGGCGAAGAGGGTGACGTCACCCTGTTCTTCGGTCTGTCGGGTACCGGCAAGACCACCCTGTCGGCTGACGAAAGCCGTTACCTGATCGGTGACGACGAGCACGGTTGGGGCGAAGGCGTTGTCTTCAACATCGAAGGCGGCTGCTACGCCAAGTGCATCGACCTGTCCGAGAAGAACGAGCCGGTCATCTGGAAAGCCATCAAGCACGGTGCGGTGCTGGAAAACGTCGTGATCGACGACGCCAAACACGCCGACTACGCCGATGTCAGCCTGACCCAGAACAGCCGCGCCGCTTACCCGCTGGAGCACGTTGCCAAGCGTTCTGAAGCGAACCTGGGTGGCGAGCCAAACGCCGTTATCTTCCTGACTTGCGACCTGACTGGCGTACTGCCACCGGTTTCGATCCTGAACAACGAGCAGGCGGCTTACCACTTCCTGTCCGGTTACACCGCGCTGGTCGGTTCCACCGAAATGGGTTCGGGCAGCGGCATCAAGTCGACCTTCTCCACCTGCTTCGGCGCGCCGTTCTTCCCGCGTCCGGCTGGCGAGTACGCTGAACTGCTGATCAAGCGTATCAAGGGCTTCGGCTCCAAGGTCTACCTGGTCAACACTGGCTGGACCGGTGGTGGCTACGGCGTCGGCAAGCGCTTCAACATCCCGACCACCCGTGCGGTGATCGCAGCGATCCAGAGCGGCGCGCTGGTCGGTGCCGAGACCGAGCACCTGGACATCATCAACCTGGACGTGCCAAAAGCCGTTCCTGGCGTCGATACCGTCCTGCTCAACCCACGCAACACCTGGGCTGACCAAGCCGCCTACGATGAAGCAGCCAAGGCCCTGGCCAACCTGTTCATCGACAACTTCAAGAAATTTGAAGTGTCCGACGCCATCAAGGCCGCTGGCCCACAGCTGTAAGGCTGAAGCCAGTGTGAAACGAAAAGCCGCCCCCAGGGGCGGCTTTTTCGTCTCTGTGGGAGCGGCGGTGCGACGCCTCGACTTGCCCCGCGAAGTATTGTGTCAGTCACATCGCATCGCGGGGCGAGCCCGCTCCTACAGGTATTATGGAAAGCTTCATCGCATCCAACTTCCCGGGCCCGCTATGTCGCAATCACCTCAGCGCCACGACTATCCCCACCTGCAACCGATCCTCACCCGTTGGCAAGACAGCGACCTTAACGGTCATATCGCCGGTGCCACGGTGTACAGCTACTTCGACACCACTATCCAGGCATTCCTCCAGCAGCAGGGCGGTCTGGACCCGCAGGAAGGGGCGGTGGTCGGTTTTGTGGTCAGCTCGGCGGCGGACTTTTTCGCCTTGCCGGCATTTCCCGACACCCTTGAAGTCGGTCTGCGGGTAGCACGCCTGGCCGGCAGCTCTGTGGAGTACCAGTTGGGCCTGTTCCGGGTCGGCGAGGCGCAACCCTGCGCGGCGGGCAAGGTGGTCCAGGTGTTCGTCGAGCGTGCCTCGGGACGGCCTGTGCCGTTGCCGGTCGAGTTGCAGGCGGCGCTGCTGAGCTTGCAAAGCTGAGCCGCGCGCTCAGTCGTTCAGGCAAATGATGCCTTCACGAACCGCAAACAACACCAGACCCGGCACATCATGAATCTGCAGGCGATGCATGATCTGTGAGCGGTGCGCCTCGATGGTTTTCACGCTCAGGCCCAGACCATCGGCAATCGAACGGGTGCTTTCGCCACGGGCGATGAGCCGCAGGATTTCCAGCTGACGGGTCGTCAGCTGCATGGCGTTGTTTGCGGGTGTGCGCTTGCGGCTGTGTTTGACGGCCTGGCCGATGACCATTGGCAGAACCGCCGAGGACAGGTACTGACCGCCATTCTTCAAGGCCTGCAACGCCTGCTCCAGCTCTTGCACGGTGGCACTTTTGAGCAGAAAGCCATGGGCGCCGAGTTGCAGGCAACGCATGACGAAGTCCAGTTCCGAACGTGACGAGAGCATCAGCACGTGGCAGGTCGGTGCGCGCAAATACAACTCGCGCAGGATCTGCTCACTGTCCAGGGTGTCGGCAGTCATGGCCAGAACAATGACATCAGGCTTGAGCCTTTCCGCCAGGGCGACAGCGGTTATGCCATCGCCTGCGTCACCGATTACGGCGTATTGTTTTTTTTGTTCGAGCAACGCGCGCAGGCCGGCTCGAAAGAGCGGCGAGTCGTCGGCAAGTAGGATTCGGCAAAGCATGGGTTCGAGCCTGTTTCGCAAATGTTGGGAGGCGGCAGGTTTGCTCGGTCCGTATGAGCGCTGCCGCGACGGCGCGTGATCAGTATCGAAGGTCTGCTCTCGGTGTCGGCAGCGCAGGTCAACATAGGCGCTCGAACACCGAAGGCAGTATCGGCCGTAATGGCAGATCAAGCCCGTGAATGCTTTCGCTGTGGCCGATCAACAGCAGCCCGCCCGGGCGCAGCCGGGCCAGCAGGCGCTGGACTACCCGTTGCTTGTCATCCTGACTGAAACAGCTCAGCACATTACGCAGCAATATCGCATCGAATACGCCGAGACCATCAGGCAATGCCTGGATCAGATTGATTTGCCGCAAGCTGACGCGCTCACGCAGGGCAGGCTGTACTTGCAGGCGCCCGGCCATTTCGCCAACGCCACACTGGCAGTAGCGCTGCAACCAGCCCCGGGGAAAGTAACGTGCCTGGGCAATGTCGTAGATGCCTTCGCGGGCAAGTCCGAGCATGCCTGGGCTCATGTCGCTGGCGAGGATGCGCCAGTTGTCGTTGACGGCGTGTTCGCTGGCGACCATGGCCAGGCTGTAGGCTTCTTCGCCAGACGCGCAGGCGGCGCTCCAGAGGCGTGTAGGACCGGGGTGCTCAGCCAGCCAGTGGGCAAGGAACTCGAAATGCCGGTGCTCACGGAAGAAATAGGTCTCTTTGGCGACCAGCAATTCGACCACGCGCTGACGCTCGGCATGCTGTTCGGGCAGCGTGAGCAGGTGCAGGTAATCGGCGAAAGTCGCTAGTTGATAGTGTCGCAGGCGTCTGGCCAGACGGGCTGCAATGACCGCACGGCGGTCAGATAGCAGAATCACGCCCGATGCGTGTTCGACCAGTGATTGCAGCTCAAGGAACTGTATTTCGTTGAGCGCGGGTAAGCGTTTGCCGGCCGGCATATCAGCCTCTGCGGGCAATGGGCAGTCGGGTCGGCGTTGCAGAATCGATGCGCATTCCCTGCGTCCATTGGCTGATTGGGGAATGATCAATGATAGCTACTGGCTATTACCGGCAGAATCGGGGTGACCCCTAAGGCCATAAACAAGGTAGGGATAATAGGGCGCTGCAGGGCTTTGCTGAGTCAGCGGGGGATTTGCCTGAACGGCTTGAGCGGTAACGCGGATGGAGCGCTCGAAGTCCCTGCCGGTGAGGGCAGGGACTAAGAGATTGGCTTAAGCCCAGGCACGCTTAGCGGTGGCGCCAGTGCTTCTTGTGCTTGCGATGGCCATAGTGGTGACCACGGTCGTGGTAGTAACGACGGTCGTCATAACCACGTCTGCTATGGCGATAATCGTCCTCGTCCGCTTCTTTGCCCATGTAGTTACCCAGCGCACCGCCGGCACCACCGCCTGCGGCGGCACCCATGTAGCCACCAGTAGTGCCGCCCACGCTGCGGCCGATTGCGTTACCGCCCGCTGCGCCCAAGGCGCCACCGATGGCCGCTTCACCACGGCTGTGCTTGTTCGCACCGACCGCACTGCCTGCTGCGCCGCCAAGGCCCGCGCCGATTGTCGAGCCAGTGCTGCCGCCAATCGAGTTGCCGACCACTGAGCCCAGTACCCCACCCAATGCGCCGCCAATACCGGCTTCGGTGGTGCCACCTGCCGAGGCAACGCCACTGAGCAGGCCGAGAGACAACAACAGAATCGAGGAGTACTTCATCAAGAAAGCCTCATAGGGATGACGAGGCGATCCTGAGGCTGGCGAAGGGGGCTGGCAACGGAAATCCGACGAGTAACACGACTTGTGCACAATTCGCTAAGTTACTGTTTTAACTATGAAACTTTATTGATTTTACGCTGTCTGAGCTTACTTGAGACAAGGCCCCGGCATCGCTGCCAGGGCCTTTTTTTTCGTTCTCGAACAGAGAATGCTGTCACAGGATGCGGGCGTTGTCGCTGGCGGCCAGCAGTTTGATCGCGACGAACTTCGAGGTCGGGGTGTGGCTGCCGTCACCGACGCTTTCCAGCGGCACCAGCGGATTGACTTCCGGATAATACGCCGCCGCCTGACCCGCCGGGATGTCGAAAGCCAGCAGAGTGAAGCCCTTGACCCGACGTTCACGGCCATCGCTCCAGAGCGACACGATATCGGTCTTCTGCCCTGGGTGAAAGCCCAGGCGGATGATGTCGGCCTCGTTGGCGAAGAGGACGTTGCGCTGGCCCTTGACCCCCCGGTAGCGGTCGTCGAGCCCATAGATGGTGGTGTTGTACTGATCGTGGGAGCGCATCGATTGCATGATCAGGTCCGGTACCTGGCCGGTCGCGCGTATGCACTCGTGCAGCAAGTCGTCCGGCAGTCCGTTGGCTTTGAAGTTGGCCCGGCCGCTGGCGGTCTTCCACTGCCGCTGCCCGGCGCTGTTGCCCAGATAGAACCCGCCAGGGTGCTCCAGGCGCTGGTTGAAGTTGTCGAAGCCGGGGATGGTGTCGCCAATCAGGTCGCGGATACGTCCGTAGTCGGCCACCAACCAGTTCCAGTCCACCGGTTTGGCGCCGAGCGTTGCCGCGGCAATGCCGGCGATCACCGCAGGCTCCGAACGCATTTGCCGTGACAGTGGCTGCAGCTGGCCGTTGGAGGCATGCACCATGCTGAACGAGTCTTCCACCGTGACCGCTTGCGGGCCTTCGCTTTGCAGGTCGATGTCGGTGCGGCCCAGGCAGGGCAGGATCAGTGCCTGTTTACCGTGAATCAGGTGGCTGCGGTTGAGCTTGGTGCTGATCTGCACGGTCAGCTCGCAGCTGCGCAAGGCCTGGGCGGTACGTTCGGTGTCGGGCGTTGCCTGGGCAAAGTTGCCGCCAAGGCCGATGAACACCTTGGCTTGACCGGCGAGCATGGCGCCGATCGCTTCTACGGTGTTGTGGCCGTTATGGCGCGGCACCTTGAAGCTGAAACGACGCTCCAGGGCATCGAGCAGGGCCACCGGCGGGCGTTCGTTGATGCCCATGGTCCGGTCGCCCTGGACGTTGCTGTGGCCACGCACCGGGCACAGGCCGGCACCGGGAACGCCGAGATTGCCACGCAGCAGCATCAGGTTGGCGATTTCCTGGATGGTCGCCACCGAGTGGCGGTGCTGGGTGATACCCATGGCCCAGCACATGATGACTTTGCTGGCTTTGCAGTACATCCGCGCGGCTTGTTCGATATCGGCCAGGCTCAGGCCGGACTGGGCCTCGATCTGTGCCCAGGTGGTGTTATCCACCGCTTGCAGATAGTCGGACACACCTTGGGTGTGTTGATTGAGGAAGTCATGATCGAAGATCGCCGGTGCGTTGCTGGCCTGCGCTTCGCGCTCCCACTGCAACAGGAGCTTGGCCATGCCGCGCAACACCGCCATATCGCCGCCCAGCGCCGGACGGAAGTACGCGGTGTTGGTCGGACGGTCGCCGTTGGTGAGCATTTCCAGCGGATGCTGCGGGTGCTGGAAGCGCTCCAGGCCGCGCTCCTTGAGAGGGTTGATACACACCACCTGGGCGCCGCGTTTGACCGCCTCACGTAGCGGTTCGAGCATGCGCGGGTGGTTGGTGCCGGGGTTCTGGCCCCAGACGAAAATTGCATCGGCGTGCTCGAAATCGTCAAACGTCACCGTGCCTTTGCCGACCCCGACACTCTGGCCCAGCGCCACGCCACTGGCTTCGTGGCACATGTTCGAGCAATCCGGAAAGTTGTTGGTGCCGTAGGCGCGCACGAACAGCTGGTACAGATAAGCCGCCTCGTTACTGGCCCGGCCCGAGGTGTAGAACTCGGCCTGGTCGGGGCTGGCGAGGTTTTGCAGGTGACTGGCGATCAGGGCGAAAGCGCCATCCCAGTCGATCGGGCGGTAGCGATCGGTAGTCGGCTCATAGACCATCGGCTCGGTCAGCCGCCCCTGGTATTCGAGCCAGTAATCACTCTGGGCCAGCAGTGAGGTGACACTGTGGCGGGCGAAGAACGCGGCATCGACACGGCGCTTGGTGGCTTCCCAGTTCACTGCCTTGGCGCCGTTCTCACAGAACTTGACCATGCCGCTTTCCGGCGAGTCGCCCCAGGCGCAGCCCGGGCAGTCGAAGCCACCATTCTGGTTGGTCTTGAGCAGGGCGCGGATATTCTTCAGCGCGTTGTCGCTGCCGATCCAGGCCTGGGCCACACTGCGCAGCGCGCCCCAGCCGCCGGCGGCACCGTGGTAGGGCTTGTAACGCGGGACGGGCTTCTGATCGGCTTGGTGGTGCAGACTCACGGTCAATTCTCCAGCACGGGGCTGAACACCCGTGGCGCACTGTGTTTGGGCAGGTGGATCAGGTTGAGGTTGTGGCGACGTGCCCATTGCAGGGCCAGACCGGTCGGCGACGACAGGCTGACCAGGGTCTGGATGCCGGCGCGCAGGACTTTCTGGATCAACTCCAGGCTGCAGCGGCTGGTGACGATCGCCAGGCCGCCGTCGAGGCTGATGTGCTGGCGCAACAGGGCGCCGATCAGCTTGTCGAGGGCGTTGTGCCGGCCAATGTCTTCGCGGCCAAGCAGCAGTTCACCCTGGTTGTTCATGAACAGTGCCGCGTGTACCGCACCGCAGTGCTGGCCCAGCGGCTGGAAAGCATCGATGCGCTGGCGCAGGCCATCGAGCCAGTGCGCGGGCGGCAGCGGGGCGCCAGGCAACACCTTCAGTTCCGGCAGCGCTTGTTCCAGGGCTTCGACACCGCACAGACCGCAGCCACTGGTGCCGGCCAACTGGCGCCGTTGGTTCTTCAGGTTCCAGAAGGCGCGGCTGGCGATTTCCACTTCCGCGCTGATCGCCGAACCCCGGCCGGTGAGCTTGAGGTCATAGATGTCGTCAGGCGAAGTGATAATGCCGCTGCCGAGGCTGAAGCCGACGATAAAGTCTTCAAGGTCGGTCGGGCTTACCAGCATTACCGCCTGGTTGATGCCGTTGTAGGCAATGCCCAGGGCGACTTCTTCGGCCAGCGGTGTGCTGGCCTGGCTGTCATCGGTCAGGTGGCTGTAGTCATAGCGGTTGCTGGCCGCGGGCGCAGTCAGGGGGGCGGACGCCGCGCAGGCCGGAGGTGTTGTGCTCATTAGAGATACCGGCGGCTGGTCTGGTTTAAGCCTAGGCTTGCGCTCGGGTATCGTCTAATCGCTAATGCTGATGCCTTGATAGATGGCGTCGATCAGGCACCGCTTTGCAAGGCTTGGAATTCAGCCAGGCAGGCTTCGGCCAGGGCCGAGCGTGGCGCCGTGCGCCGCATGATCAGGCCCAGTGGCGCGAGGGTGCTGGCCTGCTCGATCGGTTGCAGGCGCAGCCGTTCGGTGAGGACTTCCAGGCCCGCTGCCAGTGGCATGATCGCGCAACACAAACCGCCGCCGACCGCCTGGACCAGCTGATGGACGGCATCGGTCTGTAGCAGCAACCGCGGCTCCAGCCCCCGGCTGTGAAAGTTGTGATCGATCGACTGGCGAAAGTGCATGCCGGCGGTCAGCAGGCCCAGCGGCAGTTCGGTCAATGCCTGCCAGCTTAAGGGCTGCTCGTCGAAGCGAAAATGATCTGGGTCATACAACAGGCCCATGCGTGTTTCACCCAGAGGCAGGGACAGAAAACGCTCGTGGTCCAGGCGTTCGAGGTAGGACACCCCCAGATCCAGACGGTTACTGGTCAACTGCTCAAGAATCTGTTCGGAGCTCAGCGCGCTGAGTTCGAAGTTCAGGTCCGGGTGGTGTTGGTGCAGGCGTTGCAGCAAGGGCAACGGATCGAAGCTCGACAGCGGCACTACGCCCAGGCGCAGGTTACCGACCAGGTGACCGCGACAGGCAGCGGCTTCAGCATGCAGGCCATCGTATGCCGCAATCACTGTACGCGCCCAGGCCAGCACCCGCTCGCCCTGGGCGGTGAAGCCTTCGAAGCGCTGGCCACGGTTGACCAGGGCCAGGTCCAGCTCTTGCTCCAGGTTGCGCAGGCGCATGGACAAGGTCGGTTGGGTTACATGACAGCGGGCGGCGGCTTGGCCGAAGTGGCGGGTTTCATCCAGGGCGATGAGGAATTTGAGTTGTTTGATGTCCATCGTCGCTCCGTGGCGCAAAGCAGGCGGAGCATTCTAACCTGTCCTAGACTCCAGGCTCCGAGATTCATCACCAAGGAGAGCGGTATGAGCATTTTCAGTTTCATCAAAGAGGCCGGTGAGAAAATCATCGACCTGCTGACCCCAGGTAATGCCAATGCCAGCGAGCAATTGCAGAAGCACGTGGAAGCGGTTGGACTCGGCAACCCGAACATCCAGGCCACGGTCGATGGCGACAAGGTGACCGTCACCGGAGAAGTGGCCAGCCAGGAAGAGAAGGAAAAAATTCTTCTGGCGCTGGGCAACATTGCCGGTGTGGCTAGCGTGGATGACCAGATCACCGTGACCGGACCGGTCGTCGCCGCTGCGCGCTTTGTGGTGGTGAAGAAGGGCGATACCCTCAGCGCGATTTCGCTGGCGGTGTATGGCAACGCCAATCTGTACAACAAGATCTTCGAAGCCAACAAGCCGATGCTCAAGCACCCGGACAAGATCTATCCGGGCCAGTCGCTGCGCATTCCCGAGTAATCACAAGCCTTCGAGTAGCGTCCGGTAGTCTTCGACCGCGGCGAACTCCTCGGTATTCCGTGGCCCTTTGCGGCTATCCGGCTGGCGCACCGCAAGCAGGTGTGCCACGCCGAAATCACGAGCGCTGCGCAGGATCGACAAGGTGTCGTCGATAAACAGGCTGCGCTCAGGCGTGAAATTGATATCGGCCTGCAAGGCCTCCCAGAACTGCGGGTTTTCTTTGGGATAACCGTAGTCATGAGAGCTGATCAGGCGTTCGAAGTAGGGCGCAAGTTCCACCCGTTCCAGTTTCAGCGACAGCGAGTCGCGGTGGGCGTTGGTGATCAGGATCACCCGTTTGCCGGCCTGCTTGATGGCCTGGAGAAAAGTGTCAGCGTCCGGGCGCAGGGCGATCAGGTGGGCGGTTTCCAGCTTCAGGTCGCGCACTGAAATATTCAGCTCGCGGCTCCAGAAATCCAGGCAGTACCAGTTCAGCGAGCCGGCGTGCTGCTCGAACAGGGGCTGCATTTCCAGCTCGGCCATTGCCCGGCTGATACCGTGCAGGTCGGCATAGCGCTGGGGCAGGTGTTCGAGCCAGAAGTGGTTGTCGAAGTGCAGGTCCAGCAGGGTGCCGTCCATGTCCAGCAGGACGGTGTCGATGGTGGACCAGGCTAAAACGGGCATATGAAATTCTCGGACAGTCAGGGCAGCGGTGGCCGGGCAAGCCACGGTATAGTAACCCGTTCACGCCCAGGAGCCGCCCCATGCGCCAGAAACCCACCGTCCTCTCCCGCGAAATTGTCGCCAGCAGCCGTCTGTTTCGGGTCGAAGCTGTGCAATTGCGTTTTGCCAATGGTAACGAGCGCACGTATGAGCGTCTGGTGGGGCGCGGCAACGGTTATGGTGCGGTGATGATTGTGGCGATGCTCGATGCCGAGCACGCGGTGCTGGTGGAGGAGTATTGCGGCGGTACCGACGAGTACGAGCTGTCCTTGCCCAAGGGCCTGATCGAGCCAGGCGAGGATGTGTTGGCGGCGGCGGACCGTGAACTCAAGGAAGAAGCGGGCTTTGGTGCGCGTCAGCTCGAGCACCTGACCGAACTGTCGTTGTCGCCGGGCTACATGAGCCAGAAGATCCAGGTGGTACTGGCCACTGACCTGTACGAAGAGCGCCTGGAGGGCGATGAACCGGAGCCGATGCGCGTCGACAAGATCAACCTGCGCGAGCTTTCAGCGCTGGCCCAGCACCCGCAGTTCTCCGAAGGTCGCGCACTGGCAGCGTTGTACCTGGTGCGCGACCTGCTGACGCAACGTGGGGTGTTCAGCGCATGAACGACCAGCAACTGATGCAACAGGTGGTCGGCTTGGCACGCGAGGCGGGCAAGGCCATCCTGCCGTTCTGGCGCGCCGACGTCGCGGTAACGGCGAAAGCCGATGATTCGCCAGTCACTGCTGCTGACCTGGCCGCCCATGAAGTGATTGCCAAGGGTCTGCAGACGTTGGCCCCGGCGATTCCGGTGCTGTCTGAGGAAGATTGCAATATCCCCTTGAGTGAGCGTCAGCAGTGGCAGCGCTGGTGGCTGGTCGACCCGCTCGACGGCACCAAGGAGTTCATCGCCGGTACGGAAGAGTTCACCGTCAATATCGCCCTGATCGAGCAGGGCCGCGTAGTGTTTGGCGTGGTGGCGATTCCTACCAATGGCCGTTGCTACTACGGTGGCCAGGGCATGGGGGCCTGGCTTGAAAAAGCTGAGGGCGTGGCTGAAGCCATTAAGGTGCGCACCAGCCCACCTGCGGGGGAGCGCTTTACCGTGGTCGCCAGCCGTCGACATACCAGCCCAACGCAGGAAGCCCTGCTGGCCGGTTTGAGTACAGCGGTCGGTGAGCTTGAGCTTGCCAATATCGGCAGCTCGCTGAAGTTCTGTCTGTTGGCTGAAGGGGCTGCCGATTGCTATCCGCGCCTGGCGCCGACGTCCCAGTGGGACACTGCAGCCGCGCAAGGTGTGCTGGAGGGGGCTGGTGGGGAAGTACTCGACCTCGATGGCCAGGCCTTTGCCTACCCGCCGCGCGAGTCGCTGCTCAACCCCTTCTTCCTCGCCTTGCCAGCCGCCGCACCGTGGCGCGGCAAGCTGCTGCAACTGGCTTCAACGATGTAGCACGTACTGGCCGCTGAACAGCACGGCGGCCTCATCGCTACCCGCATTGCTGACCCGGGTGTGCAGGTTAAGGCGCGCCCGGCCGCGACGCTGGTAAGTGGCAACGAAGCGTTCCCAGACTTTCTCCTCCGGCGCTGCGCACACGGCGATGGCCGCGCCGGTGACCGGCAGCGGATAGCTGATCTGTCCTTCCTGAATGACGATATGACCATCGTCGATGCCCGCCTCACGCAAGCGCAGGTGCAACCAGCCCCATCCGACCAGCACGGCAGCGCAGTACAGACTGCCGCCGAACATGGTGCTCTTGTGGTTGACATTGGCGGCCAGCGGCAACTGCAGGCGCAGTTGCTGGTGCTGCCAGTCGAGAACCTGCAAGCCCATTTCGCGGGTCAGCGGAATGTCGCCGTGCAGCACAGATTCCAGGTAGCGGCTGTCCGTGGTCATGGGCGGTTATCCTCCATTTCGTCAGGGCTGGTATTGCTGTCGGCGAAGCTCAGGCCATGTTTGCGCAGTTTGTCGTGCAGGGTCTTGCGTGGAATACCCAGTGCTTCGGCAAGGCTGCGCATGGAGCTGTGCGGCTGGGCCAGTTCGGCGGCGATCAGCGAGCGTTCGAATTGCTCGACCTGGTCGCTGAGGTTGCCGCTGGTGGCAGTGACCGGTTGTTCGTGGGCCGGCGCAGGCGCCTCACCGTCCAGCGCCAGCTCCAGCCCGAGGGCGAAGCGTTCGGCGGCATTCTGCAGTTCACGTACGTTGCCTGGCCAGTTGTGACGCAGCAACAGCGCGCGCTGTGCCGGCTGCAAGCTGTTCGCTGGCAGACCGTGGCGTTCGCTCGCGGCATCGGCGAAATGCTGGAACAACACCAGAATGTCATCGCCGCGTTCACGCAGCGGCGGAATGCGCAGCGGTGCGACGTTCAGGCGGTAGTACAGGTCGGCGCGGAAACGCCCCTGGTCGGCGGCCTGACGCAGGTCTTCCTTGGTGGCGGCGATGATGCGGATGTCCAGCGGGATCTGCTGGTTACCGCCCAGACGTTCAACCACGCGCTCCTGCAGCAGACGCAGCAGCTTGACCTGTACGTCCAGGCTCATGCTCTCGATTTCGTCGAGGAACAGCGTGCCGCCATTGGCAAACTCGAATTTGCCGATCCGGCGTTTCTGCGCCCCGGTGAATGCCCCCGGCTCGTGGCCGAACAGTTCGCTTTCGACCACCGATTCGGCCAGGGCGCCGGCGTTGATCGCCACGAACGGGCCGTCGCGACGGCTCGACAGGTCATGCAGGGCGCGGGCGACCACTTCCTTGCCGGCACCGGTCTCGCCGAGGATCAGCACATCGGCGCGGGTCCCGGCGAGAGCGCCGATCTGCTCGCGCAGGCGCAGCATGGGGGTGGAGTGACCGACCAGGCGGGTACTCAGTTGCTGGCGGTCGCTCAGGGCCAGGCGCAGGCTGCGGTTGTCCAGCACCAGGCGGCGCAGGGCCAGGGCGCGGCGCACGCTGTCGAGCAGGGCGTCGCTGGCGAAGGGTTTTTCGAGAAAATCATAGGCGCCCGCACGCATGGCCTGGACCGCCAGCGGCACATCACCGTGCCCGGTAATCAGCAGCACCGGCAGCTCCGGGTCCTGAGCGTGCACCTGTTGCAACAGCTGCAGACCATCAATGCCAGGCATGCGGATATCGCTGACCAGCACGCCGGGCCAGTCCTGTTCGATACGTGCGGCCAGGTTCTGCGCATCGCTCAGCGACAGGACGTTGAGACCGGCAAGATCCAGGGTCTGGCTCAGGGCCTGGCGCAGGTGTGGGTCGTCGTCGACCAGAATCACCTGTACGCGGCTGTCGATGAGCGGCTCGGTCGTCATGCCGATGGGTCCTCCGAAGTTTGCAGATTGGCACCGGGCTTGGCGACGCGCAGCTGCAGGGTAAGCAAGGCGCCACCTTCCGGGTGGTTGCCGAGCAGCAACTCGCCGCCCAGCGCGCGCATCAAGGTATCGCAGATCGCCAGGCCCAGGCCAAGCCCCTGGGTACGCGTCTTGGTGGTGAAAAACGGTTCGCGCGCACGGGCCAGCGCTTCGCTGGTAAAACCCGGGCCGTTGTCGCGAATGTACAGGTAGACGTTGCCGTCGCGCTGTTCGGCACTGAGCATGAGTTTACGCGGGTTGGCTTTTTCGGTCAGGGCATCAAGGGCGTTGGCCAGCAGGTTGCCCAGCACCTGGCGCAGGCGGGTTTCACCGGCCTGGACCCACAGCGTCGCATCCGGCAGGTCGCGCACCAGCTCTACCGCCATGGCACGGCGGCGCTTGGCCAGCAGGGCCAGGGCGTCATCCAGCGCCGGTTGCAGTGCCACGCTTTCCGGCGCATGCCTGTCGCGGCGGGCGAAGGCGCGCAGGTGGGCAATGATCGAAGCCATGCGTCCGGTCAGTTCGCTGATCAGTTTGAGGTTGCTGCGGGCGTCGTCGGTACGCTGGTGATCGAGCAGGATCTCGGCATTTTCGGCATAGCTGCGGATCGCCGCCAAGGGCTGGTTGAGCTCGTGGCTGATGCTTGCCGACATGGTCCCCAGCACCGACAGTTTGCCGGCCTGGACCAGCTCGTCCTGCGCGCGCACCAGTTCCTGCTGGGCTTGCTCGCGCTCCAGTACCTCGTCTTTCAGGCGGCTGTTGAGCCCTTCGAGGTCGGCGGTGCGCTCAATCACGCGTTTCTCCAGCTCCTGGCGGGCATGCGCCTCGAAGTCGATACGGTCCATGTAATGGCGTCGGCGTTGCATCATCAGGCCCAGCAACAGCATCAGTACCAGCAGAGCGGCGGCGCCGATGGCGACCACGGTGTTCACCGAGCGGTCGATCAGGGTTCGCGGGGCAAGGATGCTGACCTGCCAGCCGGTTTCCTCAATCGCCTGGGTCTGGATCAACCAGGCCGCCTGGTCAAGGTTCAGTGGCTGCGGGGCCTGGGTCGGGTAGGGCTGGATGGCGGTAATCGCTTCGCGTTCGGCATCGCTCAGCGGCCGGGTGGCTCGAAAGCGCCAGTCCGGACGTGAAGTGAGGATCACCACGCCGTTATGGTCGGTCAGCAGCAACTGCTCGGGGGTTTTGCCCCACAGGGTTTCGGTGTGATCCAAGTCGACCTTGACCACCAGCGCGCCGATGATCTGCTCACCATCGCGTACCGCGGCGGCGAAGAAATAGCCACGCTTGGCTGAGGTCGTGCCCTGGCCGAAGAAGCGCCCCAGGCGGCCGGCAATCGCTTCGGTGTAGTACGGGCGGAAGGCGAAGTTGCGACCGACGAAGCTGTCGTGCTTGTCCCAGTTAGACGCCGCCAGGGTATTGCCCCGGGCGTCCATCAGGTACATGACTTCGGCGCCGGTCTGGCTGGCGATGTCCTTGAGCAGACGGTTGGCGTTAGTCAGAGTTTCCAGGCGCAGCGGATCGGCCAGCACCGCGCGCAGGGCGGGCAGGTCGCCAAGGATCTGCGGCAGCGTTTCATAGCGATGCAGGGTGCCCAGCAGGTTGGCGACGTACAGGTCCAGGGTCTGGCGGTTCTGGCCGGCCAGTTCGCCTTGGTAATAGTGTTTGGCCAGGTGCTGCAAGGGCCAGAGCAAGGGCGCCAGGCACACCGCCAGCAATGCCAGACTGCGCCATCGAGGGCGGCGGGGAAGAGGTGGAATCTTGGTCATGGTAACTGCGCCAGAATGATCTGGCGCATTATGCGCTACTTCAGGCAGTCGATCAGCGCTTGCTGCCAGTGCGGTTGGCTGACCTGCCACTCGCGTTGCAGGCGGCTGCAATCGAGGCGCGAGTTGTGCGGACGACGGGCCGGGGTAGGGTACTCGCTTGAAGAGATCGGGAGCAGCTCGGCGCATGGCAGCCCCTGGGCCTTGAGTTGCTCGCCGATGGCCTGGGCAAAGCCAAACCAGGAGGTTTCACCCTGAGCGGTCAGGTGGTAGGTGCCCCACGCGCCAGCCTGGCCTGCCTGCCAGCGTTCGATCAGAGCCCGGGTGCTCAGCGCGATGGTACCGGCCCAGGTCGGTGCGCCGATCTGGTCAGCGACGATGCGCAGCTCCGGCTTTTCCTGCAGCAGGCGCTGCATGGTCAGCAGGAAGTTACGCCCATGGCGCGAATACACCCAACTGGTCCGCAGGATCAGGTGCTCGCCACCGACCACGGCAATGGCCTGTTCACCGGCCAGCTTGCTGCGCCCGTAGACGCCCAGCGGATTGGGCACATCGTCTTCGGTGTAAGGGGCGTCCTTGCTGCCGTCGAACACGTAGTCAGTGGAATAGTGAATCAGCGGAATTCCCAACTTCGCGGCTTCTTCGGCGAAGATGCCCGGTGCCTTGGCATTGATTGCAAACGCCAGTTCCGGCTCGCTCTCGGCTTGATCCACTGCCGTATGAGCGGCAGCATTGATGATCAGGTCAGGCTTGAGCGCCTGCACCCGCTCGCGGATGCAGGCGGGGTGGGCCAGGTCGAGCTGGTTACGACCCAGGACGTGCAACTGGCCAAGGGCGCCCAGGTGCTGTTGCAGCTCCCGGGATACCTGGCCGTGCTGGCCGCTGATCAGGATATTCAGTCGGCGTGCGGTCATGGGAGCAGGTCCAGCTCTTTCAGCGATTTACCGGCTTGGTCCTTGGCGGACAACTGCGGTGCTTCAGTCAGTTGCCAGTCGATGGCCAGGTCTGGATCATCCCAACGAATGCAGCGTTCAGCGGCTGGGTTGTAGTAGTCGGTGGTTTTGTAGAGAAATTCGGCGCTGTCGCTCAACACGACGAAACCGTGAGCGAAACCTTCCGGTATCCAAAGCTGGCGGCGATTGTCGGCAGACAGCCTTACTCCGACCCACTGCCCGAAGTGCGGGGAACTGCGGCGGACATCGACAGCAACATCCAGCACTTCACCGTGGGTCACGCGAACCAGCTTGCCTTGGGTATTTTCCAGTTGATAGTGCAGCCCACGAAGTACGCCTTTCTGCGACTTGGAGTGGTTGTCCTGGACAAAGGTTGTGCAAACGCCGGTTTTTTCTTTGAACACCTCGGCGTTGAAACTCTCGTAGAAAAAACCGCGGTCATCGCCGAATACTTTCGGTTCGAGGATCAGTACACCCGGCAGATCAGTAGTAATTACGTTCATTAATGTTCTTCAGCCAAGGCATAGAGGTATTGTCCGTAGCCGGTCTTGCCGAATGCCTTGGCACGTTCCAGCAAATGCGAGCGATCGATCCAGCCTTGCTGGAACGCGATCTCTTCAAGGCAGGCAACCTTCAAGCCCTGCCGATGTTCGATGGTCTGCACGTACTGCGAGGCTTCCAGCAGGCTGTCGTGGGTACCGGTATCGAGCCAGGCAAAGCCACGACCGAAACGCTCCACACGCAGATCGCCGCGTTGCAGGTAGGCGTTGTTGACGTCGGTGATTTCCAGTTCGCCACGTGGCGACGGTTTGACGTTCTTGGCTATTTCCACCACATCGTTGTCGTAGAAATACAGACCGGTCACCGCATAGGGAGACTTGGGCTTGGCGGGTTTCTCTTCGATCGACAGCGCGCGGCCGTGTTGGTCGAAGTCGACAACACCGAAGCGCTCCGGGTCCTTGACCAGATAGCCGAACACCGTGGCACCAGACGGCTGCTTGATGGCACGCAACAGTTGTTCGCTGAAGCCCTGGCCGTGGAAGATGTTGTCGCCCAGGATCAGGCAGACCGAATCGTTGCCAATGAATTCTTCACCGATCAGGAAGGCCTGGGCCAGCCCATCCGGAGAAGGCTGTTCGGCGTAGCTCAGTTCGATACCGAACTGGCTGCCGTCGCCCAGCAGTTGTTTGTATTGGGGCAGGTCGTACGGGGTGGAAATCAGCAGGATTTCCCGAATACCGGCGAGCATCAGCACCGAGATCGGGTAGTAGATCATCGGCTTGTCGTAGATCGGCAGCAGTTGCTTGGAAACACCCAGGGTGATGGGGTGCAGGCGGGTGCCGGAGCCTCCGGCCAGAACGATACCTTTGGTCATGCAATAAGATCCTTGAAGTCGCTGGCGCCCAGGCGTTGGCCTTGATAACTACCGTCTTGAACCCGCTGGCACCATTCCAGGTTGTCCAGGTACCACTGCACAGTCTTGCGCAGGCCGGTTTCGAATGTCTCTTCCGGGACCCAGCCCAGTTCGCGCTCGATCTTGCTGGCGTCGATGGCGTAACGCTGGTCGTGGCCAGGGCGATCCTGAACGTAAGTAATCAGGTCGGCATAGTTGGCAACGCCTGCCGGACGTTGTGGCGCGAGCTCTTCGAGCAAGGCGCAGATGCCCCGGACCACATCGATGTTTTTCTGTTCGTTGTGCCCACCGATGTTATAGGTCTCACCGACCTTGCCCTCGGTAACCACCTTGAACAAGGCACGGGCATGATCTTCGACGAACAACCAGTCGCGTACCTGCAGGCCATTGCCATAAACAGGCAGGGGCTTGCCGGCCAGCGCATTGAGAATCACCAGCGGAATCAGTTTTTCCGGGAAATGGAACGGCCCGTAATTGTTCGAGCAGTTGGTGATCAGTACAGGCAGGCCATAGGTGCGTTGCCAGGCGCGGACCAGATGGTCGGATGCCGCCTTGCTCGCAGAATAGGGCGAGCTGGGTGCATAAGGCGTGGTTTCGGTGAACAGGTCATCGACGCCATGCAGGTCGCCATACACTTCGTCGGTGGAGATGTGATGGAAGCGGAACGCTGCACGTTCCTGCGCTGGCAGTGTCAACCAGTAGGCGCGGGTCGCTTCCAGCAGGCTGTAGGTGCCGACGATGTTGGTTTGAATGAAGTCTGACGGCCCATCGATCGAGCGGTCGACGTGCGACTCCGCCGCCAGATGCATGATTGCATGGGGCTTGAATCGCTCAAGCACCGTACTGACGGTTGCCTGATCAGCAATATCGGCGCGGACGAATTCATAGCGGGTATTGGTCGCGATGCTGGTGAGCGATTCCAGATTGCCGGCATAGGTCAGTTTGTCGAGGTTGAGAACCTCGTGCTCGGTGGCGCTGATCAGGTGGCGAATCAGGGCTGAGCCAATAAAACCGGCTCCGCCGGTTATGAGTATGCGCATATCCAGTGACCTTTGATGAATCTTAAGATGATCTGCTCAAGCCTAGCTTGCGGGCAAACCCGTGCAAGGCAGTTACGCCGCTACGGCAGGGTGCTGCGGTACACCTCGTTGTTCATCGCTTTTTCCTGGCCGTACTTGCTTATCGGCAAAAGCGGTGGCGATATAAGCAACAAAAAAATGAGGTCTCACCATGCCGCTCAGTACCTTGCTCCACCGCTCCAGCCAGCCTTGTCCCGACGTCAGCGAGCAGCAGGCGCTGCAGGTATTGCAGGAGCACTATGGGCTCAGTGGTTCTTTGCAACCTTTAGGTAGTCAGCAAGACCTGAACTTTCGTGTCGATAGCGCCCAGGGACGCTATGTGCTGAAAATCTGCCACGGCGATTATACCGTTGCTGAACTGGAAGCCCAGCACGCGGCGCTGAGCTACTTGCTCGAACGTGGTTTACCGGTGCCCGCCGTAATCGCTGCAGGTTCCGGGGAGCAACTGCTGGCGCTGGACCTGGACGGTCAGCCCCTGCGTGTACGCCTGCTCGACTACATCGAAGGGCAGTCGTTGACCCGCCTGAAGTACATGGCCCCGCAATTGGTCGCTGAGTTGGGCAGGTTGTGCGCGCGCATCGACCAGGCGCTGGCCGGATTCACCCATCCAGGACTTGAGCGCACGCTGCAATGGGACCCACGCCATGCCCCGGCCCTTATCGCTCATCTGTCGCCAGTACTCTCCGATGGGCCGCGCAAGGCGCAGCTGCTAGCCGCCACCGCCAAGGCCGAGCAGTGCCTGCAACCATTGATCGAGCAACTGCCGATGCAGGCCGTGCATCTGGACATCACCGATGACAACGCTGTCTGGCAACGTGACGAGCAGCGGCAATGGCAGTTGCAAGGGGTCATCGATTTCGGTGATCTGCTGCACACCTGGCGAATCGCCGACCTGTCGGTAACCTGCGCGGCCTTGCTCCATCATGCCGAGGGCGATCCGCTGCGCATCCTGCCTGCCGTCCAGGCCTACCATGCGCTCAATCCGCTGACCGAAGCCGAGCTCAAAGCCCTTTGGCCGTTGATCGTTGCACGCGCTGCGGTGTTGGTGCTCAGCAGTGAGCAGCAGTTGAGCGTCGATCCGGGCAACGGCTACATTCGTGACAATCTCAGTCACGAATGGGAAATCTTTGACGTCGCCACCAGCGTACCGTTCGAACTTATGGAAGCGGCGATTGTGCAGGTTGCCGGTTTCGATCTGCCCGCATTGCCGCTGCAAGCAGGCCAACTACTGCCTGGCTTGCAGGCCAGCACCGTCACCCCCGTGGACCTGGGTGTATTGAGCGGTCACTTCCAGGCTGGCAACTGGGAACAGCCCGGTATCGATCAGCAGCTGTTGCGCGAACAGGCCGGAACACAAGGTGCAGCCTGTTCGCTCTACGGTCAGTATCGTCTGTCGCAAACCCATATCGACAACCCGCAAGAGCCGCGTACCTTTGCTTTGCATGTCGAGCTGCAGGTGGCGGCGACTACCGAGGTGCAAGCGCCTTGGGCGGGGGTCTGGGTGCAAACGGCAGAGGGGCAGGGCTGCCTCAAAGGCGAGCAGTGCAGCCTGTGGTTGCGTGGCCTGGAGGATGCGCCTGACTCGGGGACGCAATTGAACCCAGGGCAGCGCCTGGGGCAGACCGACGGAGTCTTGCGGATCCAGCTGTGCCGGGTCGCGGATCTGTATCCGCCATCTTTCGTTGTGCCGTCGCGAGCTGCCGCCTGGCAGGCGCTGTGTCCGTCGCCGCAAGCATTGCTGGGGTTCGCCTGTGAGGCCGAGCCGCTGGTCGATGCGCAACAATTGCTGGAACGCCGCGACGCCAGCTTTGCCCGCTCGCAGAAGCACTATTACGAGCAGCCGCCGCACATCGAACGCGGCTGGCGCAACTACCTGATCGACATGCAGGGGCGCTCGTACCTGGACATGCTCAACAATGTCGCGGTACTCGGCCACGGTCATCCACGCATGGCCAGCGAATCGGCACGGCAGTGGTCGCTGGTCAACACCAACTCACGCTTCCATTACGCGGCCATCGCCGAGTTCTCCGAGCGGTTGCTGGAGCTGGCGCCTGACTCCATGGACCGGGTGTTCCTGGTCAACAGCGGCACCGAAGCCAACGACCTGGCGATTCGCCTGGCGTGGGCCTACAGCGGTGGCCGCGACATGCTCAGTGTGCTGGAGGCCTATCATGGCTGGTCGGTGGCCACCGATGCGATTTCCACCTCGATTGCCGACAACCCTCAAGCCCTGAGCACCCGGCCTGACTGGGTGCATCCGGTCATTGCACCGAACACTTACCGCGGCGCCTATCGCGGCGAAGACAGCAGCGCCGAGTATTTGCGCGATGTCGATGCCAAGCTGCAGGCTTTGGCTGCCGAGCAGCGTCAATTGGCCGGATTCATCTGTGAGCCGGTGTACGGCAACGCCGGCGGCATCTCCCTGCCAACGGGTTACCTGCAGCAGGCGTATGCCAAAGTCCGGGCCGCGGGTGGTGTATGCATCGCCGACGAAGTACAGGTCGGCTACGGGCGGCTGGGTGAGTATTTCTGGGGCTTCGAGCAGCAGGGCGTGGTGCCGGACATCATCACCATGGCCAAGGGCATGGGCAATGGCCAGCCCCTGGGGGCGGTGATCACCCGTCGGGAGATTGCCGAAGCGCTGGAAGCCGAGGGTTACTTCTTCTCCTCTGCTGGCGGCAGCCCGGTCAGTTGCCGGATCGGCATCGCCGTACTCGATGTCATGAAGGAAGAGGGCTTGTGGGACAACGCCCGCGACGTTGGCAGGTATTTCAAGGCGCGCCTGCAGGCATTGGTCGATAAACATCCGCTTGCCGGTGCCGTGCATGGCTCGGGCTTCTACCTGGGCCTGGAGTTGATACGCGACCGCAGCACACTGGAGCCGGCCAGCGCAGAAACCACCACCCTGTGCAACCGCCTGCGCGACCTGGGGATCTTCATGCAGCCTACCGGCGACTACCTGAACATCCTCAAGATCAAGCCGCCGATGTGCACGACCCGTGAAAGCGTGGACTTCTTCGTCGACAGCATCGACAGGGTCCTGTCAGAAGAGCTCTAGCCCGCGGGCTGATAGCCGCTTAAGTCGATTGTTATCGGCTTAAGCGGCTTTTTTACGACTGAATATTTTGATTGTCGGCTTTTAAAGTCGATATTTATCGGATATAAAGTCGACCATCACCCAGCAATCTGTCATCGGTCGTCTGCACGGTCAGCCGGCCCAGTCATCCTTCGAGGAGGTTTTCATGAGCCGCACCGTTACCGTCGCCGCCACCCAGATGGCGTGCTCCTGGGATCGCCAGGACAACCTGGCCACCGCCGAAAAGCTGGTCCGCGAAGCCGCGGCCAAGGGCGCGCAGATCATCCTGATCCAGGAACTGTTCGAAACCCCGTACTTCTGCCAGAAGCCGAACCCGGACTACCTGCAGCTGGCGACCCCGGTTGAAACCAACGCCGCAATCGAGCATTTCCAGGCATTGGCCAAAGAGCTGCAGGTTGTGCTGCCGATCAGTTTCTTCGAACTGGCCGGGCGTGCACGTTTCAACAGCATCGCGATCATCGATGCCGACGGCAGCAACCTCGGTGTGTACCGCAAGACCCACATCCCGGATGGCCCTGGTTACCACGAAAAGTACTACTTCAACCCGGGCGACACCGGCTTCAAGGTCTGGCAGACCCGCTACGCCAAGATCGGCGTCGGCATCTGCTGGGACCAGTGGTTCCCGGAGTGCGCGCGCAGCATGGCGTTGCTCGGCGCCGAAGTACTGTTCTACCCGACCGCCATCGGCAGCGAGCCGCATGACAAGACTATTTCCTCGCGTGACCACTGGCAGCGTGTGCAGCAGGGCCACGCCGGTGCCAACCTGATGCCGCTGATCGCCAGCAACCGTATCGGCACCGAAGAACAGGACGGCTACGACATCACCTTCTACGGCTCGTCGTTCATCGCCAACCAGTTTGGTGAGAAAGTGCAGGAGCTCAACGAGACCGAAGAGGGCGTGCTGGTGCATACTTTCGACCTCGACAGACTGGAGCACATCCGCAGCGCCTGGGGCACCTTCCGTGACCGCCGTCCAAACCTGTACGGCCCGGTCAAGACCCTCGATGGCGCGCTGGAATCCTGATCATTCAATGACCTCGACGCAGGCCTCGATGCCTGCGTCGGACACTTCAAAGGTTTACTCATGAAGACCCTGACCAGCACCCCACGCGCCGACGGCTTCTACATGCCAGCCGAATGGGCGCCGCAAACCCAGGTATGGATGGTCTGGCCCGAGCGTCCGGACAACTGGCGCCTGGGCGGCAAACCGGTACAGGCCGCACACGTGACCCTGGCCCAGGCCATTGCCCGTTTCGAGCCAGTAACTGTGGCCGTTTCTGCCGCCCAGTACGACAACGCCCGTGCCCGTCTGGACGGGCCGAACATCCGTGTGGTGGAAATCAGCAACGACGATGCCTGGGTGCGTGACACCGGGCCGACCTTTGTCATCAACAACAGCGGCGAAGTGCGCGGCGTTGACTGGGGCTTCAATGCCTGGGGCGGCTTCGAAGGCGGGCTGTACGCGCCATGGAACCGTGACGAGCAAGTGGCCAGTAAAGTCCTCGAGATGGAACGCTGCCAGCGCTACCACACCGAAGGCTTCGTGCTTGAGGGCGGTTCGATTCACGTCGATGGTGAAGGCACCCTGATCACCACCGAAGAATGCCTGCTCAACCACAACCGCAACCCGCACCTCAATCGTGAGCAGATCGAAGCGGTGCTGCGTGATCACCTGGCGGTGGACACCATCATCTGGCTGCCCGATGGCCTGTACAACGACGAGACCGATGGCCACGTCGACAACTTCTGTTGTTACGTGCGCCCGGGTGAAGTGTTACTGGCCTGGACAGATGATCCGCAAGACCCCAACTACGCGCGTTGCCATGCCGCACTCGAAGTGCTGCAGAACAGCCGTGATGCCAAAGGACGCGCGTTTACCGTGCATAAGATGCCGATCCCGGGACCGCTGTTCGCCACTGAAGAAGAGTGTGCGGGCGTCGATCCGGTGGCCGGTAGCCAGGAGCGCAACCCGTCGGTTCGCCTGGCCGGGTCCTACGTCAACTTCCTGATCGTCAACGGCGGCATCATCGCGCCAAGCTTCGACGACCCGGCAGATGCCGAGGCTAGAGCGATTCTGGCGCGGGTGTTCCCGGAGCATGAAGTGGTCATGATCCCGGGCCGCGAGATGCTTTTGGGAGGCGGCAACATCCACTGCCTGACCCAGCAGCAACCGGCACCGTTCAAGGGCTGAATCCAAGCCATAAAAAAACCCGTCTTCGGACGGGTTTTTTTATGGGTGGGCGACGATCGGCGAGGCGCGCTGGCACATCTCTTGTATTTGTTTTGCATTGTATTTCAAGCGGATAGGGCAGCTTCGTTCTGTCACAAAGTTTGAGTAGTTTGCCGCTCACGGCCCAGGGAGTATGTGTCGAAATGAATGCAGTAAGTGAGCCGGCTTCGCCCTCATCAGCAGTGAATCACGAGGCCCTTCAGCAGGTAGCCCAGTGGTTGAAAGACAATGGAGCAATCCGCGGCAGCAAGTCCGATCAGCGCCGCTCGTTGCTGGCCCGTTACCCGACGGGGCTGATCACCGACGCAGAGCTTGAAGCGCTGCTGGGTGTCTGGCACGGCTGAGTGGTATCTGACAAGAAAAAGCCCGATTTCTGAATCGGGCTTTTTTTCGGGTGTTAGTTAAGTACAGCTGTCGCTCAGGCGCGCTCTTCCAGAATGAAGCGGCAGGCGATTCTGCCTTCATTGACACAAGGAAGTAGTTCTATGGCCACTCATCGAGAAAAATCTTTCATAGCTACCATCTCGTCGGAGTTCGGGACGCTTGGGCATTTCCGGCAGTTGCATGCGGAAAGTCTTGTAGATCCATTTACCAGGGATACGTGGGCCTTTACTCCCTCTTTTGCTCCTCATTTTCTCGGCCATATAAGTGAAGACAGACCTGTACAGCCATTGCAATGGTATTTCCGGTCGACCGACGCCGGTTATGTGATTTACACGAGAAGCGAACATTTTTTCGGTAGCTACATCGGTTATGGCGACGGCTACTTTGGTGCGTTCAGCACGAAAGCGGAAAACCGATCCAGGTTCCGCTTCGAGCCTGTCGTTGGTGAAGAAGGCAGGCATGGGGTAGTGATCGGAGAAGGGGATGAGGTAATCACCAGGCTGGTCTCACTGGACACAGGCAAACCGCTTTGCCTGCGGGAAGAACACTTTAAATATCGAAGTTTGAAAAGCTGGCAGTCAAAGCGCTGTAGCTACATTGCCGCTGATGGCGGTGAACCGCTCCACCTGCGCCTCAAAATCGTTCAGACCCATGCACCTTACCTGGATAACCCCGATGAAGTCTGAAGGCGCAACCGCCTGCTATGGCGTTGCTTGCGCTTGGGTATAGAGAGCAAGAGCGGCAAATCGAATGTTTGCCGCCCTTCCCGGTCGGGAAAAATCAGAAACTATAGGTACCGGTAACCACCAGGCTGCGTGGATCGCCGAACTGGATCTGCGCGGCGCTGGTGGCCGAGCTGTAGTAGGTCTTGTCGGTGATGTTGCTCAGCGCCGCACGCAGGTCCCAGTCCTTGCTGCGGAAGCCCGCCAGGGCGTCCCAACGGCCGTAACCTGGCAGCACGGCGGTGTTCTGGTTGTCGGCGTAGCGTTCGCCGACCAGGGTCAGACCGGTTTCACCGTACCAGCCCATTTCCGGTTTCCAGGTGACGAACAGGCTGCCGTTGCGTTTGGCGACGTCACTGACACGGTTGCCTTCAAAGCCATTGTTGTCCTCGACAATGGTTGCATCCTGAATACCGATTCCACCGCGCACATACCAATTGCCGACGATGTTGCCGGTAGCCGTCAGCTCCACGCCGCGCGAGCGTTGCATGCCGGTCAGCAGGGTGATGCTCGGGTTGTTCGGATCACTGGTGCGACGGTTGTAGAGCTCAAGCTCGTAGATCGCCAGGGTGGTGCTCAGGCGCTCGTCGAGCCAGTCGCTCTTGACCCCGATCTCCTTCTGGCGAGTCTCTTCCGGGCTGGTTTCGTTGCTGTTGCCGGCCGCACCCGGGGTAATACCGATCAAGCCACCGCCTACCGGCGAGAAGGTCTTGCTCCAGGAGGCATAGAAGGAGTGCTCTTTCCACGGTGAATAGACCACACCCAGGCGTGGGCTGGTGCTGTTGCTGTCCTGCTTCTCGGAAATGCCCTTGATCTTGTTGGTGGTCTCCACTTCGAACTGGTCGAAGCGCACACCGGCCAGCACCTGCCACTGATCGTTCAGGCGTAATTGATCCTGGATGTACAGGCCACGGCTATCGACTACGGTGTGGTTGTTGCTCGATAACGCCATTGTGCCGTTGTGCTGCAGATGGCGGTTGGGGTTGTCCAGGTCCACGCTTGGCACCGGGCTGGCACCGGGCCCCTTGGTGGCGGCGTTGTAGAGCATTGGATCGCGGCGCTGGTTGCCGAACTCAATGCCGGTCAGCAAGGTGTGCTGCAGGCCGAAGGTGTCGAAGTCGCCTTCCAGCTCAAGGTTGTTGAACAGGTTGCGGGTGTTGAGGTCTTGCTGCCAGCGTTGCCGGGTGACCTGATTGGTCTTGGCGTTGTAGCCGGTCTGGTAGGTGTTGTCGAAGTCGCTATTGAGCTTGAACAGGCCCAGGGTGTGGCGTACCTGCCAGTTTTCATTGAGCTGGTAGTTCAGGCGCGAGCGCAGCGATTGCGCCTTGTCGTCGATGAAATCGCGCTGAGTGTCGCCGTAGGTGGTGTCGCGGCCGACATCGGCCGGGCGGCCATTGACGCTGGGGATGCCGCGATCAGGGGTACGGTTGTAGCGGCTGTATTCGTACTGCACCAACCAGTTGAGGTCCGGGGTCAGCTGCCAGCTCATGGACGGGGCGAACAGCTGGCGGCTGCCGTCGATACCGTCGCGGAAGCTGTTGTTGTCCTGGTTGCCCATGTTCAGGCGCAGGCTGATGTTTTCCGACGGATCGGCACTGAGGTCGGCGTACAGGCTGCGCAGGTCTTCGCTGCCGCCTTGCGCTTCGATGGTCGAGCGCCGGCCGGCTTCCGGCATCTTGCTCACGCGGTTGACGATCCCGCCTTGGCTGCCGCGTCCGTAAAGCACCGCAGCCGGGCCCTTGAGCACCTCGATGCGCTCGATGTTATGCAGGTCGCGCACGTACTGGCTATCGTCGCGGATACCGTCCAGGTAGAAATCGTTGCTGGCATCGAAGCCGCGGATGCGCACGCTGTCGAAGCGGGTGTCGGCACCGTTGCTGACGTTGGGGATGCCGCTCAGTGCCTTGCCCAGATCGCTGGTGCCATAGTCCAGGACGTTGCTGGTTTTCACCGAGTCGATGGCCTGGGGCACGTAGCGGGCCGGGGTGGAGGTGCGGGTAGCGGTACTGACTTCCTTGACCCGTGGATCATCGCGATCACGATCGCTTTCGGCGGTCACCGAGACTTCAGGCAGGGTGGTTGTGGCGGCCAGCGCCAATCCGGAACTGAGAAACAGGGAGACACCCAGGGTCAAGGGTGACAGGCGGCAAGGGGCAGGCATCAAGGACATCCGAAGGGGGTTGGGCAGCAGACGAAAAGGGGATTGAAATTTTGCGCGGATGATAATGCTTGCTATTTACTTGTGTTAATCGTTTCTTATTTGCTCTTGCTGTTTAATGTTTCAAATTGTTTCAGTGGTGCCGGTCTGCGGCGAATTGACTCAATTATCAATTCAATTTCACGAATTTTTGACATGCTGATCCGCACACGGATAGGATTCGGTCAACGCCTGTAGGCCCATAGGCCAAGAGTCCAGAATAAAAGGCCCGCTGCGATCACTCGCAGGCGGGCTTTTATTTTTTGACCCGCGAGCGTCAACCCACGCAGGGGGCGTGGTTTTTGGCGTAGGCCACAGAGCGTATTTGACTACGTAATAAGGAAAATAAAATGTTGAAAACCAGGATCAGCCTGATCGCGCTGGGGCTTATGGCGGCGACTCAGGCTTCGGCCAATGACCAGGCCTCTTCAAAGGGCTTCATCGAAGACAGCAGCGCCAGCCTTTTGCTGCGCAACGCTTTCATCAACCGCGACAAGAAGCACGACACCCAGGATCAGCGCGAATGGGGTCAGGCCTTCATCGGTAAATTCTCCTCCGGCTTCACCCAGGGCACCGTCGGTGTCGGTGTGGATGCTTTCGGTCTGTACGCTGTGCGTCTGGACGGTGGTAAGGGTCACAACGGCGGCGCCGGTATCGACTTCTTCAAACCAGCAGATGGCGACTCGCCAAGCAACCCGCAAAATTCCCCGCACAACCTGGCCCGTGGTGGCGCCGCGGTCAAATTCCGCGTCTCCAACACTGTACTGAAGTACGGCGACCAGATGCCGGAACTGCCGGTACTGCAATACGACGACGGTCGCCTGCTGCCAGAGAGCTACACCGGTACCCTGATCACCTCCAAGGAAATCCAGGGCCTGGAACTGAACGCCGGTCGTTTCACCCAGGAAGCGCGCAAAAGTGCTGAAGGCCGTGACAGCGGTGGCCTGAAGTCGATCAACGTATTTGGCGGTAGCTACAAGTTCACCGAGAACCTGTCGGCCTCGCTGTACGGCTCCGACGTCGAAGACGTGCTGAAGAAGCATTACCTGGGCGTCAACTACGTTCACCCGCTCGCGTCTGACCAGTCCCTGACTCTGGACTTCAACGGTTACAAGACCAAACTGGATCGCGAGTTCGCCACTGACGACCGTCGTGACAACACCATCTGGAGCCTGGCGGCCACTTACGGTTTCGGCGCGCACTCGGTGACCATCGCGCACCAGCGCAGCACCGGTAACACCGGCTACAACTACGGCTTCTACCAGAACGCCGGTGGCGTGGGTGACGGTGGTTCGACCATCTACCTGGCCAACTCCTACTGGTCTGACTTCAACAACGAAGACGAGCGTTCCTGGCAGCTGGCCTACGGTCTGGACTTCGGCGCCTTCGGTGTACCGGGTCTGACCTACAAAGTGGCTTACGTGCGCGGTGACCACATCAACACCCGTGGCTTCGGCGAAGGTGAAGAGCGCGAGATCTTCAACCAGTTCAAATACGTAGTTCAGGAAGGCCCGGCCAAGGACCTGTCCATCAAACTGCGTAGCTCGTTCCTGCGTACCGACACCAGCATGCGTCAGGCCGAACTCAACGACGACGGTAACGAAGTCCGCGTGTTCGTCGAGTACCCGATCAGCATCCTCTGATAGGGACCTCCCATTTCAGGCAGGCCTACCTGTCTGAAGTGGAACCGCCAGTGGGAGCGGGCTTGCCCCGCGATGCGATGTTGCTGACAGATCGCAATCGCGGGGCAAGCCCGCTCCCACTGGTAATGCCCCATCAAGCTGGTGTCGCCAGCTTGCGGCGTACGACGGGCTTGTCAGTCGGCGCCTCACCCGTCTCTGGCTCGAAACTGTCGCTGCGGGCCATCCGCCACATCCGCGCATAGAACTCACTGTCGATCGAGCCGTTGAGCAACTCACCGGGCTTGAGGAATACATGCAACTGGGAAAACAGGCGGATTTCGCTGGCGCTGATGCGTCGGACCAGGTGTTTGGGCTTGAGCTGTGACGGATGCTCAAGACCTGCGGCGGCGAGCATCTCGGCCAGGGCATGCAGGGTGTTGCGGTGAAAACTGTAGACGCGCTCGGCCTTGTCCGGCACCACCAGTGCGCGTTGTCGCAACGAGTCCTGGGTCGCCACCCCCGTGGGGCATTTGTTGGTGTGGCAGCTCTGCGACTGGATGCAGCCAATGGCGAACATGAAGCCACGCGCCGAATTGACCCAGTCCGCGCCGATGGCCAGTACGCTGGCGATATCGAAGGCACTGACAATCTTGCCGCCCGCACCAATGCGCACCTTGTCGCGCAGGTTCAGGCCCACCAGCGTGTTGTGTACGAACATCAGCCCTTCGCGCATCGGCACGCCGATGTTGTCGCTGAACTCCCGCGGTGCGGCGCCGGTACCGCCTTCCTTGCCGTCGACGACGATGAAATCCGGAACAATGCCGGTCACCAGCATGGCCTTGGCAATGCCCATAAATTCCCAGGGGTGGCCCAGGCAGAACTTGAAGCCCACCGGTTTACCGCCAGACAACTCGCGCAATTGCGCAATGAACTGCAACAGCTCGATAGGCGTGCGAAAGGCACTGTGCGCTGCCGGTGAGATGCAATCCTCGCCGACCTCCACCCCGCGGGTAGCGGCGATCTCGCTGCTGACCTTATGCCCGGGCAGTATCCCGCCATGTCCAGGCTTGGCACCCTGACTCAGCTTGATTTCGATCATCTTCACCTGCGGGTCGCGGGCCTGTGCGGCGAAGCGTTCGGGGTCGAAACGGCCAGCGGCGGTGCGGCAACCAAAATAGCCACTGCCGATTTCCCAGATCAGGTCACCGCCGTGCTCACGGTGATACGGGCTGATGCTGCCTTCCCCGGTGTCGTGGGCGAAGCGACCGCGCTTGGCCCCTTGGTTGAGCGCGGCAATGGCGTTGGCGCTGAGGGCGCCGAAGCTCATGGCCGAGATATTGAAGATCGAGGCAGAGTAAGGCTGGCGACACTGCGGGCCACCGATGGCGATACGGAACGAGGCGGGATCCGGGGTGTCCGCTGGCAGCATCGAATGGCTGATGAACTCGAAGCCGGGTCGGTACACATCGTTGAGCGTACCGAAGGCTTTCTCGGCGCTTTCATTCTTGGCCCGGGCGTAGACCAGCGAGCGCTGGGCGCGGGAGAACGGCAGCTTGTCGTCATCGCCCTCAAGCAGGTACTGGCGAATTTCCGGGCGGATGGTTTCGATCAGGTAACGGATGTTGCCCAGAATCGGATAGTTGCGCCGTACCGCATGGTGGCTTTGGCGCAGATCGTTCAGGCCAACCAGGCTGAGCAAGGCGCAGATCAGGGTGAAGGGCCAGAGCCAGGCATGGCTCGCAAGAAAGGGCAGGCTGATGCAGGTGAAGAGCAGGCAGCCGGCCAGACAGGCGTAGCGGCTGGGAAGCGAAGCTTTCATGAATCTTCCACTGATATGAGAGATCCTGCCAAGGATAGGGCAAGCGCCCGGGCGGAAAACCCGTTAAATCAGTAAAAGACTTTTATCCCCGGCGTGCTTGCAAGGCCGGCCCCGGCGGGTTAGTTCGCTGCCTGCTGAACCTGACTCCGGCACTTGCATAACTGCCGCTTGCAGCACCCGTGCTACAAGGCATTTCCAGTATTTGCCAAGTGAAGCCACACCATGCCCGCTACCCGCGCAGCACCCACGGCACAGGGCTTTGGCCTGCTGTGCCTGGCCAGCTATCTGCTGTCGTTGTCCTACGGTTCGACGTTTTTGCTGTCGCTGTTGGTCAGCAGTCGTGGCGGTAACGAACAGGACGCCGGGCAGATCATTTCGCTGGCCATGCTCAGTACCGTAGTCGCCGTGCTGGGCAGTGGGCACCTGGCCGATCGCCTGGGCTCGGCGCGGGCCATCGCGCTCTGTGCACTGTGTTTGGTGACGGCGTGCCTGGGCTTTGCCCTGGTGCCTGGCACAGGCAGCGGGTTGATGGTGTGTGGTCTGATCCTCGGCCTTGGTTGGGGAGCGTTTTACACCCTGGGGCCAATCCTGGTCAGTGAACGGGTCGATGCCCAGCGGCGCACGCACAGCTTTGCCCTGCTCTCGGGCAGCATGATGAGCGGGATCGGTTCCGGGCCGCTGGTCGGCAAGCTGGCCAGCGTTTTCGATCTGCCGGTACAGACTGCGTTCTACACCGCAGCCCTGGCCGCGCTGTGCGGCTTGCTGATTTTCAACCATCTGGCGCGACTGCCACGTCCGGCTTCGAGCCCGGTCAGCATCAGTCGCCGCGCCTGTAACGAGGTACTGGGTTCAAAGGCGCGCTGGCCGATTCTCATGGTCGGCCTGGGCGGTGCGATCTTCGGTGGCCTGGGCAGCTTCCAGACTTCCTATGCAGCGGGGCGTGGCCTGGACTACTCGTTGTTCTTCGTTGGCTTCATGAGCGCGGCGATCAGCTGCCGGTTGCTGATCGCCGGCTGGGTGGTCAAACGCGATGCCTATCGGGCGTCCTGCCTGCTTTCGGGCTTTATCGTCCTGGCGGTACTGGCCTTGGGCTGGGGCGTACAGGGCAACCTGGGTTACTTGCTGGCGGCGGCTTTGCTGGGCGTCGGTTATGGCCTGAATTATTCGGTGATCAACGGCCTCGCTGCGAACCAGGCGCCGCCCGGGCACACCCCGCAGGCCTTGCTGCTGTTCAGCCTGGCGTACTTTCTCGGGGTGTTCGGCTTTCCCTGGCTGGCGGGCCACTTGATTGTCAGCAAGGGTACCGAGGCGATGATGGTCAGCTTGCTGGTTGTGGCTCTACTCAACTGGGCGATCAGCGTCGGCCGTCTGTACGGACGCCGACGCGCGGTGGCACTGTCGGTGCCAGGCTGAGCCATTACTGCCCGGGGGCGATAGCGAACATCAGCTTGTCGCCTTCGAGGTACACGACGGCTTCGTGGCCCAGAACATCCACCGGAACTGCCGAAATTGCTTCATGCTCGGGGACGATCTTTTCAAGTGTCTTGTTCAGTAGATCAACACGCCAGACACAGGCAAAGTCGCCGCTGTTGTCGAAGTACAGCACCGGCCGGGTTTCGTTCCACACCGGATTGACCAGGCTCCAGCCTTTATCGTTCTTGTCCATCACCTGGTCGTAAGCGTTCGAGTCGTACTCGTAGGGGTAGTAGAGCTGCAGGTGGTAGTTTTCGACGTTCAGGTCATTGGCGATCCGCGCCTTGGAAAAGCGTTTGCTCCCGGATTCTGCGGAAAACAGCTGCGTTGAAGGTTGTGGTTCTGCCTTGGAGCCCAAGGTGTAGGCCATGCTTTGCTCGGCTTCGCCCTTCACGCGATGACGGTAGTAGAACACCCCATCGATGATGCCGGCAAAGCGCTCGCCCTGATCATTGGCGCCGATCTTGTTCCAGCCGCTGAAACGGATGTCACGGACAATCGGATGAAGGCCTGGGCGGGCGTCGGAGTACTCATACAACGAGCCGAAGTAGCGGCGCTCATAGCTATTGCCAGGGCTGCGGATGGTCTGGTCCAGGTGCTCGCCAACAAAAATCACCACGTTGAGCACACCGTCCAGGGTTGCCACGTCAACCACCTGGGCATAGTCGACACCCTTGACCTGCGGGAAGGTGGCCAAGGCAAAGCGTTGCCAGGCTGCATCCTCGATCTGCAGGTAGGGTTGTTGGTCCTGTGAAGGCTTTAGCGCAGGTGTCTCGGCTTGAGGATTGGCCGGCACCGGCGTGAGCCGTGAAATCTGTTGATCGTAAGCCTCCTCAATGCACGGGACCGCCGTGCAACGATTGCGTACCTCACGCAGCCATTGCCTTTCCAGCTCACGGAAAATCTTCAGGTGTTGCAGCGGACGATAGTGCTCATTGAGCAGATCATCCTTGGCCGACAGTGAAGGTGTGGTGCAGATGGCAGTTTCCACCAGCGTTCTGGCTTTACTGCAGTCGAAACTGGCGGCAAAGGCAGCAGGGCTGGTCAGACAAGCAACGATCAGGGCGGGCAGCAGGCGCGTAAAGGCTTTCATCAGACATCCATGTGCACAGAAGCGGGTGAGGGATGATAAGGCAGAGTCTACAGTCACGGCAAAATCGTGGCCTGACGAGCGTCACGGCTATCCGCACTTTTATTGATCCTGGTTAATTTTTGTACAAAGCCCTTGCCTAGACTGTCGGCTCTCCACCCTTGAAGGGGAAATGGCATGACGATTATCGTGACCGGCGCCGCCGGGTTTATCGGTAGCAATCTGGTACAGGCCCTCAACCAGCGCGGCGAAACCGAGATCATCGCTGTTGACGATCTGACTGACGGCGACAAGTTTCGCAACCTGGCCGACAGCGAAATTGCTGACTACCTCGACAAGGACGACTTCCTTGAGCGCTTTGCCCGCGGCCAGTTCGGCAGAGTCCGTGCCGTACTGCACCAGGGCGCCTGCTCCAGCACCGTCGAAGGCGACGGGCGTTTCATGATGGACAACAACTACCGCTTCAGCCGCGACCTGCTCGAAGCTGCCCAAGGGCTGCAAGTGCCGTTGCTGTATGCCTCGTCGGCAGCGGTGTATGGCGCCGGGCGGGACTTTCGCGAACAGCGCGAAAGTGAGCGGCCACTGAACGTTTACGGCTACTCCAAGTTTCTCTTCGACCAGCGCGTGCGCAGGCAACTGCCCGTTGCGCGTAGCCAGATCGTCGGCCTGCGTTACTTCAACGTCTACGGCCCGCATGAACAGCACAAAGGCGCGATGGCATCGGTGGCCTTGCACTGCTTCAACCAGTATCAGGCCCATGGCAAGGTCAGCCTGTTCGGCAGCTACGGTGATTACCCAAGTGGTGGGCACCTGCGCGATTTCGTCTCGGTGGAGGATGTGGTCAAGGTCAATCTGTTCTTCCTTGAACGCCCGCAGCTCAGCGGCATTTTCAATCTCGGCAGCGGCCGCGCCCAGCCGTTCAACGACGTGGCCCTGGCGGTGATCAACCGCCTGCGTGAACAGCAGGATCAGCCGCCGTTGTCACTGGAGATGGCCTTGCTTGAAGGCATTCTGGAGTACAGCGAATTTCCCGAGCATCTGCGTGGCAAGTACCAGTGCTACACCTGTGCCGATCTTGAGCGTCTGCGCGCTGTGGGCTATCAGGCGCCGACGCTGACGGTTGGGCAGGGTGTGGTGCGTTACTGTGATTGGTTGCTGGGGCTCAAAAGTCCGCCGCCTGCTTTCGCATGACGCCCCGTCGGTATGTCTACAGGCGCGCTTGCTCATAGAGTCGCTTTAGGCCAATGTACAGACTAATGTCATTACAGTGAGGCCGGTGCCATGGCATCTATCAACGTACGTATCGACGACGATCTCAAAGCGCGTGCATACCGCGAACTTGAAAAGCTGGGTGTCACGCCTTCCGAGCTGATGCGCCAAGCGCTGCAATATGTAGCAGAGCGCGGCCAGTTGCCTTTCAAGCCAGTGCTGATGACTGAGGATGATGAGGCTCTGCTTGCTACGGTGCGCGAACGTCTTGCTGCACCTCAGCGGGTAAAGGTCTCGCTGGATGACCTATAGCCTTGAGTTTGATGCACGAGCGCTGAAGGAATGGCACAAGCTGGGAGACACCGTTCGCCAGCAGCTCAAGAAAAAGCTGGCTACGGTTTTGCTCAACCCACGGGTTGAAGCGAACCGGCTGCATGGCTTGCCCGATTGCTACAAGATCAAGCTGCGTAGCAGTGGCTATCGGTTGGTCTATCAGGTGATTGACCAGGAGGTCGTGGTGTTTGTGGTTGCTGTGGATAAACGAGAGCGGGAGCAGGTTTATCGGAAGGCGGCTGAGCGGTTAGGAGATTGAGCCTCGGAGCTCATGAACACGGCGTTACTACGACACAAACAAAAAAGGCCCACCTTGCGGTGAGCCTCTTTTTTACTGCGTATGGTGCCGGCACCAGGAATCGAACCCGGGACCTACTGATTACAAGTCAGTTGCTCTACCATCTGAGCTATACCGGCACAGGGGCGTCATTATAGCGATCAGTTTGCGTCTGTAAACTACTTCTGCAAGATTCCTCGCAATACCTGTTTTCAACCGGCATCACGAGGCATTTTCTTACCAACCGCGGTGCAATGTCGTGGCGTCGGGTTCGGCTTTGCTTGGGTCGAACAACATCGGCTTGTGATCGTGGCAGCCGCGCTTGTTGCAGTGCATGTAAGGCTGCGCCGGCAGGCCGTTGTCGCCCAGGACCTGCATCTTTGGCATGTCCCAGCTGGCGTCCGGCGTGTAGCTTGCGCTGCTGCAACCGGCCAGGGTCAGGATGAAGCTGAGCAAGGCAAGTGAGCTGAGTGTGTTCACAGTGAATTCCGTTTTCCGAAGGTTTCAGTCTTTGATGAGGATGCGCTGGATGGTGCCGCCGCAAGCCTGGTAGCAGCTGTCGTAGTCGTTGCCACAACTGAAGCTCGAGCCACTGCTGTACGGGTAGCTGGGGTAGTAGCAACTTTTGTGTGCGTCTTTTTTGCTCTTGCCGGCCTGGCAGTATTGGTAGCTTCTGAGGTTGGCCTGGTACAGGGCCTGCTCGCTGTTCTCTTGCAGGCGCGCCATCTGTTTGCAGTGGTTGCGTTCGCTGGCGCAGCTGTTGATGCAGTTCATGCCCATTACGCTGGGCGGGGGCGAGTATCTATAGGTGTAGCTGGGGCCGCAGCCGCCGAGCAGGGCGACAGCCAGGAGCAGCGCAACGCGCCACTTGAGTGAATTGCTCACGAGTTACCACTTCCTTGATCATTCCTCGCTGAACTCCAGCAGGTCACCTGGCTGGCAGTTCAACGCGCGACAGAGTTTCTCCAGGGTTTCGATCTTGAAACCCTTGATCTTGCCGTTTTTCAGCAACGACAGGTTCGCTTCCGTAATCCCGATAATTTCGGCCAGATCCTTGGAACGGATCTTGTTTTTGGCCATGACCACGTCGAGGCGGATGATTATCGGCATAGGGGGAAGCTAGACATAACAGTTGTGTTCATCGCTGATGGTTTTGGCGTCACGCATGAGGAGTGAAAAGGCGCAGAGCAATATCCCTTTCATGATCTCGTAAACCGCCACGGATGATACACCGATCGATACGCTGAAGCTTCTTTCCCCGGCCGGCAGGTCGATGGCAAAGGCCAGGCCCTGGAGGGTGCCGATCAGCGGCCAGAGCATTGGTGTGCAGATGCACAGCAGGCCTACCCACCACAGTAACTTGATGTTCGACGCGGTCCAGGTTTGTCCTTTGGACAGACGCATGAAGAACAGCCCGGTGAAGAACAGCGCCAGCACCGAGAGGCTGCTGGGGATCAGCTCGAGGGCCAGTACCAGGCTCAGGGCCAGGGTAGAAGGTTGATGGTCGGGTGCCAGCAGCAGTGGCATCTGATCGCCATAGCTTTGCAGGTAGGCGCTTTGTACCTGGGCTTTGTCGAATACCCAGAGCAGCAAGTTGCCGCCAAATTCGACGATGGCGGTTGTCCAGGTGAGGAGGGCGGCGAAGGCGCCGATCACTCGAAGGCGCGAGCGCGCATAGGCCACTGTTTTACTGTTCATGGATTGCCTCCGTTCGGTGTTGAGCGGTGGGCATTATTTTCTAGAAATTATCGTAATACAATAATTAATTGTTGTATTTGTGGGTGTGCGGCGTTTTGACTCATCGCGGGGCAAGCCCGCTCCCACCTAGACACCCTGTAGGAGCGGGCTTGCCCCGCGATGCTTTTGAGACTGGAAAGTATAATTTACGAACCTTTCTGCAGCCTTTAAGGGCTTTCACCTGAATACGTGCTCAAAGACGCGAAATTTAATTAGTCATTTTCTATCGATTTGACTTTAACGATGCTTTGAGCTAATTTGTTGTTCATTATGTTGAACACTAAAGCGTTTCTGCTCCCCACCTCTCGTCTGGCTTCCCGTGAAAATCACTGGACCGGCGGTCTCTAGCGCCTCCCCCGACAAACAGCCTTTTCTTTCTTTTTGTCTGTAAGCCGTCGCCGTTTGTGCGCCGGGTTTGTGTCGCCCGTGGGAGGGCATCATGCGTTCCTGGATCTATCTGTTTATCGCTATCACTGCTGAGGTGATCGGCACTGCGTCGATGAAATTCGCCGCCACTGAGCACCCGGTGCTTGGCCATGGCTTGATGTACGCGATGATCGGTCTGTCGTACTTCTTCCTGGCCCTGGCAGTAAAACGTGTGCCGGTGGGCGTGGCTTACGCGCTGTGGGAAGGCATCGGTATCGTGCTGATCACCCTGATCAGCGTTACCTGGCTGGGTGAAAGCCTCGGCCTGCTTAAAGCCGCGGGCCTGGGTGTGATGATCGCCGGTATCCTGCTGATCAAGGCCGGTACCCGCCCGGCACCTGCCGAGCGCAACATGGAGGCCCTGCCATGCTAAGCATGAACTGGATTCCTTTTGCCTGGTTGGGCCTGGCTATCGTGCTGGAAGTTATCGCCAACCTGCTGCTCAAATACTCCGACGGCTTGCGCAAGCGTGGCCTGGGGATTCTGTCGATTCTCTGTGTGCTGGTAGCGTTTACCGCGCTGGCTCAGGCTGTTCGCGATATTGAACTGTCGCTGGCTTATGCCATTTGGGGCGGTTTCGGCATCCTCGCCACTGTAGCGATGGGTTGGGCACTGTTTGGCCAGCGTCTGGCCGGGCGGGGCTGGTTGGGCCTGGTGCTGTTGCTGGCGGGCATGAGCCTGCTGAAACTGGCCTGATTTACCTGCTTAGAGCAAATCGCTAAAGCGCTTATGCACAACGCATGTGCCAGCCGGGCAGTACGTGCGTCGGAGCGCCGCAGGCCATTGGTCTTTGCGCAAATGGCTGTTTTTGCTAGCGATAAGCTGCTGGATAAAAAACCACCAATCACCGAAAGCGCTTGGATCCAAGGATTTTCAGGGCTTTTTCAAAAGGTTGCCCACAGACTTATCCACAGGCTGCGCACAGTTGGCAGCGGCTACTGGCGTTCGGCCAGAAGCATCAGATTGCGCGGTGTCAGCGGTTGCTCGCAAAACACCCCCAACTGCACCCGGTAGCCTTGCTCCTGCAAGTACAAGCCGCGGTCCAGCACCAGCCACATTTCCAGCGGGCGCCGGAACAGATTGCGCAGCAGTTCCAGGTTGCGTACCTCGGCCAAGCGTTGCCAGCCTTTGGCCTGCAGTGCCTCCCAGTCGGGGACGTGATCGATCTGCAGGTCTTTGCGGGCAGCCAGATCCCGGCAGTAGTCGGCAAAGGGCTTGTGCAGCCAGCTGACCGGTAATGACGGCGTCGGCAAATACTCATCCTTGCCGCGCAGCTGGCGTTGCAGCAGATCGAATCCCAGGCGCCTGGCCATCGACTCGTCGCGCTGGCGTCGTACCCGCGCGCCAGCGGTAACGGTTTCGCTCAGGGGCAGACCCAGATCATCAATGGACAGCTGTAGCCCTGAAGCAATGGCAGCAGTGGACATCGGCTGGTACTGCGCTGCCTGAATGCGGTTGTAGCAGCAAGGTGCGATGGCCAGCTGGCGGCAGCCCTGACGGCTGGCCAGTTGCATCAAGCGGACATGCAGATCACCGCAGGCATGCAGGGCCACCGCAGTATGTGCACTACTCAGGTGGCGATCGGCATCGTCGGCCAGCACGTCCTGCAACAGGTGCTGGCTGGGCAGGCCGTGATGCTGAATGAGCTGCTGGCCTGCTTCGACCAGTGCCGCGTCGTATTCCAGGCAGGTCAGTTGTTGTCTCTCGACCTGCAGCAGCCGACGGCCAAGGTGGCCTTTGCCCGAGCACCAGTCGAGCCAGTGTTGCGGTTGGCGGGTAAAACCCAGATGGCTGGCAAACGCTTCGATCTGCTGCCACTTGCGCCCAGGCACGTCGACATTCAAACGATGGCCTGCCGAGGGCAGAGCGACTGTGGATAACTCACCGACCTCTGACAGCTGAGCGGCCAGGCTGGCCAACTGTGGAAAAGGCGCGGGGGCGTGCAATTGTTCGGGGTGATTGTGTGCTGCTTCCGCCTCGTTCAGCGAGCGCTGCCGCAACCAGCTGGCCAGGGCCGGGTGCTCGGTCTCCCAGGGCAGGTGCAGCTGGGTGAAGGGGCGTGGCCGCCAAAGCGACTGGTGCTCGCGCAGGAAGCCGTCCAGGGCCTGGAAGCGGCTGAGCAACTGGTTATCTTCGAGCGGGCGGGCAGTGGTCATGGGCAGATACGAAAACGGGGCTGTGATCAGCCCCGTTATACAGGTTCAGCGACCCTGGCAGGCGTCGACGCGCAGCCAGCGTTCGAGTTGCTTGAACGCTTGCACCAGGAGGAACGAGATCAACAGATAAAACAGGCCCGCTGCGAAGAAGATCTCCACCGGCAAATAGGTGCGGGCGATGATCGTCCGCGCCATACCGGTCAACTCCAGCAGTGTCACGGTACTCGCCAGGGCGCTGGCCTTGAGCATGAGGATCACTTCGTTGCTGTAGGCCGGCAGGCCGATCCGCGCCGCGCGCGGCAGCATGATGTAGAACATTGCTTTGGCCCTGGACATGCCCAGTGCCCGCGCCGCTTCGATTTCACCGCGTGGAATGGCCTGCAGCGCGCCGCGCAGGATCTCGGCGATGTAGGCGGCGGTGTGCAGGGTCATGGTCAGCACGGTGCACCAGAACGGATCGCGCAAATAGGGCCACAAGGCGCTGTTGCGCACGGCATCGAACTGCGCCAGGCCGTAGTACACCAAAAACAGCTGAACCAGTAACGGCGTGCCACGGAAGAAGAAGATGTAGCCGAAGGGCAGGGCGCGCACGTACCAGTGTCGGGAAGAGCGGGCGATACCCAGCGGAATGGCCAGGATCAGGCCGGCAATCACGGCGATGGCTACCAGTTCGAGGGTCAGTGTGGCGCCTTGGGCCAGGCGTGGCAGCCACTTGATGATGACTTCCCAGTTCATTGGTTAGGCCTCACGAAGCCGCGTGCGGCACGTTTTTCCATGAAGTGCATGCCGGTCATGGCAAGGATGGTCAGGCCCAGGTAGATAACCGCGGCGACCATATAGAAGGTGAAGGGCTGCTTGCTCACCGTCACGGCAATCTGCGAGTGACGCATGATCTCTTCCAGGCCGATCACCGATACCAGCGCGGTGTCCTTCATCAGGATCATGAACAGGTTGCCAAGGCCCGGGAGGGCGATGCGCCACATCTGCGGAAGGATAAGCTTGGAGAAGATCCGCCCTTTGGAAAGGCCCAGGGCCAGGCCTGCTTCACGGTGGCCCTTGGGGATGGCCAGGATCGCGCCGCGGAAGACCTCCGTGGCATACGCGCCGAAGCACAGGCCCAGAGCGATCACGCCCGCAGCAAAGGCGTTGAGCTCAAGGCCGGGAATATTCAGGGCTTCGCCGAGCCGGTTCATCAGGCTGACGGTGCCAAAGTAAATCAACAACACCCAGAGCAGTTCGGGTACGCCACGAACCAGCGTGGAGTAGAAGCCACCCAGCCATCGCAGGGGTTTGTACGGCGAAGTCTTGGCCAGGGCGCCAAGCAGCCCCAGCACCAGCCCCAGACATAGGGCCGACAACGCGAGTTTGACGGTCATCAGCGTCCCGGCCACCAGGGCCGGACCGAATCCGTAGAGATCAATATTCATGGGCAGGTTTGTTCAAGGGACCGGCATCGCCCTCAGGGCGATGCCGGTCGGGGCGAATCAATAGATGCTGAACGGGAAGTACTTGTTGTTGATCTTCTCGTAGGTGCCGTCGGCAACGATTTCCTTCAGTGCGGCGTTCAGCTTGTTGCGCAGTTCATTGTCGCCTTTGCGCACAGCGATACCGACCTTGTCGCTTTCGTTCACCGGCTCGCCTTTGAACTCGTAGTTTTTGCCGGCTTCGGACTTGAGCCAGTCGTAGTTGGCGTACTTGTCTGCCAGCAGGGCGTCGACGCGGCCTGAGGTCAGGTCCAGGTAGGCGTTTTCCTGAGTGTCGTAAAGGCTGACTTTGAACTTGCCGTCCATGCCGCCGTGATCGTCGAGCCAGATAGCGGCCTGGGTGGCGCGCTGGGTGCCGAGGGTCTTGCCGGCGAGCGAAGCATCGTCAGTCTTGAAGTCGACGTTTTTCGGGGCGATGAACTGCTGCTTGTTCGAGTAGTACGGGTTGGTGAAGTCCACGGCCTGCTTGCGCTCGTCGGTAATCGACAGCGACGAGACGATGAAGTCGAACTTCTTGGCGTTCAGGGCCGGGATGATGCCGTCCCAGTCGGAGGTGACCACTTCGCACTCGACTTTCATCTTGGCGCACAGGGCGTCACCGATGTCTTTGTCGAAGCCGACGACCTGGCCGCTGGCATCCTTGTTGTTGAACGGCGGGTAAGCCGCCTCGATGCCCATCTTCAGTTTCTCGGCAGCCATTGCATTGGCCGAGAACACCAGCGTGGCGGCAGCGGCCAGGAGGAATTTCTTATAGGTCTGCATGCGTGTTGCTCCGTTAGCGGTTGCTGGACATGAATTGTTTACAACGCGCCGAGTTCGGGTTTTCAAAAACCTGCTGCGGCGTTCCCTGCTCTTCGACCAGCCCTTGGTGCAGGAAGACGACTTCACTGGACACCTGACGGGCGAAGCCCATTTCGTGCGTAACCAGTAGCATGGTACGGCCTTCTTCGGCGAGAGCGCGGATAACGTTGAGCACTTCCTGGACCATTTCCGGATCCAGGGCCGAGGTCGGCTCGTCGAACAGGATGACCTTGGGTTTCATTGCCAGGGTACGGGCAATGGCTGCGCGCTGCTGCTGGCCACCGGACAATTCGGCCGGGTAGCTGTGACGCTTGTTGTGGATCCCCACCTTGTTGAGCAGTGCCTCGGCATGCTCGATGGCTTCGACCTTGCTCTGGCCAAGCACGCGGCGTGGCGCCTCGATGATGTTGTCGAGGATGCTCATGTGCGGCCACAGGTTGAAATTCTGAAACACAAAGCCGATCTCGCTGCGCAGGCGATTGATCTGCTTGTTGTCGGCAGCCACCAGTTCGCCGTTCTTCGCGGACTTGAGCCGGAGTTCTTCACCGGCCACCAGGATCTGGCCCTGATGCGGGTTCTCCAGCAGGTTGATGCAGCGCAGCAGAGTGGACTTGCCGGAGCCGGAGGATCCCAGGATCGAGATCACGTCGCCATCGCGTGCGGTCAGCGAGATGCCTTTGAGGATCTCCTGATCGCCGTAGCGTTTGTGCAGGTTGCGGATTTCCAGCGCGGGCGTGGCCTCAGCCATGTGCGGTCCTCATGTGTTCTGGTGCGCTCCTGCTGTTGGCGGCCTTCTTGGCGAGCGCCAAGCTAGCATAGCGGCCGAATGACAGCCAACAAGGTCGGGAGGGGCAAGCAGTTGCCAGGTGGGCGAGTGTCGCATCGCTGCAGCGGACTGTCGCGCGGATGACCACTTGCCCTCGTTTCCAGGGCCGGAGCCTTGATGAAAAAAGGCGCGATGGTGCCATTTTTGGCCAGTGCTGGGAAGTCGTTTCTGACCTTGGGTACAGCTTCGGGCCGTGAATCGCGGCTTTGGTTGTACCTGAGGGTTGCGCCTTTTTGTTTCTTCGATGTGCGTGAGGTGTTACCGCTGGATGATTTTGGTGCACCTGGGGCATTTGTAAGTGGGTATTTCAGTAATCGTGGTTTTCCGAGGGTTTTTGAGGGTCTTTCGGTCAGCTTCTGGCAGAAAGGCCTGTAAGCCTTGTTTGACGGGGGTGTGAGATATTTCGAACGAACGGTCATCGTGCTGGCGCGGATATTGCCTTATCGATCGGCAACAGGATGTAGCAATCTTTTTATCCAAGGCGCGCCTCAGGTCGCAGGATCAGAACGCAATTCTTGCAAAGGTAGTTTTATGAGCGGTACGCACAATTCCAATGACCTCGCTCAGGGGCTCAAACAACGGCATGTCACCATGCTGTCCATTGCTGGTGTTATCGGTGCCGGCCTGTTCGTAGGCTCTGGCCACGCCATCGCCGCCGCCGGCCCGGCCGTTCTGCTGGCCTATGCCGCCGCCGGTACCCTGGTGGTGCTGGTGATGCGCATGCTCGGGGAGATGGCGGTCGCCTCGCCGGATACCGGGTCCTTCTCTACTTATGCCGACAAGGCCATCGGCCACTGGGCCGGTTTTACCATTGGCTGGCTGTACTGGTGGTTCTGGGTACTGGTGATTCCACTGGAAGCCAACGCCGCAGCGGCCATCCTGCATGCCTGGTTCCCTGATGTCGGCATCTGGGTCTTTAGTCTGGTCATTACCCTGCTGCTGACCGCGACCAACCTGTTCAGCGTGAAGAACTACGGCGAGTTCGAGTTCTGGTTTGCCCTGCTCAAGGTTATCGCCATCATCGGCTTCATTATTCTTGGCACGGCGGCCGTGTTCGGTTTCCTGCCTAACAGCCAGGTCAGCGGCGTCAGCCACCTGTTCGACACCCAGGGCTTCATGCCTAACGGTCTGGGCGCAGTGCTGGCGGCCATGCTGACCACCATGTTCTCGTTCATGGGTACCGAAATCGTCACGATTGCGGCAGCCGAATCCAAGGATCCGGGCAAGCAGATCTCCAAGGCCACCAATTCGGTGATCTGGCGGATCTTCCTGTTCTACCTCGTATCGATCTTCCTGGTCGTGGCGCTGGTTCCATGGAACAGCAGTGAGCTGGCAGAAGTCGGTTCCTACCAGACCGTGCTGAACCTGATGGGCATTCCTAACGCCAAGCTGATCGTCGACATCGTTGTGTTGATCGCGGTAACCAGCTGCCTGAACTCGGCGCTGTACACCTCCTCGCGCATGCTCTTCTCCCTGAGCAAGCGTGGCGATGCGCCGGCCGTGGCCCAGCGCACCACCTCCAGCGGTACCCCGTACGTTGCGGTGGTGCTGTCGACGGCGGCGGCGTTCCTGACTGTGGCTGCCAACTACGTGGCACCTGCCGCGGTGTTCGAGTTCCTGCTGGCCAGCTCCGGCGCCATTGCCTTGCTGGTGTATCTGGTGATTGCCATCTCGCAGTTGCGCATGCGCCGCCAGCGTATGGCGCGTGGCGAGAAGATCGCGTTCAAGATGTGGCTGTTCCCGGGCCTGACCTGGGCGACCATCTTCTTCATCGTTGCCATTCTCACCGTGATGCTGATCCGTCCGGATCACCGTATCGAGATCATCGCGACCGGCTTGCTGTCGATTGCCGTGGTTGCGGCCGGCCTGCTGGTGGCGCGCAAGCGCAAGGCCGAGGCGGCTGGGCGTGCGGTGCTGAACAACTGATTCAGGGCTGTTGAAATGAAAAGGCCGCGATCTGTAAGGATCGCGGCCTTTTTGTTTAGCGAAGCATCGCGGGACAAGCCCGCTCCCACCGGGATTTAGGTGATCTCTGTGGGAGCGGGCTTGCCCCGCGATGAGGCCTTTGAAATCAGCCGAACATCTTCTGTTGCTGCTTGGCCACTGCTTCCGAGGCCGAGATGTAGGCTTCCTGGAACTCGTCGCTTTCCAGCCAGGCCATGGTGGTGGCTTCGTCAGCCCCGTCCAGCCATTTGCGGTAGGCGCTGAAGACCATGACGATGTAGTCGGTGGCGTGCTCTTCCTTGTGGCCTTTGAGTACCAGGGCCAGCAGCGGGTCGACCAGGAACACCGAAATCAAGGCCACCAGGCCGCCTTCCTGGGCTTGCTTCATCTTTTCGAACAGGGCGCTGTAGCTGCCCGAGTTCATGGCCTTGTCGAAGACCTGCTCGACGCTGGCGCTGGAGCTTTCGCCGGAGCTCTTGACCGCCTGGCCGCTACGCACCATGCGATTCTCGCGAGCCTTGGTGGCGGCGCGCTTGGCGCGTTTCTGTTGTTTGCTGTTGGAGGCCATCGGTGAATCCTGAGTCGTAAAATTTTGCGTATTGAAGCCTAGTTGGCAAAGAAACCCAAGTGCCGCCGACGGCCTTCGCTCAGGCGGGCTGTGCCAGCTCGCCGCGGTCTTCCTCGACAAGCACCCGTGCCGCGCGCTCAACCAGCAGCGGATCGGGCTGGTGGGCCACGCCCAGGTCCTTGCCCGGGTAGTCGAGCGAATGCAGGAAATGACGGATGCAGTTGATCCGTGCGCGCTTCTTGTCGTCGGACTTGATCACCGTCCAGGGCGCGTCGGCAGTGTCGGTATGGAAGAACATCGCCTCTTTGGCGGCGGTGTACTCATCCCACTTGTCCAGCGACTTGATGTCGATGGGCGACAGTTTCCAGTGCTTGAGCGGATCGTCGCGGCGCGAGATGAAGCGGCGCAGCTGTTCTTCGCGGTTGACCGAGAACCAGTATTTGAACAGCAGGATGCCGCTGTTGCAGAGCATGCGCTCCAGGTCAGGTGCCTGGCGCATGAACTCCAGGTACTGCAGCGGCGAGCAGAAATCCATTACCCGTTCGACGCCGGCGCGGTTGTACCAGGAGCGGTCGAAGAAAACCATTTCACCGGCAGTCGGCAGGTGCTGGATGTAGCGCTGGAAGTACCACTGGCCCTTTTCCTGCTCGGAGGGCTTCTCCAGGGCGACGATGCGCGCGCCGCGCGGGTTCAGGTGCTCCATGAAGCGTTTGATGGTGCCGCCTTTGCCGGCCGCGTCACGGCCTTCGAACAGCACGACAATGCGCTGGCCGGTTTCCTTGGCCCAGCTCTGCACCTTAAGCAGTTCGATCTGCAGCTCGTGCTTGGCCTTTTCGTACTCCGCGCGGCGCATACGGTTGCGGTAGGGGTAGCTGGCGGGCAGTTTTGCAGTAGTGCTGTCTTCGTTCGAGCCGCGCGGGGCGGAGGCTACCTTCAGTGCGGCCGGTTGCTGGCTGATGGCGCTGATTTCAGCGTCGGCGGTGACAGTGCCGGGCTTGCGGGTGGTGCGTGGTCGCCGTGGGCGGCTGGTGCCGGGCGCGCGTGACGGGGTCTGGCTGGTACTGGCCGATGTGTCTGAAGTCGGTGAGGGCAGAGGCAGGGCAGTTGATTCTTCGCTCATTGGGGGCCTGTTGGGTTTTTCGAATGTCCTTCAGGCAGCATACGGCAGTGTGGCAAGCGCGCACTGACGGTGGTCAACGCCCCGCTTTTTTATGGCGAAAACAAAAAACCCCTGAATCTCGCGATTCAGGGGTTTCGGTATTAGTGGTGCCCAGAGACGGAATCGAACCGCCGACACGGGGATTTTCAATCCCCTGCTCTACCGACTGAGCTATCTGGGCAACGGGGCGCATTAAAAGGCTTTTTCAGGTTTGCGTCAACGACTTTTTGAAAATTTTTTAAATTAATTCCGTCGCTTACGATTTTTCGGGGTTATTCGGCTGGTGGAACGTAGCCTTCGGCCTTTTCGAATTCCTGGCCGGAGAAGAACTTGTCCATCTCGCCCTGGAGGAATTTGCGGTCCTCGGCGTTCATCATGTTCAAGCGCTTCTCGTTGATCAGCATGGTCTGTTCCTTCTGCCAGTCGGCCCAGGCCTTCTGCGAGATGTGCTCGTAGATGTCCTGGCCCTTGGCGCCCGGGTACGGTGGGCGCTCCAGACCTGGCAGTTGTTCTTTGTACTTGCGGCACATTACGGTGCGGGTCATCGCGACTCTCCTGCAATCAAAACGTCGGCCGCGCGTTTCAGCAGTTTTTTCACCGGGGCGGCAAGGCCCAGGCGCGGCGGGGTGGCGAGGTTATACCAGAGCCAGTCGGCCTCGGCCACGTGGGCCCGGGTGTCATCGACCCGGACCAGCCATGGTTCGATGGCCAGCTGGAAATGGCTGAAGGTGTGCGTCAGGCCGTCCAGCGCCTGGCTGGCGCTGAGGCTCAGCCCGTGCTGGTCGGCCAGGTCGTCGAGCTGTTCCAGGTTGTCCAGCTCCGGCAGGCTCCACAAGCCGCCCCAGAGCCCTGTGGAAGGGCGCCGGTAAAGCAGGATGGCACCTTCGCGGTTTGCCAGCAGCGGCATCAGCGTGCGCCGCTGTGGCAGCTCCTTGCGCGGTTTGGGTATCGGGTAGCGAATCTCCTGGCCGAGCATGTGTGCTTCGCAACCGAGCTTGAGCGGGCACAGCAGGCAACTGGGTTTGCTGCGGGTGCACAGGGTGGCGCCGAGGTCCATCATCGCCTGGGTGTAGTTATTGACCCGGGTGTGAGGGGTATAGCGTTCGGCGTTGGCCCACAGGGCTTTGGCCACTTTCGGCTCGCCCGGATAGCCTTCCTGGGCGGTGTAGCGGGCCAGTACGCGCTTGACGTTGCCGTCGAGGATCGGCGCGCGCAGGCCCATGCTGATGCTGGCAATGGCGCCGGCGGTGGACAGGCCGATGCCGGGCAGATCGGTCAGCTTTTCGACATCGCGGGGGAATTCGCCGCCGTACTGCTCGACGACGATTTTCGCGGTCTTCTGCAGGTTGCGCGCGCGGGTGTAGTAACCCAGGCCTGTCCACAGGTGCAGCACTTCGTCTTCAGGGGCTTCGGCCAGGGCCTGCACGGTCGGTAGCGCGGCCATGAAGCGGTCGAAGTAATTGAGCACGGTGCTGACCTGGGTCTGCTGCAGCATGATTTCCGAAACCCACACCCGATAAGGCGTGATGCCCTGTTGCCAGGGCAGGTCATGACGGCCGTTACGGTCGTACCACTCCAGCACGGCGCTGGAAAACTGCTCAGGACTCATCGCTTGAACAACCCCTTGAGCGCATCTTTGAGCTCCGGACTGACCTTGTCACCGAGTTTCTCGTCGATCTTGTCGCTGAGTTTTTCGCTGACTTTGTCGCCCGCCAGCTTGGCGGCGACTTTGCCCAGCGCATCTTTGTCCAGGCGGCAGGCTTTGGCGCCCAGCTCAAGCGGGCCACGGCAGCGCAGCGGCAGTTCGAGGCCGACATAGCGCTCGCCGACCTGGCAGGCAGGGTCCGGCATGTCGCGTTTGTCGCCCTCAACGATCACGCCCACCCGGTAGTCCATACCCAGCACGCGCAGGTCGAGGTCGCCATGGCCGTTGACGGTTAGGCCGGGAATACGCGCCTTGAGGTCAGGGTTGCTGGCCACGCCATTACGCAGTACCAGGCTGCCTTTGAGCTCCTGGAAGGGCGTGTCCTTGCCGCGGGGTTCGCCGCTCAGGGCTTTGCGGTTGAGGGTGGCGATGGCCTGGCACAGCTGTTGTTCAAGGTTGGCGTTGACCAGGATACCGTCGTTGATGACAAAGCTGGCGTTGCCATTGAGGGTGTCGACCAGCGCCTTCTGACTGTTGCCGGTGGCGGTCAGGTCGCTGCTCAGGGTCAGCAGGCCCTTGACCGGCGGAGTTTCGGTCTGGCTCTTGATGAAGTGCTCGACCGGCACCCGGTTGACCTTGGTGGTGAGGCCGATCTGCGGCACCGCCGGGCGCACATCCAGGGTGCCCTTGCTTTCGAAGTCGCCGTCATACAGGCCGCCGCGCAGGGCTTCCAGGGTGATCAGGCCGCCCTGGCCCTGGGCTTTCAGGTGGGCGTTTTCGATCGGTAGTTTCTCCAGGGTCAGCAGGCCGAACGTCAGGTCAGCCTGCAGATCGAGCTGGCGCAGGCGATCGACCGGCAGCAGCTTGTCGTTGCTCCAGGCCACCTGGGTCGGGGCGTCGGGCAGCGGCGTGTTGCCGGCGCTGGCCAGGGCGCTTTGTTCCTTGCTCTTGACCTCGGCCTGGCGCGCTGCAGTGGCACTGGCCGCCGCCTCACTCTTGGCCGGCATATAGCGGTCGGCGTCGAACTTGTCGGCCTTGAGCTGAATGCGCAGGGCTTGTTTGGCGAAGTCTTCGACCGCCAGGCGGCCACTGAAGGTGCTGTCGTCGAGTTTTACCGCCAGGTCTTCCAGGGCCAGGCTGGTGGGGCTGCCTTGCAGGCGGCTGACCAGTTCGAACTTGTTCAGCGCGCTGGCGTCAGCTGTGGCGGGCAGCGTCACGCCGACGCTGTCGAGGAAGGTACGCAGGTTGATCTGGGCGATCGACAGGCCACCCGTCAGTTGCGGGGTCTTGTCCAGGTCACGCAGGTTCAGTTCGCCAAGGGCGCGCAACTGGTTGGCCGAGAGTTTCAGGCCGTTCCATTCGGCGACGTTGGCTGCCAGGTCGACCAGCAATTGGCCCTGGGCAGCGAAGGTCAGGGTTTTGCCCTGCAGAGGCTCGCCCGAGGCTTCGCCGCTGAGCTTCATGTCTTCGAACTGGTAGCGCTTGAGGCGGCGGTCGAAACGCAGCTCGCCGTTGAGTTCCGTGCGTGCTTTGAGTACCGGTTGCCCGACGCTGACAAAGGCGGTCATTTTCAGCGGGATATTCACCCCTTCGTGGACCGCGCCGGTGCTCAGCTGGATGCTTTCGGCGCCAAAGGTCTGACCGCTGCGTGCATCGCTGTACTGAACCCGGGCGTTGTTCACGGTCAGGCTGTCGATATCCAGCTTGACCGGACGCTCGTTGCTGTCGCTCTTGGTCTCGGCCTTGGCCGTGGCTTCGCCAGCAGGTGCGGGTGCGGCGCCCTCGGCGGGGGCTGCTGCAGCGACCGGCAATGGCTTGCCGATGTCTTCCCAGTTGCCGTGGCCGTTCTCGTCACGGCTCAGGCTCAGGTTCAGACCTTCGACGCGTACGTCGCTCATCTGCACTTCGCGGCGCAACAATGGCAGGACGCGCACTGACAGACCGAGCATCTGCAGATCGGCAAACGGCACTTTCGGGTTGTTCAGGGTGGCGATGCTGGCTTCATGCAGCTCCAGCCCCAGCCAGGGGAACAGGCTCCAGCCGATGTCGCCATTGAGCGTCAGCTCGACGTGGGCTTTGTCGCGTGCAAGTTGGCGAATCTCGTCTTTGTAGTCGTTGGGATCGAAGAGGTGGGTCAGGGCAAATCCCAGAGCCACAATGATCAGCAACAACCCGAGAAGCACCAGCCCCAGGATTTTGCCGAACGCTTTCATGGGCGAGTCCTTGTAGTTCGATTCTAAAATTTAGCCGCAGAGTATAGCGCTGCGCTTGGCGTCGCTGGAGATGCTCAAGGATTACTGAGGATTTCTCCTACGGCGCTGGCCTGATTTGCTCAGGATTTCGACAGCGATGGGTATGACAGTTCCTTGCGCGCAGTGATCAGCTGCCGAACAAAAGACGATATCAGTTTGCTTTCAAAGGCAGAGGCTAATGCTACTCTTGCGCCGCTCACAGGCCCTTGTGCGGCGATTTGTCGCGTTTTATAGGGCATCTGTGCCAAAAAACGATCAGTTGCCTATGTGCCAAGGTCGTGAGCCGTGAGCTGACCATCTCTACGCGGGGAACACAATAAATGAACAGCAGTATCACGGCAGGCACGTTAACCAGCAGCCCTGGTTTTCTGTCCAAGGAGCGGATCATCGCCGCGCCTGGTTTCAACCGCTGGCTGGTACCACCGGCGGCGCTGGCCATCCACCTGTGCATCGGCATGGCCTACGGTTTTTCGGTGTTCTGGTTGCCGTTGTCGCAAGCGATCGGTATTACCGCGCCGCTCGCCTGCGCGCCGGACATGAGCTTCTTCGCCCGCCTGTTCAGCACTGAATGCGACTGGCAGATCTCGATGCTCAGCTGGATCTATACCCTGTTCTTCGTGTTCCTCGGCTGTTCTGCCGCCGTTTGGGGTGGCTGGCTGGAGCACGCTGGGCCACGCAAGGCCGGGGTGGTTTCGGCGTTGTGCTGGTGTGGTGGCCTGCTGATCTCGGCGTTCGGTATCTATAGCCACCAGCTCTGGCTGATGTGGCTGGGCTCGGGTGTCATCGGCGGTATCGGCCTGGGCCTGGGCTATATCTCGCCGGTTTCGACCTTGATCAAGTGGTTCCCGGACAAGCGCGGCATGGCCACCGGCATGGCGATCATGGGCTTTGGCGGTGGCGCCATGGTGGGCGCGCCACTGGCGGCAGCGCTGATGAACCACTTTGCCAGCCCTGAAGGCGTAGGCGTCTGGCAGAGCTTCGTGGTGATGGCGGTAATTTACTTCGTGTTCATGATCGGCGGTGCCTTGGCCTATCGAGTGCCACCGACCGGCTGGAAGCCCGAAGGCTGGACCGCACCGCTGAAGAAAGCCAGCAACGCGATGATTACCCACCGCCACGTACATGTCAGTGTGGCGTGGAAAACGCCGCAGTTTGCATTGATCTGGTTGGTGTTGTGCCTGAACGTGTCGGCAGGTATCGGTATCCTGGGCATGGCCTCGCCACTGCTGCAGGAAGTTTTTGCCGGCAAGTTGCTCGGCAACGACTTGAGCTTCAGCGAACTCAGCAGCACGCAACTGGCGCAGATTGCCGCAATTGCTGCCGGCTTTACCGGCCTTTTGAGCCTGTTCAATATCGGTGGGCGGTTTTTCTGGGCGTCGTTCTCCGACTACATCGGGCGCAAGAACACCTATTTCGCCTTCTTCGCCCTGGGTGTCGCGCTGTATGCGCTGGTGCCGAACATGGGCCACCTGGGCAATATCGCCCTGTTCGTGGCGGCGTTCTGCATCATCCTGTCGATGTACGGCGGCGGCTTCGCCACGGTGCCGGCGTATCTGGCCGACCTGTTCGGCACGCAGATGGTCGGCGCCATTCATGGTCGTCTGTTGACTGCCTGGGCTGCTGCTGGCGTGCTGGGGCCGGTGCTGATCACCTACCTGCGTGAGTACCAGCTGGCGCTGGGCGTGGAGCGTGCGGCGGTCTACGACATCACCCTGTACATCCTGGCCGGCCTGCTGGTGCTGGGGTTTGTCTGTAACGCGCTGGTGCGCCCGGTGGCCGACAAGTACTTCATGACCGATGCGCAGCTGGCGGCGGAACAGGCGCTGAGCCATGACCAGGGCAACGGCAACGCCCGGGTGCTGGAGTGGCATGCGGCGCCGGGCAGTCTGCCGCTGGTGGTCGCTGCCTGGCTGGTGGTGGGGATTCCACTGGCCTGGGGGATCTGGGTGACGCTGCAAAAAACCGCGGTGCTGTTCAACTGACTCGGTAGGAGCGGGCTTCGGTGGGAGCGGGCTTGCCCCGCGATGCAATGTGACTGAACAACCGCGATCGCGGGGCAAGCCCGCTCCCACCGAGTTGCCCCAGCGGTCACTGTTCCAATCAGAAGTTGCAGAAAATCATCATGTGGCAGGTAAATCCCCTGCCACATGTCATCTTCGTTTCATGCCACGCGCTTCTAGGCCTATAATGATCACCTTTTTCGCCCAATGATTTTGCGGAGCTGGTGATGGTCGAACGTAAGGCTTCCGTCGAGCGCAATACTCTGGAAACCCAGATCAAGGCCTCGATCAACCTGGATGGCAGCGGCAAGGCCCGATTTGATATCGGTGTGCCTTTCCTTGAACACATGCTCGACCAGATCGCCCGACATGGGCTGATCGATCTCGACATCGAGTGCAAGGGCGACCTGCATATCGACGATCACCATACCGTCGAAGATGTCGGTATCACCCTCGGCCAGGCTTTCAACCAGGCCATCGGCGACAAGAAGGGCATCCGCCGCTACGGCCATGCCTATGTGCCGCTGGATGAAGCCCTGTCGCGTGTGGTCATCGACTTCTCCGGCCGTCCCGGCCTGCAGATGCACGTGCCCTACACCCGCGCCTCGGTAGGCGGCTTCGATGTCGACCTGTTCCAGGAATTCTTCCAGGGCTTCGTCAACCACGCCAACGTCACCCTGCACATCGACAACCTGCGTGGGCACAACACCCACCACCAGATCGAAACGGTGTTCAAGGCGTTCGGCCGCGCGCTGCGCATGGCGATCGAGCTGGACGAGCGCATGGCCGGGCAGATGCCATCGACCAAGGGTTGCCTGTAATGCAGACAGTTGCCGTTATCGACTATGGCATGGGCAACCTGCACTCGGTGGCCAAGGCCCTGGAGCACGTCGGCGCCGGCAAGGTGCTGATTACCAGCGACGCTGCGGTAATCCGCGAGGCTGACCGCGTGGTGTTCCCAGGTGTCGGTGCGATTCGCGACTGCATGGCCGAGATTCGCCGCCTGGGCTTCGACAGCCTGGTGCGTGAAGTCAGCCAGGACCGTCCGTTCTTCGGCATTTGCGTCGGCATGCAGGCGTTGCTCGATCACAGTGAAGAGAACGACGGTGTCGACTGCATCGGCCTGTTCCCAGGCCAGGTGAAGTTCTTCGGCAAAGACCTGCACGAAGAGGGCGAGCACCTGAAGGTGCCGCACATGGGCTGGAACGAAGTTAGCCAGGCCATCGACCACCCGCTGTGGCACAACATTCCTGACCTGGCGCGCTTCTATTTCGTCCACAGCTACTACATCACCGCGGCCAAGGCCGTGCAGGTGGTGGGGCGCGGTCACTATGGCGTCGATTTCGCCGCCGCGCTGGCCGAAGGTTCGCGTTTTGCCGTGCAGTTCCATCCGGAGAAGAGCCATACCCATGGCCTGCAGCTGCTGCAGAACTTCGCCGCCTGGGACGGCCGCTGGTAATGAGCAAGTCCAGGACCAAGGCACCGATTCTCACCCTCGCCCCGGAACAGGAACGCGAGGCGCTGGATGTTCTCAAGCGCTTCCTCGAAGACCGTTTCGAGTTGCAGCTGGGGTCGTTCGAGGTCGCCGAGGTGCTGGATCTGTTCACCAAAGAGATTGCCCCGCACTACTACAACAGGGCGATTTTCGATGTGCAGAACCACCTCAAGGAACGGTTCGAAAGCATCGAAAGCGACCTGTGGGCGCTCGAGAAGAACTGACTTCCCGAGCATCACTGTTTACCGAATAGACAGGTTTTGCAGATGCTGATTATCCCCGCTATCGATCTCAAGGACGGTGCTTGCGTACGCCTGCGCCAAGGCCGCATGGAAGATTCCACGGTTTTCTCCGACGACCCGGTGAGCATGGCCGCCAAGTGGGTCGAAGGCGGCTGCCGCCGTCTGCATCTGGTTGACCTCAACGGCGCTTTCGAAGGCCAGCCGGTCAACGGCGAAGTGGTGACCGCCATTGCCAAGCGCTACCCGAACCTGCCGATCCAGATCGGCGGCGGTATCCGTTCGCTGGAAACCATCGAGCACTACGTCAAAGCCGGCGTCAGCTACGTGATCATCGGCACCAAGGCGGTCAAAGAGCCGGAGTTCGTCGCCGAAGCCTGCCGCGCGTTCCCGGGCAAAGTCATTGTCGGCCTGGACGCCAAAGACGGTTTCGTCGCCACCGACGGCTGGGCTGAAGTCAGCTCGGTGCAGGTCATCGACCTGGCCAAGCGTTTCGAAGCTGACGGCGTCTCGGCCATCGTCTACACCGACATCGCCAAAGACGGCATGATGCAAGGCTGCAACGTGCCTTTCACCGCCGCCCTGGCCGCGGCCACCAAGATCCCGGTCATCGCCTCCGGCGGTATCCACAACCTGGGTGACATCAAGGCCCTGCTCGACGCCAAGGCGCCAGGCATCATCGGTGCGATCACCGGCCGCGCCATCTACGAAGGCACCCTGGATGTCGCCGAGGCACAAGCCTTCTGCGACAGCTATAAAGGCTGAGGACTCCGACATGGCACTGGCCAAGCGCATCATCCCTTGCCTGGACGTGGACAACGGCCGGGTGGTCAAGGGCGTCAAGTTCGAGAACATCCGCGATGCCGGTGACCCGGTGGAAATCGCCCGGCGCTACGATGAACAGGGTGCTGACGAAATCACCTTCCTCGACATCACTGCCAGCGTCGATGGCCGCGATACCACCCTGCATACCGTCGAGCGCATGGCCAGCCAGGTGTTCATCCCGCTGACCGTGGGCGGTGGCGTGCGTACCGTGCAGGACATCCGCAACCTGCTCAATGCCGGTGCCGACAAGGTCTCGATCAACACTGCCGCAGTGTTCAACCCGGAGTTCGTTGGCGAGGCTGCCGCGCACTTCGGTTCGCAGTGCATCGTGGTTGCCATTGACGCCAAGAAGGTTTCCGGCCCGGGCGAAACCCCGCGCTGGGAAATCTTCACCCACGGCGGTCGCAAGCCGACCGGCCTGGACGCGGTGGAGTGGGCGAAGAAGATGGAAGGCCTGGGTGCCGGTGAGATCCTGCTGACCAGCATGGATCAGGACGGCATGAAGAACGGCTTTGACCTGGGCGTGACCCGGGCCATCAGCGATGCCCTGGGCATTCCGGTGATTGCTTCAGGTGGTGTGGGTAACCTGCAGCACCTGGCTGACGGGATTCTGGAAGGTCATGCCAGCGCAGTGCTAGCGGCAAGCATCTTCCACTTCGGTGAGTACACGGTGCCGGAAGCCAAGGCGTTCATGGCCAAGCAAGGCATCGTCGTCCGCTGACAGTCCTCTATCGCGGGGCAAGCCCGCTCCCACCGGAATTGAGGTGATCCCGGTGGGAGCGGGCTTGCCCCGCGATAGCATTCACCCCAGATTCTTGCCCAACAGCGCGTGATACAACTCGCTGTCACCGAGAATCCCCACCACCGTATTACCTTCCTGCAGCACCAGCTTGTTACCGGTCTGGTAACGGATCTGCAGGGCCTCACGCATACCGATGCTGGCACTGACCAACGTTGGCTTGCGGGCTAGTCCTTCCACCGCTTCCCCTGGTGCCCAGTTCTGCAGGTCCATACCCGTAGCGCCCTGACGCGCGCCCTTGATGGTATTGCCTTCGGCCAGATCCAGCCACGAGTCGCCACCCGGATCGATACACACCGAACCATTGATGCGCTTGCACTTGTCCAAGGTGCGCATCAGGCTGCGGCCACACAGCACGTTGAGTGGGTTGGTATGGGCGACGAAGGTCCGTACATATTCGTCTGCCGGGTTGAGGACGATCTCTTCAGGCTTGCTGTACTGGATGATCTTGCCGTCTTTCATGATGGCGATCCGGCTGCCCAGCTTCAGTGCTTCGTCCAGGTCGTGGCTGACGAAGACGATGGTCTTGCTCAGCTTGCGTTGCAGCTCCAGCAGCTCGTCCTGCAGGCCCTGACGGATCAGCGGGTCGAGGGCCGAGAAGGGTTCGTCCATCAGCAGGATGTCGGCGTCCATGGCCAGCGCGCGGGCCAGGCCCACACGTTGCTGCATGCCGCCTGAGAGTTCATCGGGCTTCTTGTTGCGCCATTGCGTCAGGCCGACCAGTTCGAGTTTCTCGTCGACCAGCTTGCGCCGCTCTTTCTCCGGGCGCCCCTGCATTTCCAGGCCGAAGCTGATGTTCTCGCGCACCGTCAGCCAGGGCATCAGGGCGAACTTCTGGAACACCATGGCGATGCGCTTGGTGCGCATCATCTTCAGTTCCGCCGGGGTGCAATGGGCGATGTCGATATGCGAGCCTTCGTGCTCGACGAACAACTTGCCGCGGCTGACGGTATTGAGGCCGTTGATGCAGCGCAGCAGGCTCGACTTGCCTGAACCGGACAGGCCCATCAGCACGCAGATCTCGCCTTTGTTGATATCCAGGTTGGCCTTTTCCACGCCGACTACCAACCCGGTTTTTTTCAGGATCTGCTCCCGCGAAAGGCCTTGGTCTAGCAGGCTGAGGGCCTCACGCGGTCGGTTGGAGAAGATAACGTCTACATCTTCGAAGCGAATAATGCTCATGCTTCACTCCTTACCGGTGCGTCGGGTTGTTTGCAGATACGGTCGAGCATGATCGCCAGCAATACGATTGCCAGACCCGCTTCGAAGCCCAGGGCGATATCGGCGGTGTTCAATGCGTTGACTACCGGTTTGCCCAGACCATCAGCGCCCACCAGCGCGGCAATCACCACCATCGACAGCGACAACATGATGCATTGGGTGACGCCGGCGGCGATGCTCGGCATGGCATGCGGCAGTTCGATGCGTGACAGCAGTTGGCGGCGTGAGCAACCGAAGGCCTTGCCGGCATCGAGCAGTTCCTGGGGCACATCACAGATACCCAGGTAGGTCAGGCGGATCGGCGCGGCGATGGCGAACACCACCGTCGAGATCAGCCCGGGGACCACGCCCAGACCGAACAGGGTCAGGGTCGGGATCAGGTACACGAAGGTAGGGACCGTCTGCATCAGGTCGAGGACCGGGCGCATGGCGGTGTAGAACATCGGTTTGTGCGCGGCGAGGATGCCCAGCGGTACGCCGATGGCCACGCAGACCAGGGTGGCGAACAGCACCTGGGCCAGGGTCTCCATGGTCTCTTGCCAGTAACCGAGGTTGAGGATCAGCAGGAATGACAGCACGCAGAAGGTGGTCAGCGCCCATTTGCGCTGGATCAGGTGCGCGATCACTGCAATCAGGCCGATCAGGACGAAGGGATTGAACCAGGTCAGTGCCCCGGTTACACCGTGGATCATGTATTCCAGTGCCGCAGCGAAAGCATCGAAGTAGTTGGCGCCGTGTTGCGTCAACCATTCAACGAAGCCTGCGATGTACTGGCCCAGAGGGAGTTTTTCATCGATCAGCATGATAGCGAGCGTCCACCTGCAAAAAATTGAAGACAGCCTGCGGCGGGGCCAGCCCGCCGCAGGCAGTGCTTACTGCGTCAGTTTGGCCTTGGCCGCCTCCAGGCCCGGTTTGCCGTCAACGGTGGTAACCCCTGCCAGCCAGGTATCGAGTACCTGAGGGTTGTTTTTCAGCCAGGCCTTGGCGGCTGCGTCGGGTTTCATCTTGTCGTCCAGGACGTTGCCCATCAGGGTGCTTTCCATGTCCAGGGTGAAGGACAGGTTTTTCAGCAGCTGGCCGACGTTGCTGCATTCCTGCACATAACGCTTGCGGGTATTGGTGAGCACGGTGGCTTTACCGTAGTCGGGGCCAAAGAAATCATCGCCGCCGTCGAGGTATTTCATCTTGAAACGGGTGTTCATCGGGTGTGGTTCCCAGCCCAGGAACACCACCGCAGTGTCGCGGCGCTGGGCACGTTCAACCTGCGAAAGCATGCCTGCCTCGCTGGACTCGACCACCTTGAAACCGGCGTCCTTGAGGCCAAATGCGTTCTTGTCGATCATGCTCTGGATGGTGCGGTTGCCGTCGTTGCCCGGCTCGATGCCGTAGATCTTGCCGTCCAGTTCCTTCTTGAACTTGGCAATGTCGGCGAAGTTTTTCAGGCCCTTGTCATACAGCGCCTGCGGTACGGCCAGGGTGTACTTGGCGTTCTCCAGGTTGGCCCGCACGGTTTCCACCGTACCGGCATCACGGTACTGCTTGATGTCGTTTTCCATGGTCGGCATCCAGTTGCCGAGGAACACATCCATATTCTTGCCGTCGGCCAGCGACTTGTAGGTCACTGGCACCGAAATCATGGTGGTCTTGGTTTTGTAGCCCAGCGATTGCAGCACCACACTGGTCACCGCGGTGGTCACGGTGATATCGGTCCAGCCGACATCGGAGAAGTTGACGGTATGACACTGCTCAGGCTCGGTGGCCTGGGCCAACAGCGGCACACTCAGTAGCGCGGTCAGCAATAGCGAGGGTGAACCTTTCATGCGATGGACTCCTGATGTTTTTTCTCGGATGTCCCACGGGACCGCCGTGCTTTATGGTTTGCATTCGGTCGGGCCTGACTATCGGGCGATAGCGGGACAGGTGCCGTGCAATCGAGTCGATACCGATCATCTAACAGCGAAAATCAAACGCCTACAGGGTGCGTCGTATCCAGTACAGACAGGGTCGTATCCAGTGTCGATGAGGTCGTTTACAGATTTTTATCAGCCCGTAAACGCAGTTTTGCTGCTTCTGCACCGCAAAAAAACGGCGCAGAAACGGTCGTGACAGCTGGCGGCGTTGCTGGGCAAGAACGCGTCGGTTGTAGACGTCAGAAGTCCGCTCAAAAGCCTGATGATGCGCGAATTCGGCGGATTGCCGCCTATTTAGCGTAGCAGTTGCAACGCCCTTGGCCTGGCTTGGGGGTGGCTGCTCAATCAGGAGGTAGGTGGCATGGCCATCAGTGTGTTCGACCTGTTCAAGATTGGCGTCGGCCCATCCAGCTCTCATACCGTCGGGCCAATGCGGGCCGCGGCGCTGTTCGTCCAGGGCCTGCGTGAGCGTGGTGAGCTCGAGCAGGTGCGCCGCATCGAGGTGCGCCTGTACGGCTCGTTGTCGGCCACGGGGATCGGTCACGGCAGCGACAATGCGGTCATCATGGGCCTGATGGGCGAGTGGCCGGACGCTATCGACCCGTCGCAAATCGGCCCCCGCATCGCCGCACTGCGCGAAACAGACACTTTGCTGCTCGATGGCCGGCTGCACGTCGGCTTTGTCTGGGCGCGCGACATGCTGTTGCTCGACGAGAACCTGCCTTATCACCCCAACGCCATGACCCTGATCGCTGAAGGCGCGGCGGGCGAGCTGCATCGCGATACCTATTACTCGGTCGGCGGCGGCTTTGTGGTGGATGCGGCGCAGGCCGCCAGTGGTGTGCTGGACGCCGATAACACGGTGCTCCCCTACGATTTCAACAGCGCTGTGGAACTGCTGGAACTGTGCAAGAAAAACGACCTGCGCGTGTCGCAACTGATGCTGGAAAACGAGAAGGTCTGGCGTAGCGAAGCGGAGATTCGCGCCGGTTTGCTCAAGCTCTGGCAGGCCATGCAGGCCTGTGTCGAAAACGGTCTGAAGTACGAAGGGATTCTGCCTGGCGGGCTGAATGTGAAGCGCCGGGCGGCCAAGCTCTATCGCAGCCTGCAGGAACTGAACAAGCCCAATGTGATCGGCTCGACCTTGAGCGCCATGGAGTGGGTCAACCTCTACGCGCTGGCGGTGAATGAGGAAAACGCGGCCGGTGGGCGCATGGTCACGGCGCCGACCAATGGTGCGGCCGGGATCATTCCGGCGGTGCTGCACTACTACATGCGTTTCAGCGACGAGGTCAGCGAAGCCTGCGTGGTCGACTTCTTCCTGGCGGCGGCGGCGGTGGGCATTTTGTGCAAGAAAAACGCGTCGATCTCCGGTGCCGAGGTGGGCTGTCAGGGCGAGGTCGGTTCGGCTTGTGCGATGGCGGCGGCAGGGCTTGCCGAAGTGCTCGGAGCGACGCCGGCGCAGCTTGAGAATGCCGCAGAAATCGGTCTTGAGCATAACCTCGGGCTGACCTGCGACCCGGTCGGCGGGCTGGTTCAGGTGCCGTGCATCGAACGTAATGCCATTGCCGCGGTGAAGGCGATCAATGCCGCGCAGATGGCGCTGCGTGGCGATGGTGAGCACTTCATCTCGCTCGACCGGGTGATCCGCACCATGCGCGACACCGGCGCCGACATGCATGACAAATACAAGGAAACCTCGCGGGGTGGTCTGGCGGTCAACGCCATCGAATGTTGATCCGGCCTGCGCCGTTAATGCCCATGCATGCCACCTTTTGGCGCATCACTCGCTAGCGCTTCGATAAACGCCTGTCACCCCGGTCATTTGCGCCTGGGGTGACACATCGTCGATGTCGTTTCTGGGCATCCTTCCCACAAGTGCTACCGAATTGCTCATGTTTCCTATGCAGCGGCGCTAGCACGGTCTTTCCCGTTTAAAACCGGCGCTCGGAACAAAGGCGATTTAGACGCTGCGCGACGTCGTTTTTGGGTTTTATTGAATGCCCATTCAATTTCAGGCATGGCAATTGCGTTGTGATTGGCAAAGCCCCTGCATTCGAATCGGGGCCGTGACAAAAAAAGCCCGTGCCTGCCTGAGGCGCACCCTGCATTGTGTGAGGAGATACCGCGATGACGTCGTACAACTCCGGGACCCCAACCCAGAACCGCGCACCTCAATCCATCGGCTTCCTGCTGCTGGACAACTTCACTCTCATCTCCCTGGCTTCAGCAGTCGAACCGCTGCGCATGGCCAACCAGCTATCCGGCCGCGAGCTGTACCGCTGGAGTACCTTGAGTGTGGACGGTGGGCAGGTGTGGGCCAGCGACGGCTTGCAGATCACCCCGGATGCGGCCATGCACAAGGCACCGGCCATGGACACCGTGATTGTCTGCGGCGGTATTGGCATTCAGCGTACCGTGACCCGTGAGCACGTGACCTGGCTGCAGAGCCAGGCCCGCCAGTCGCGGCGTCTGGGTGCGGTGTGCACCGGCAGTTGGGCACTGGCGTGCGCCGGTTTGCTCGACGGTTTTGATTGCAGCGTGCACTGGGAATGCCTGGCGGCAATGCAGGAAGCTTTCCCGCGGGTGAGCATGAGTACCCGGCTGTTCACCCTCGACCGTAACCGCTTCACCAGCTCCGGTGGTACCGCGCCGCTGGACATGATGCTGCACCTGATCAGCCGCGATCATGGCCGCGAGCTGTCGGCAGCGATTTCCGAGATGTTCGTCTACGAGCGCATTCGCAACGAGCAGGATCACCAGCGTGTGCCACTCAAGCACATGCTCGGCACCAACCAGCCGAAGCTGCAGGAAATCGTCGCGCTGATGGAAGCCAACCTGGAAGAGCCGATCGACCTGGATGAACTGGCTGTGTATGTCGCGGTGTCGCGTCGCCAGCTTGAGCGCCTGTTCCAGAAATACCTGCACTGCTCGCCGTCGCGCTATTACCTGAAGCTGCGCCTGATTCGCGCCCGACAACTGCTCAAGCAGACGCCGATGTCGATCATCGAAGTGGCGTCGGTGTGCGGCTTTGTCTCCACACCGCACTTCTCCAAGTGCTACCGCGAGTACTTCGGCATTCCGCCGCGTGATGAGCGCGTGGGTTCCAATACCGCGCAACAGGTGGCGATGATGCCGATTCCGCAGGCACTGGTGTTGTCGCCGCTGGCCGGGCCGATGTCGGCGTTGAGCCAGGCGCGCAATGAGTCGACATTTGCCAGTGTGAGGCTCTAAGCGAGGCTTCGGTGGGAGCGGGCTTGCCCCGCGATGCGATGTGACTGACAGATCGCAATCGCGGGGCAAGCCCGCTCCCACCCTTTCAGCGATTCTTGAACTGCGCCAACGCCGGCAAAAGCTGCTTTTCGATTGCCTGACGCACAGCGGGCAGAATGGTCGCATTGCCGGTGTACATCTGCTCAACCATGCCCTTCAGGGCTTTGGCCCGCGGTTCACTCAAACCCCGCACTGCATACTCGCAGGCCTGTTCGGCGCTGGCGTCGGCCGGCATCTCGAAACCCAGGGCGCGCAACTGGCCCAGCAGGTCGTCTTGATCAATCAAATCCGCATGCATCATGGTTGTTGTCCTTGTTTGCAGGTGTGATCGTCAGTCGATTCTGTGGGCTCAGTTGCAGGGCGGCAAGGACAGAATGCCGTAATGGCTGCTTTACCTAAGAACAGGTCGTTTTCGGGCAAATCGACAGGGACGGGAGGTTGCACACTGAGGCCATGCACAGAAAAGGAAGGTTTGGTCACCGTCCGCTTTAGCCCCGGTTGCTTCACGGCTTTCCGGGGCTATTTTTTGCGTCCGATGGCGGGGCCGGTGGGAGCGGGCTTGCCCCGCGATAGGGCCCTCAGCCTGGCAAGCCAATCACCCGACCAACAAACTCAGGCGCTGGCAGGTCAACCTGCTCATCAACAATCCCCTGCAAACGCGCCGCAACCTCCGGCGCAAACGGCGCAGAGCGCGGCCCGGCCAGGTCTACATGCAGCAACATCTGCTCGCTGGCCGCCAACGCCTCGGCAAAACCTTCACGGTGCAGGCTGTGATACAGGTGCAAGCGCTTGCGATCAAAACCGATCACCTGCGTCTGCACCCATACCTGGGTACCCAGCTTTACCTCATGCAGGTAGTTCAGGTGGCACTCCAGGGTAAACAGCGAGTTACCGCTGGCGCTGCGGTTGTCGCTATCAAGGCCGATACGGTCCATGAAGGCATCGGTGGCGTAGCTGAAGATCAGCAGATAAAAGGCATCGCGCAGATGCCCGTTGTAATCGACCCAGTCCGCCTGGACCGGGGTTTGATAGGTGATCAGTGTCGGCATCCGAGGGCTCCGTTCAGTCGCTGAAGGCCATGCCATGCTTGGCCTTGGTGGTTTTTACTGCCTCCAGTACGGCCAGCAGGCAATCATCACGATAGCGCTCCAGCGCGCTGATGCTGCGTTCGCCCAACTGTTCGCTGGTGCCTTCGACTACAGCGTCGATCAAGCCGTCAGTCAGCTCCGGCGCCGGCAGGTAGGTCCATGGCAGTTGCAGCGCCGGGCCGAACTGCGCCATGAAGTGGCGCATGCCGGCATCGCCACCGGCCAGGGTGTAGGTGAGGAAAGTGCCCATGAACGACCAGCGCAAGCCGGCGCCAAAGCGAATGGCATCGTCGATCTCGCCGGTGGTCGCCACGCCGTCGTTGACCAGGTGCAGGGCCTCGCGCCACAGCGCTTCGAGCAGGCGGTCGGCAATAAAACCGGGGACCTCCTTGCGCACATGCAGCGGGCGCATGCCCAAGGCGCTATACACCGTTTTCGCCGCCTCGATGGCTTCCGGCGCGGTCTTGTTGCTGCCGACGATTTCCACCAGCGGCAGCAGGTACACCGGGTTGAACGGGTGGCCGACCACGCAGCGTTCAGGATGGGTCGCCGATTCGTAGAACTCGCTGGGCAGCAGGCCAGAGGTGCTGGAGCCGATCAGTGCGTTGGGCTTGGCCGCGGCGCTGATCTTGCTGTGCAGGTCGAGCTTGAGGTCGAGGCGCTCCGGGGCGCTTTCCTGGATAAAGTCGGCATCGCGTACACACTCTTCGATGGTCGCGACGAAGCGCAGGCGATCTGGTGATGCACCGGGCGCCAGGCCCTGCTTTTCCAGGGCCGGCCAGGCATTGGCGATGCGTTTGTGCAGCGCCGCTTCAGCGCCGGGTGCCGGGTCCCAGGCCACCACGTCGAGGCCGTGGGCCAGGGCGCGGGCGACCCAGCCGCTGCCGATCACGCCGCTGCCCAGGGCTGCAAACGTCTTGATCTCGGTGATAAAGCTCATCTTCAACTCCTTCAATCAGCGACGGGTCAGGTTCATTTTCGCGCGGCCTTCAGCAGGGCTAAGCACCCGTGCGCCGAGACGGCTGAGGATTTCCGTGGCGCGTTCGACCAATTGGCCGTTGCTGGCCAGCACGCCCTTGTCCAGGTACAGGTTGTCTTCCAGTCCCACACGTACGTTGCCGCCGAGCAGCACCGCCTGCGCGGCCATGGGCATCTGCATGCGGCCGATGCCGAAGCCGGCCCAGGTCACGCCCGCTGGCAGGTTGTCGACCATGGCTTTCATGGTCGTGGTGTCGGCCGGCGCGCCCCAGGGAATGCCCAGGCACAGCTGGAACAACGGGTCGTCGAGCAGGCCTTCCTTGATCATCTGCTTGGCGAACCACAGGTGGCCGGTGTCGAAGATTTCCAGTTCGGCTTTGACGCCGAGCTCGGTGATGCGTTTGGCGCCAGCGCGCAGCTGGGCCGGGGTTGAGACATAAATGCTGTTGCCGTCGCCGAAGTTGAGGGTGCCGCAGTCCAGGGTGCAGATCTCCGGCAGCAGTGCCTCGACATGGGCCAGGCGCTCCAGCGGACCGATCAGGTCGGTGCCGGCGCCGAACTCCAGCGGTGTTTCCCCCGGGCCGATCTCCAGGTCGCCGCCCATGCCGGCGGTGAGGTTGACGATGATGTCCACGTCGGCTTCGCGGATGCGTTCCATCACTTCGCGGTACAGCGCGACATCGCGGCTGAAACGCCCGGTTTGCGGGTCGCGGACATGGCAGTGGACCACGGTGGCACCGGCTTTGGCGGCTTCCACGGCGGCTGCGGCGATCTGTTTAGGAGTGACGGGGACCAGGTGGCTTTTGCTGGCGGTGTCGCCGGCGCCGGTCAGGGCGCAGGTGATGATGACGTCATGGTTCATGTGCGGTTTCCTTCAGGCGTGTTGGGGCCATCGCGGGGCAAGCCCGCTCCCACAGGGGGGGAGGGATCTCTGTGGGAGCTGGCTTGCCCCGCGATACGGTCTGTCAGTTGGAGGTGAGCTTGAGGTTGTCGGCAGCGGGCTTGCCGTCGAAGGTGGTCACCCCTTCGAGCCAGCGCGCCTTGTCCTCGGGATGGTCCTGGAGCCACTGGCGGGCAGAGGCCAGGGCGTCTTTATGCTCGAGCAGCGGTTGCATCATGCGGCTCTCGTCTTCGGCGCTGAATTTCAGGTTGCTCAGCAGGCGATTGGCGTTCGGGCAGCGTTCGGCGTAGTCCGGGGCGGTGACGGTCCACACCGTGGCGCGGCCTTCGTCCGGGCCCAGGGCGCCTTCGCTGCCACTGAGGTAGGCCATGTCGATGTTGACGTTCATCGGGTGCGGCGCCCAGCCGAAGAACACCACGGCCTCGTTGCGCCGCACGGCACGGTCGACGGCGGCGAGCATCCCGGCTTCGCTGGACTCGACCAGCTGGAACTTGCCCAGGCCGAACTGGTTCTTGCTGATCATCGCCTTGATCTGGGTGTTGGCGCCGGAGCCGGGTTCGATGCCGTAGATCTTGCCGCCCAGCTCTTTTTCAAACCTGGCGATGTCGGCAAAGGTTTTCAGGCCCTTGTCGGCCAGGTATTTGGGCACGGCGAGGGTGGCGCGGGCGTCGTTCAGGCTGGGTTGCTCAAGGACCTTGACCTGCTTGGCGTCGATGAAGGGGGTGATGGTCTGGGTCATGATCGGGTTCCAGTAACCGAGGAACATGTCCAGGCGCTGGTCACGAATACCAGCGAAGATGATTTGTTGCGAGGCACTGGTCTGCTTGGTCTTGTAGCCGAGGCCGTCGAGCAGTACCTGGGTCATGGCGCTGGTGGCCATCACGTCGGTCCAGTTGACCACGCCAAGGCGCACGTTCTTGCATACGGCCGGTTCGGCGGCCATTACGTTGGTGCTGAGGATTGCGGTACCGACGAGCGTCAGCAGGCTACGGCTGATCAATCTGTTCATGGTGGCTCCTCCAACGGCAGTTCTAATTGTTATAGGGGCGGCCTCTGCGTGCCGTGCTGATCAAACTACGCGCACCGCACCGGGAAAATACGCACCCTGGCGACCCGCACTTGCACAGTGGCGACCTGCAGGGTATTAACCGCAGACCCGTGGCCGTCGAGTCGTTCGCTATGCCCCAGGATTTCTACTTTTTGTTGCTCCCCGGTTTTTCCGCGATCGGCTTTATCTCGGCGATCGAGCCGCTACGGGTGGCCAACCGCTTTCGCGGCGGCTTGTACCGCTGGCAGGTGCTGAGCATAGAGGGCGGGGCGGTGCAGGCCAGTAATGGCATGTCGGTCAACGCCGATGGCGCGCTGCAGGCGCTGGCCAAAGGTGCAACCCTGCTGGTGGTGGCCGGGTTCGAGCCGCTGGGCAGTTTCAGCCCGACGCTGCAGCACTGGCTGCGCAAGCTCGATCACGACGGTGTGGTGCTTGGCGGCATCGACACCGGTACGGTGGTCCTGGCCGAGGCCGGCCTGCTCGATGGCCACCGGGTGACCCTGCACTGGGAGGCGCTGGAAGCGTTCAAGGAGTCTTATCCACAGCTGCAGGCGACTCAGGAACTGTTCGAAGTCGATCGACGGCGCATAACCTCGGCCGGCGGCACCGCGTCAATCGACCTGATGCTCCACCTGATCGCTCAGGCTCACGGCCCGGAGCTGGCGATCCAGGTGTCCGAGCAGTTCGTGCTCGGGCGCATCCGCCCGCGCCAGGACCACCAGCGCATGCAGATCGCCTCACGCTACGGCATCAGCAACAAGAAGCTGGTGCAGGTGATCGGCGAGATGGAGCGCAACACCGAGCAACCGCTCAACACCCTGGTGCTGGCCGAGTCGGTGCAGGTCACCCGGCGTCAGCTGGAGCGCCTGTTCCGTCTATACCTGCACGACACCCCCAGCGGTTTCTACCTGCGTCTGCGGCTGGACAAGGCGCGGCAACTGCTGCGTCAGACCGACATGAGCGTGCTGGAGGTGGGCATTGCTTGCGGTTTCGAGTCAGCGTCTTATTTCACCCGTTGCTACCGGGGGCGTTTCGAGCGTTGCCCTCGGGAGGATCGCAAGGCCCAGCGGTGAACCTCAGCGGCGCTTGAGCAACACCGCACAAGCGCTCTTGAAGGCTTCGTGCTGGTACTTGTTCAACGAAGCGGGCAGTTCAATGTTGTGCTTCTTGGCCTGAGCGCTGACGGTCTGTGGTGAAACCAGCTCCACTTCACAATTGTCCAGCAACTGCAGCACGCCTTCGATCTTGAAGGTGGTCGGGCCGCCGGCGAAATCGCCCTTCTTGCTGCGCTTCTTGATCGCCAGGTGGCTGATGCCGTGCTCGGCGATGAACTGCCGGGCCTGGCTGGCGAAGGCTTTGACGTTGTCTGCATGTTCATCGTCTTCCAGACCGATCTTTTTCGTCGCCAGGGCAACATGCACCGGGCTTGCGCCGTCCAGCGTGGCGACGGCGAGCAGCGCTTCGCTGCCTTTGATTTCAATTCCGCAGATTTTCATGCTGTTCTCAATCGGAGTTTTGCAGACCCAGGGACTGCAGGTATTCGGAGCGATCGTCGCTACGTTGGGCCAGGCAGGTATTCAGGGCCGCGTCGAAGGTTTTGCCCGGTTTTTCGTCGAAGGTTTCCACCTTGCAATCGGCATCGCGCAGCTGTTTCCAAAGGCTTTCGGCGTCGTTCAAACGCTTGCTGACCTCACTGATCTTCGCGTCCTGCCCGGCATACTGTTCCTTGATGCGATCGAGCAGGTCGGTAAACGCGGCGTTGAGCTCACGTTCGGCGGTGGTGCGGCTGAACAGTGCGCAGTCGTAGTTCTGCTGGTCGGTCTCGACGTTGTCGCACGGCGTACTGTCTTCATCACTGGCGTGGGCACCAAAGGCCAGCGCGGCCAGAACCAGCCATACCATCGATTTCATTCAATCATCCTCCCCGGGGAACATGGGCGCCGATTCTCGCTCAGCGCCGCGGCAAAGAACAGGGTAGCCGCAAGCCCCGTCACCCTCCGAATGAAACTTGCGCGAGCCCTTTGTCGCGGTTTGACGCTTTCGGCAATTCCCCTGTCGTTTTTGCATCTTAGCGACCTGGCCCCTAGGCATATGCTGGCCCCAAAGCGCCGGCAGACGATTCGGCGCAGGTAATGCCAATAAAGGGGACAGCCTGATGAGCCCAGCCGAATTACACGCCGACAGCATCGTTATCGACGGGCTGATCATTGCCAAATGGAACCGCGAGCTGTTCGAAGACATGCGCAAGGGCGGCCTGACGGCTGCCAACTGCACAGTGTCGGTTTGGGAAGGCTTCCAGGCCACGGTCAACAACATTGCCGCTAGCCAGAAACTGATTCGCGAGAACGCCGACCTGGTGATGCCGGTGCGTACCACTGCCGACATTCGCAAGGCCAAGGAGCTGGGCAAGACCGGCATCCTCTTCGGCTTCCAGAACGCCCATGCCTATGAAGACCAGATCGGTTATGTCGAGGTGTTCAAGCAGCTCGGCGTCGGTATCGTGCAGATGTGCTACAACACCCAGAACCTGGTCGGTACCGGTTGCTACGAGCGCGACGGCGGCCTGTCGGGCTTCGGCCGCGAGATCGTCGCGGAAATGAACCGTGTCGGGGTCATGTGCGACCTGTCCCATGTCGGTTCCAAGACCTCCGAAGAAGTCATCCTCGAATCGAAAAAGCCGGTGTGCTACTCGCACTGCCTGCCCTCCGGGCTCAAGGAGCACCCGCGCAACAAGTCCGATGAAGAGCTGAAATTCATCGCCGACCATGGCGGCTTTGTCGGCGTGACCATGTTCGCCCCGTTCCTGGCCAAAGGCATCGACTCGACCATCGACGACTACGCCGAAGCCATTGAATACACCATGAACATCGTTGGCGAAGACGCCATCGGTATCGGCACCGACTTCACCCAGGGCCATGGCCAGGACTTCTTCGAGTACCTGACCCACGACAAGGGCTACGCCCGGCGCCTGACCAACTTCGGCAAGATCATCAACCCGCTGGGCATCCGCACCGTGGGCGAGTTCCCCAATCTCACCGAAACCCTGCTCAAACGCGGCCATAGCGAGCGCGTGGTGCGCAAGATCATGGGCGAGAACTGGGTCAACGTGCTCAGAGACGTTTGGGGCGAATAAGCCGCCAGTAACCGTCTTCCGACCCCTGCCACCGGCGCAGGGGCAGCCAACCAAAATTTCTGGAGTTCAGTTTCCATGGCCAAGATCGCCCCGCAATTGCCTATCGAAGTCGACAGCGAGACCGGTGTCTGGACCAGCGATGCCCTGCCGATGCTGTACGTGCCGCGGCATTTCTTCGTCAACAACCACATGGGTATCGAGGAAGTGCTGGGCGCTGAAGCCTATGCCGAAATCCTCTACAAAGCCGGCTACAAGTCCGCCTGGCACTGGTGCGAGAAAGAAGCTGAATGCCACGGTCTGGAAGGCGTGGCGGTGTTCGAGCACTACATGAAACGCCTGTCGCAGCGCGGCTGGGGCCTGTTCAAGATCCAGGACATCGACCTGGAAAACGGCACCGCCAGCGTCAAGCTTGAGCACTCGGCATTCGTCTATGTGTACGGCAAGGTCGGGCGCAAGGTCGACTACATGTTCACCGGCTGGTTCGCCGGGGCCATGGACCAGATTCTTGCCGCCCGCGGCAGTTCCATCCGTACGGTCGCCGAGCAGGTCTACGGCGGTTCGGAAGAAGGCCACGACGACGGCCTGTTCATCGTCAAGCCGCTGTAAGTCGAGGATCCCGCCATGGCTTTCGAAGCAATGTTCCAGCCGATCCAGATCGGCAAACTGACTATCCGCAACCGGGTCCTGAGTACTGCGCACGCCGAGGTCTACGCCACCGACGGCGGCATGACCACCGCGCGCTACATCAAATACTACGAAGAGAAGGCCAAGGGTGGCCTGGGCCTGGCGATCTGTGGCGGTTCCTCGGTGGTGGCCATCGACAGCCCGCAGGAATGGTGGGCCTCGGTGAACCTATCGACCGACCGGATCATCCCGCACTTCCAGAACCTGGCCGACGCCATGCACAAGCACGGCGCCAAGATCATGATCCAGATTACCCACATGGGCCGCCGCTCGCGCTGGGACGGTTTCAACTGGCCAACCCTGATGTCGCCCTCGGGCATCCGTGAACCGGTACACCGCGCGACCTGCAAGACCATTGAGCCGGAGGAAATCTGGCGGGTGATCGGCAACTACGCGCAAGCCGCGCGCCGGGCCAAAGAAGGCGGCCTGGACGGCGTCGAGCTGTCGGCGGTGCACCAGCACATGATCGACCAGTTCTGGAGCCCGCGGGTCAACAAGCGTACCGACGAATGGGGCGGCAGCTTCGAGGGCCGCATGAAGTTCGGCCTGGAAGTGCTCAAGGCCGTGCGTGCCGAGGTCGGTCCGGATTTCTGCGTCGGCATGCGCATCTGCGGTGACGAATTCCATCCAGATGGCCTCAGCCACGAGGACATGAAGGAAATCGCCAAGTACTACGACGCCACCGGCATGCTCGACTTCTTCGGGGTGATCGGTTCGGGCTGCGATACCCACAACACCCTGGCCAACGTTATCCCCAACATGAGTTATCCACCGGAGCCGTTCCTGCACCTGGCGGCCGGGATCAAGGAAGTGGTCAAGGTTCCGGTGCTGCATGCGCAGAACATCAAGGACCCGAACCAGGCCACGCGCATTCTTGAAGGCGGCTATGTCGACATGGTCGGCATGACCCGTGCGCACATCGCCGACCCGCACCTGATCGCCAAGATCAAGATGGGTCAGGTCGACCAGATCAAACAGTGCGTCGGTGCCAACTACTGCATCGACCGTCAATATCAAGGCCTGGATGTGCTGTGCATCCAGAACGCCGCGACCTCCCGTGAATACATGGGGGTGCCGCACATCATCGAAAAAACCACCGGGCCCAAGCGCAAGGTGGTGGTGGTTGGCGCCGGCCCTGCGGGGATGGAAGCGGCGCGGGTATCGGCCGAGCGTGGCCACGACGTCACTCTGTTCGAGAAGAAAGACGCCATCGGCGGGCAGATCAGCATCGCCGCCAAGGCCCCGCAACGCGATCAGATCGCCGGTATTACCCGCTGGTACCAGCTGGAGCTGGCGCGCCTGAAGGTCGACCTGCGCCTGGGCACCGCCGCGGATATCGACACCATCAAGGACCTGCGTCCGGATGTGATCGTGCTGGCGGTGGGCGGTCATCCGTTCCTTGAGCAGAACGAGCACTGGGGCGCTGCTGAAGGCCTGGTGGTCAGCAGCTGGGATGTGCTCGACGGCAAGGTGGCGCCGGGCAAGAACGTGCTGGTGTACGACACCATTTGCGAGTTCACCGGGATGTCGGTGGCCGACTACCTCGCCGACAAAGGCAGCCAGGTCGAGATCGTCACCGACGACATCAAGCCGGGCGTGGCCATTGGTGGTACGTCGTTCCCGACCTACTACCGCAGCATGTACCCCAAGGAAGTGATCATGACCGGTGACCTGGCGCTGGAAAAGGTCTACCGCGAGGGCGACAAGCTGGTGGCGGTGCTGGAGAACGAATACACCGGCGCCAAAGAGGAGCGGGTGGTCGACCAGGTGGTGATCGAGAACGGCGTGCGGCCGGACGAAGCGCTCTACTACGGGCTCAAGGAAGGTTCGCGCAACAAGGGCCAGATCGATGTCGAGGCGCTGTTCGCGATCCAGCCGCAGCCGATCCTCAGTCAAGCGGGCGAAGGCTACTTGCTGTATCGCATCGGTGACTGCGTGGCTCAGCGCAACACCCATGCGGCGATCTACGACGCCTTGCGCCTGTGCAAGGACTTCTGATCGACCTCTGTGGGAGCGGGCTTGCCCCGCGATAGCCATGTAGCTGACATACCGCTATCGCGGGGCAAGCCCGCTCCCACAGTGTCATTTCCAAAGCACGATTGCTGTGGGAGCTTCCCATGTTGAACACCCTGCTTCCCATCCTCCTGTTCGCCGCCCTGGGCCTCGCCGTCCTCGGCGCGCTGCGACGTGTGCGGATGTGGCGCCAAGGCCGGCCGTCCAAGGTCGACCTGCTCGGCGGCCTGCTGGCCATGCCGCGGCGCTATATGGTCGACCTGCACCACGTGGTCGCCCGTGACAAATACATGGCCAACACCCACGTCGCCACCGCCGGTGGCTTTGTGCTGGCTGCGGTGCTGGCGATCCTGGTGCACGGCTTTGGCCTGCACAACAAGATTCTTGGCTATGCTTTGCTGCTGGCCACGGTGCTGATGTTTGCCGGTGCGCTGTTCGTCTACAAACGCCGGCTCAACCCGCCTTCGCGCCTGTCGAAAGGGCCGTGGATGCGCCTGCCGAAAAGTTTGCTGGTGTTCGCCGGCAGCTTCTTCATTGCCACCTTGCCGGTGGCCGGCATTCTTCCCGAAGGCTTTGGCGGGTGGGTGCTGGTGGCCTTGCTGGGGCTTGGTGTGCTTTGGGGCGTGTCCGAGCTGTTCTTCGGCATGACCTGGGGCGGGCCGATGAAGCACGCCTTTGCCGGGGCCTTGCACCTGGCCTGGCACCGTCGCGCCGAGCGCTTCGGCGGTGGCCGTTCCACCGGCCTCAAACCGCTGGACCTGGAAGACCCGCAGGCATTGCTGGGCGTTGAGAAACCCAAGGATTTCACCTGGAACCAGTTACTCGGCTTCGATGCCTGCGTGCAGTGCGGCAAGTGCGAAGCCGCGTGCCCGGCCTTTGCTGCCGGACAGCCGCTGAACCCGAAAAAGCTCATTCAGGACATGGTCGTCGGCCTGGCCGGCGGCACTGACGCCAAGTTTGCCGGCAGCCCGTACCCCGGCAAGCCAATCGGCGAGCACGGCGGCAACCCGCACCAGCCAATCGTCAACGGCCTGGTCGATGCCGAAACCCTGTGGTCGTGCACCACCTGCCGCGCCTGCGTGGAGGAGTGCCCGATGATGATCGAGCACGTCGATGCCATCGTCGACATGCGTCGTCACCTGACTCTGGAAAAGGGCGCCACGCCAAACAAGGGCGCCGAGGTGCTGGATAACCTGATCGCCACCGACAACCCGGGCGGCTTTGCCCCAGGCGGGCGGATGAACTGGGCCGCAGACCTCAACCTGAGCCTGCTCAGCGATACCAAAACCGCAGACGTGCTGTTCTGGGTCGGCGACGGCGCCTTCGACATGCGCAACCAGCGCACCCTGCGCGCCTTCGTCAAAGTGCTGAAAGCGGCTCAGGTGGACTTTGCCGTGCTTGGTCTTGAAGAGCGCGACAGTGGTGATGTGGCCCGGCGCCTGGGCGATGAAGCGACCTTCCAGCAACTGGCCAAACGCAATATCCAGACCATGGCCAAGTACAGCTTCAAGCGTATCGTCACCTGCGATCCGCACAGCTTCCATGTGCTCAAGAATGAATATGGCGCCTTCGGCGGCGAATATCGGGTGCAACATCACAGCACCTACATTGCCGAACTGATCGGCGCGGGTGCGCTGAATCTTGGGCAGCACAAGGGCGGCAGCGTCACCTATCACGACCCGTGCTACCTGGGCCGTTACAACGGTGAGTACGAGGCGCCGCGTGAAGTACTGCGGGCCCTGGGCATCGAAGTGAAGGAAATGCAGCGCTCGGGCTTCCGCTCGCGTTGCTGTGGCGGTGGCGGCGGTGCGCCGATCACCGACATTCCCGGCAAGCAGCGGATTCCCGACATGCGCATGGAGGATATCCGCGAGACCGCCGCCGAGCTGGTGGCCGTGGGTTGTCCACAGTGCACGGCGATGCTCGAAGGGGTGGTCGAACCGCGCCCATTGATCAAGGACCTGGCAGAGCTGGTCGCCGATGCCCTGCTCGAAGAACAGGCCCCGGCGAGTAAACCTGCCCCGGCAAAGCGTGAACCTGCGGAGGTGCACTGATGAGCGACATTATTCGCCGTGATCCGCGCGCCGAGTGGATTGCCCGCAACCGCCTGCACCCGCTGCACGCAGCTATGCAACAGGGTCAGCAGCACAGCTGGATGGGCCCCAACGGGGTCATCCGCAAGAACCTCCATGGCGTCGGCTTTATCGGCCCCAACGGCATCAAACGCATCGACCGCAGTGGCGCCCAGCAGGGCACCAGCAACAAGCGCAGTGCGGCGGCGGTGGTGGAGTTGCCGTTGCATCAAGTACTGCAACCGGCGTTCTACATCGCCGTGGTCCCGGACATGGTCGGTGGCCGCCTGGGCAGCCACGACCGCGACCTGCTCGGCCTGGCCCATAGCCTGGCCGGGAGTGACGGCGCGGTGTTGGCCGTGGTGTTTGGCGAGCACAAGGAAAATAACTTTTCCACAGCCGGTGTTGATCGCTTGCTGGTCATCGAGGGCGATGAATTCGACGGATATGCACCGGAGCAACTGGTGCAGGGCCTGCGCGCTGTGGATAACCAGTTCAACCCGCGCCACTGGCTGCTGCCCGACAGCCGCACCGGTGGCGGCGAATTGGGCCGGCGTTTTGCTGCAGCGATCAATGAACGCCCGGCTACGCGGGTCTGGCAGGTCAAGGACGGCCAATGCAGCGGTCGCGCCGGTGCTGGCCAGCAGGACCTGATTCGTCGCCTGCCACGCTTGATTCTGGCCGCAGCCGAATGCGCCGAGCCGGTCAGTGAAACGCGTCACGAAGCCTTGCCTGAGCAGTTATCCACAAGCGTGGCACGCAGCCTGTCACGTATCGAAGACCTCGGTCCGGTGGCTGTCGACCCGGCCGCGATTGCCATGGCCGAAGCCGAGTTCATTGTGTCCGGCGGTAACGGGGTCAAGGACTGGGAGCTGTTCCACCGCGCCACCGTGGCCCTCGGCGCAACCGAGGGCGCGTCGCGGGTGGCGGTGGATGACGGCTTCATGCCGCGCAATCGGCAAGTCGGGGCCACCGGTACCTGGGTGACCGCACGGGTCTATGTGGCTGTGGGTATTTCCGGGGCGATCCAGCACCTGCAGGGCATTGGCGCCTGCGACAAGGTGGTGGCGATCAACATGGACCCTGGCTGCGACATGATCAAACGTGCCGATCTGTCGGTCATCGGCGACAGTGCGGCGATCCTCCAGGCGCTGATCGAGGCTGTGGAAAACTATCGCAACGACGCCAAGTGCGACGCGGCATAAGGGCAGGGGACAACTATGAACACCAAGGTCATCAGTCTGGTTTCGATCGGTGCTCATCCCAGCTCCGGCCGCACCCGGCGCGCCGAGCAGGACGCACGGGCGGTGGAGCTGGGCCTGCAGCTGGCTGGGGATAACTTGCAGGTGCTGCATGCTGGCGATCCTCAGGAGCCGGCCTTGCGCGCCTACCTGGGCATGGGCCTGGAACAACTGGATGTACTTGAACAACCGTCGGGCGCCGATGCCCTCGGGGTACTCGGCGATTACCTGCGCGATGCCGGTGCCCAGCTGGTGCTGACCGGGAGCCAGGCGGAAACCGGTGAAGGCTCCGGCATGCTGCCGTTCCTGCTGGCCGAACGCCTGGGCTGGCCGCTGGTGGTGGGCTTGGCCGAGGTGGAATCTATCCACAATGGCGTGGCCCAGGTGCTGCAGGCGCTGCCACGCGGCCAGCGGCGCCGGCTCAAGGTGCGCCTGCCGCTGCTGGCAACGGTGGATAACGCCGCGCCAAAGCCACGCCAAAGCGCTTTTGGCCCGGCTCGGCGTGGTGTGTTGGCCGCCCGCCAGGTACAGATTGTCGAAGACGAGTTATTCACAAGCGCCGAACTGCAGCCGGCCAAACCGCGGCCCAAGCGCTTGAAAGTGATCAAGGCCAAGAGCGGTGCCGATCGCATGAAAGCGGCCACGGCCAAGGCCAGCGGTGGCGGTGGACAAGTGCTCAAGGATGTCAGCCCGCAAGCCGGTGCCGAAGCCATCCTCAAACTGCTGGTGGAAGAGGGTGTGCTGCGCTGAGCAGTTGCTCACAAAGTCTGTTGGCCGATCTGTGGATAAAGTGTTTGTGTATCGCTGGAAGGCACGCATGGCGTGCCTTTCGGCGTTATGGTCAAAAAGTGATCAGGCTAAGTGACGGATTTTTCGAGATTTTCTCTCACCGCCTTGGTTGATATTGCCCACAATCGCTGTTGGCGGGTCTGTGGATAATATGTTTGCCCATGGCGGAGAGCCCCGTGTGGCAAGGGTTTCACGAGGTTGATCAAAAAACACCCAATTCGCCTGTTTGCCTTAGCCAATGCTGTGTATCTGGGCCATTTGAGGCGTTATCCACAACGGTTTTCCACGCTTGGGACTTTTGCACACAAAGTCTGTTGGCGTCTCTGTGGATAAGGTGTTCGCCTTCTGCTGTGAGCCTTGTGTTTAAAGGCTTGTAGAGATTTGATCAAATATTGATCAATATTTTTTGCAGGGAAAAACAATGACTTGCCCACATTAGCTGTGGGCTGTCCTGTGGATAAAGTGTTTGCTGTGTGCAGGGGCCCAGTGGGGCCGGGGCGTTGCGCGAGGTGGTTAAAATTTGAGCAGAGCATCGCGGGGCAAGCCCGCTCCCACCGGTTTTCACCATCCCGGTGGGAGCGGGCTTGCCCCGCGATCAGACTTTACTGCACAGCCACACCCTTGAGATAAGGCGCAGGCGCCGCCCCCAGGTTGTTCAACATACGCTCGCTGTACCAGTCAACGAAGTTCACCACCCCGAACTCATAGGTCTTGGAATACGGCCCAGGCTGATACGCCGTGGAGTTGATCCCGCGCTGGTTCTCTTCGGCCAGGCGCCGGTCCTGGTCGTTGGTGGCGTCCCATACCTGGCGCATGCGCTCGGGGTCGTAGTCCACACCCTCGACCGCATCCTTGTGCACCAGCCACTTGGTGGTGACCATGGTTTCCTGGGCGCTGATCGGCCACACGGTGAAGACGATCATGTGATCGCCCATGCAGTGGTTCCACGAGTGCGGCAGGTGCAGGATGCGCATCGAACCGAGGTCCGGGTTCTTGATCCGGCCCATCAGCTTCTGGCAGCCCTGCTTGCCGTCCAGGGTCATCGACACCGTGCCCTTGAGCAGCGGCATGCGCACGATGCGGTTGCGCAGGCCGAAGCTGGCGTGGGCATACGGAATCTTCTCGGCGTCCCAGGCCGCAGCCGAGGCGGCGACGTGATCCTTGAAGGCCTGGTCGGCACGCGGGTCGGTGACGTCGTCCCATTCCAGCAGGGTTTTCAGCAGCTCCGGGTGCGAACCGCTGCAGTGGTAGCACTCGCGGTTGTTTTCCAGCACCAGCTTCCAGTTGGCCTTTTCCATCAAAGTGGTTTGCACCGCCACCTTGGTGTTTTCCATGTCGTAGGGCTCCATGTAATGAGCCAGGGTGGCGAGGAAGTCGTCGATCGCCGGCGGATTCTCGGCCAGGCTGATGAAGATGTAGCCGCCAGCGGTCTTGACGTTGACCGGTTTGAGCCCGTACTGCTTCATGTCGAAATCGGCACCCATCTCGGTGCCGGCGAACAGCAGGCGGCCATCGAGCTCGTAGGTCCACTGGTGGTAATGGCAGACCAGTTTCGCCACCTTGCCCTTGTCGCTGGTGCACAGCCGAGAACCACGGTGACGACAGACGTTATGGAAGGCATGCACCTGGCCTTCAGCACCGCGCACCACGAGGATCGGGTTCTTGCCGATCTGCAGGGTGAGGAAGTTGCCCTTGGCCGGGATTTCACAGGTCATCCCGGCGATCAGCCATTCCTTCTGGAAAATCTCTTCCATATCGATCTGGAACAGGCGTTCGTCGCTATAGAACGGCTGTGGCAGCGAGAAGGTACGCTCGCGGCTCTGCAGCATCTCGGCAGTCGCCTTGCGCGCAGGTTCCAGTGGATCGCCCAGACTCAAAGTTGCGGTGACGTCCATCGTTCAGGTCCTCATGGCCGGTGTTTGTGGCCGGTGAAAGTGGCTAATCATTGTTATGGCGACGCAAGGCTGAATAACAGCAGGATCATTTGCGATGGAGTGTGCGTTCGAAGCCGCCGCGATCCATATCCATGGACGACATGATCAGATCCGTTTCCGACGCGCCAGCCCTTGTGGCAGGGGGCTGGTCGCGATAAGCACGCCGATGTCGCGGATAGGAATGTGTCCGCCGTGCAGCTTGAGCAGAATCGCAAGCATCAGGCCGCAGTCGGCCGTGGAGACGAGCATGTCCAATTTCCTCAATCCGGTCAGCACCCAGACCTGGGCCAACGGCCGCCACATCGTCCGTTGCGTCAAGGTGATCCAGGAAACCTGGGATGTGCGCACCTTCTGTTTCATGGCCGACCAGCCGATCATGTTCTTCTTCAAGCCCGGGCAGTTCGTCACCCTGGAGCTGGAGATCGACGGCGAGCCGATCATGCGCTCGTACACCATCTCCAGCTCGCCTTCGGTGCCTTACAGCTTCTCGGTGACGATCAAGCGGGTGCCGGGCGGCAAGGTCTCCAACTGGCTGCACGACACCCTGCACGAAGGCCAGGAGCTGGCGGTGCACGGCCCGGTCGGGCTGTTCAACGCCATCGACTTCCCCAGCCCCAAGGTGCTGTACCTCAGTGGCGGCGTCGGCATTACCCCGGTGATGTCCATGGCCCGCTGGTTCTACGACACCAATGGCAATGTCGACATGGTGTTTGTGCACAGCGCGCGCTCGCCGAAAGACATCATCTATCACCGCGAGCTGGAGCACATGGCGTCGCGGATCGACAACTTCAGCCTGCACATCATTTGTGAGAAGCACGGCCTGGGCGAGCCCTGGGCGGGCTATCGCGGCTACCTGAACCAGAAGCTGATGGAGCTGATTGCCCCGGACTACATGGAACGGGAAATCTTCTGCTGCGGCCCGACCCCGTACATGCATGCGGTCAAGCGTCTGCTTGAAGGCAGCGGCTATGACATGACCCGTTACCATGAGGAGTCGTTCGGGGCGACCCCAGCCGAGGTCAAGGCCGACGCCGTCGAGCTCGCCGAGCAAGCGGCCGACGCGCCGGAAGTGGACAATGCCGACCTGCATCAGGTGGAGTTTACCGCCGCCGGCAAGAGTATTCGGGTGGCGCCGGGTGAGACCGTGCATGCCGCGGCGGCCAAGCTTGGCCTGATGATTCCCAAGGCCTGCGGCATGGGCATCTGCGGCACCTGCAAGGTGCTCAAGCTGGGCGGCGAGGTGGAGATGGAGCACAACGGCGGCATCACCGATGATGACGTCGCCGAAGGCTATATCCTGTCGTGCTGCAGCGTGCCCAAGGGCGACGTGCGTATTGAATACTGATCCGGGAATTTTTCGCGGGGCAAGCCCGCTCCCACAGGGGGAGACTGCCCCCTGTGGGAGCGGGCTTGCCCCGCGATGATCAGACGCTGAAGCGTGCCACCAGCCCGTTGAGGTCAACCGCCAGGCGCGACAGCTCGGCACTGGCCGCAGTGGTCTGGTGGGCACCGGTGGCCGATTGCACCGACAGGTCGTTGATGTTGACCAGGTTGCGGTCCACTTCGCGGGCCACCTGAGCCTGCTCTTCGGCAGCGCTGGCGATCACCAGGTTGCGCTCGTTGATCTCGGCGACCGCGCCGGTGATGGTGTCCAGCGCCAGGCCTGCACCGCGGGCGATGTTCAGCGTCGACTCGGCACGTTCGGTGCTGTTGCGCATGGAGTTGACCGCCTGCTCGGTACCGCCCTGGATACTGCCGATCATCCGCTCGATTTCACTGGTCGACTGCTGGGTGCGGTGGGCCAGGGCGCGGACTTCATCGGCGACCACGGCAAAGCCACGACCGGCCTCACCGGCACGCGCGGCCTCGATGGCGGCGTTGAGTGCCAGCAGGTTGGTCTGGTCGGCCAGGCCGCGAATAACATCCAGGACCTTGCCGATATCTCGCGATTCTTCCGCCAGGTTGCCGATCAGTTCGGCGGTGCCCTGCACATCGACACTCATGCGCTCGATGGCGCTGACGGTTTCCAGCACCAGATCACGGCCATCGCCTGCCGAACGGGTGGCTTCCTTCGATGCTTCGGAGGTGCTCACGGCATTGCGCGCCACTTCTTCAACCGCGCTGGTCATCTCGGTGACAGCGGTGGCGGCCTGCTCGATTTCGTTGTTCTGCTGTTGCAGGCCACGGGCGCTTTCGTCGGTGACGCTGTTCAATTCTTCGGCAGCCGAGGCCAGCTGCGTGGCGGAGCCGGCAATCAGCTGCAGGGTGTCGCGCAGTTTATTCTGCATCTTGGCCATGGCCCGCAGCAGCCGTGCGGCTTCGTCGTGACCCTCGGTCTCGATGGTGCGGGTGAGGTCGCCTTCGGCGATGCGCTCGGCCGCCTGCAGGGCCTCATCGATCGGTTTGACGATACTGCGGGTCAGCAGCAGGGCACAGATCAGGGTCAGTACCGTGGCGGCCAACAGCAGGCTGATGACCAGGCTGACGGCGTTGGAATACTGATCGGCAGCGGTCTGGTTGATGGTACGGGTCTGCTCGGTGTTGATGCTGACCAGTTGATCCATGACGCTGTTGATCTGCTCGGAACTGTTGAGCATGTCGCGGTTGATCAGGGTGCGCAGGGTTTCCAGATCGTTGCTCTGCGAAGCCTGGTGCATGCGGCTTTCCAGCTGGCGGTACTCGTTGAGCAGCTGCACATACTGGTTGTAGGCGGAACGCTCCTGCGGACTGCTGATCAGCGGTTCATAAATCCGGCGCGCTTCATCGATCTGCTGGTTGCGCTGGCCGATCAGCTTGAGGGTGTTTTGCAGGGTATCGGCTTCGCGGTTGAGCAGCAGGCGATAGGACAAAGTTCGCAGGCGCAGGGTCAGCTGGGTGATCTGATCAAGGTTGGTGATGCTCGGCACCGAGGATTGCTCGATGAATTCACCGGCCTGGCGGATCTTGCTCATCTGGTTCAGGGCGAACAGACCCAGGCCCAGCATCAGCGCGCCGATCAAGGCGAACCCCAGCAGCGCGCGCGGGGCGATATTCATATTACGTAGGGACATGGTGGTCTTCCGGAGGGGGAAAAGGCGCGCCATACCGGCGCCGGATTCAGGATTGCCATCCCTATCGGACAACCTTGGGCAGACTTGAGGGGCGGAAGATGAAACTGTGAAATAGCCATCGGTTTTCCTGACAGGCGGGCATCTGCAGCGGGAACCGGACGCTGATCGGTGGGTCAATCTGCACCAGGCCGAAGCGTCTAACCCGATATCCCTGGCGACCACGCGGACTTTTCTTTATCGTGTGCGCCCCCTGAAAATCCCGAGAAGGCAATCATGTTGGAAACTTCCCTCAGTCAATTGGAACAACTTGTCAGCGACCTGGTACAGAAGAATCAGGAACTGACCGAACGCAACGAGCAGATCGCTGCTGAACTGGCCCAGGCCAAAGATGAAAACGAAAGCCTGCAGCTGGCGCTGATGGAACAGGAAGAAAAACAGGGCGCCACCGCCGCGCGCATCCAGGCCCTGGTCGAGCGCGCCAGCGTTGGTACCGTTAACGCATGAGAACTTCAGCACAGCCGATCAATGTCGTGTCGATCCTCGGCAGCGATTATTCGATCAAGGCCCCCGAAGGCCAGGAACAGGCCCTGGCGCAGGCCGTGCAGATGCTCAACGCGTCGCTGGCCGAGACCAAGCGTAAATACCCGACCCTGATTGGTGACAAGCTGCTGGTTCTGGCAGCCCTGAACCTGTGCTCGCAGCAGATCGAACTGCAACAGCAGCACCAGCAGGCCCTCGACCGTTACCAAGAGCAAGTCAGCGCCACGGTCGATGTCATTGCCCGGACCATCGGCAACAGCTGATCGGCTCCCGCTACACCGTTCCACTTCTTTTGCTTGCTCACTGCCCTTTCGGCAGTGGGCGGCATTGTCGTGGGTCAATGGAATAATTGTATTTTCGTCTGTATACAATTGGCCTGGCTATTGCAGCACAAGGCTTATTTACTCAGGGGAAGGTTCATGCAGTTCTGGCGGCGCAGTATCCAGTGGCAATTGATTGCAAGCATGGGCGCAGCCCTGTTGGTGAGCATTCTTATCGTGGTCGGAATCTACTCGGTGGCGGTCAATCGCCTGACTGAGCGTTACCTGGTCGACACTGCGTTGCCGGCCAGCATTGAGGCGATTCGTAACGACATCGAGCGGATGTTGAGCCGTCCGCTCACCGCCGCCGCCGATATTGCCAACAACACGTTGCTGCGCGACTGGCTGGCGGCGGGCGAAGACAGTGCCCAGGCGCCGCAATTTATCGAGTACCTCGAAGCGCTGCGGCAGAAAAACCAGGCCTTCACGGCGTTGTTCGCAGCCACTGAAACCAACCATTACTACAACGAGAAAGGCCTTGATCGTACGTTGAGCCGCAGCAACCCGGCCGACAAATGGTTCTTTGGTTTCATCGACAGCGGCAATCCGCGCCTGCTCAACATCGACACCGATGGCAGTACCGGTGAACTGGCACTGTTCATCGACTATCGGGTGGAAAAGGCCGGCAAACTGGTTGGCATTGCCGGGCTCGGTCTGCGCATGACCGAACTGTCGGAATTGATCCACAACTTCAGTTTCGGTGAGCGCGGCCGGGTGTTTCTGGTGCGCGGCGATGGCCTGATCCAGGTTCATCCGGAGCAGCAATTGAGCGGCAAAACCAAGCTTGCCGAGCAGATCGGTGAGTCGGCCGCCCAGGCTGTCTTGAACCGAACCGAAGGCTTGCACAGCAGCCGCTTCGAGCGTGACGGCGAGAGCTACCTGGCCCTGAGCCTGCCGCTGCGCGACCTGAACTGGACCCTGGTCGCTGAAGTACCGCAAGCGCAAATCTATGCCCCGGTGCGCCAGACGGTGTGGTTGACCAGCCTGATTGGTGCCGGCGTGGCGCTGGTGTCGTTGCTGCTGGTGGTGTTGCTGGCCCGTGGCATTGTCCGGCCGATCCGCCGGGTTACCGGGGCGCTTATGGCGATTGGCAACGGTGGCGGTGACCTGACCCAGCGCCTGGATGCGACGCGCGCGGATGAACTGGGCGACCTGGCTCGCGGGTTCAACCGCTTTCTCGACAGCCAGCGCGACCTCATCGGCGAGGTCTTGCACACCAGCGAACGCTTGCACCGTTCGGTCGAACTGGTGACCCAGGTTGTGGAGAACACCGCAGACCGCTCGGGGCGTCAGCAGGAAATGACCGAAATGGTTGCCACGGCAGTGCATGAAATGGGCCTGACCGTACAGGACATCGCGCAGAACGCCGGCAATGCCGCACACGCGTCGGAAACCGCGCGTACCGAGGCGCTTGCCGCCCGCGAAGTGGTGCGCCGTTCGATTGCCCATATCGAGGGCATGTCCGGTGAAATAGGCCAGGCGGCCCATGCAGTGGGTGAGCTGGCCAGTGAAGTGGCGTCAATCGACGAGGTGCTGGCGGTCATCCGCAGCATCTCCGAACAGACCAACCTGCTGGCGCTCAACGCCGCCATCGAAGCGGCGCGTGCCGGGGAGATGGGCCGCGGCTTTGCCGTGGTCGCCGACGAAGTGCGCACCTTGGCCCGGCGCACGCAGGTGTCCACCGATGAAGTGCAGCAGATGATCCTGCGCCTGAAGCACGGCGCCGGCAGCGCAGTGACATCGATGCAGGCCGGGCAGGCGGCAACCGGCACCGGTGTGCAATCCAGCCAGCAGACCGGCGCCTCACTGAGCACCATTACCGATCAGGTCGAACACATCAGTGACATGAACCATCAGGTGGCGACAGCTACCGAGGAGCAGTCGGCGGTGACCGAGGAGATCAATCGTACCGTTCAGGGGATTTCCGATCTGGCCCGGGAGACGGCATCCGAAGTGCAGGAATGTCGTGAGGAGTGTCAGGCGTTGCGCGGGTTGGCCGATGATCTGGCGCGGCAGATGGGAGGCTTCAGGTTGTAACGCCGGATCATGCAGACGAGCCGGGTGTGTGAGCGATGAAAATACTCAGCACACCCGGTTGAGTCAGTTATTAAGATAATTTGCGTGTTAAACAGACTAGTTGCAAATGATCGGGGTCGAGTAAAATAATTACCCTGACTTGGATCTCATGATTGTTTTTATCTTTTTCAAAAACCGACCCTGTCTGGAGATGGATTAGCGCATCTTTTAGATGCCCAGTTACCGGATGAGCGGTACCGTCGCTTATATCCCCTAGATAAACAGAGAATGGTCCTTCTTTAGTGGCTTCATTGATGAGTTTGATGTTAGGAGGAGTGGCACTTTCAAAGTTGTAAGGGTTTTTGAAATCCCAGCGACCTCTGCCTTCAAATACCGTGTATCTGTGCACAGAAGGAGCCCCAGTGAAGCTACCTGGATAGTCTGTAGCGCTAAGATTCATCACGAATTTTTTCAAGTCGGGGTGGTTAACCTGACTGTCAAAATAATAGACATCAAGATCTTCGTACATTGAAATTCTCTCCGGCCAGTGACGTAATTGTGTTGTTGGCGTCTGCATTTTCGATAGTATGCGGATTGGCACGACTCGCAACTGACAGTTTTATCAGTTGACAGCAGGTGTTTTTTGCTAAGGCCGCCTGCTGCCTCGCCAGTCTCGTTGAGCGAAATTCAAGTTTGGCTAGAGGCTTCTCTGTGACAAGAGATAACTGATAGTCGTTGTATCTGACTTATTGGCTTTTATTTGTTCGGGTTTAAGAAGGCCGGTTTACGTTCAGGGGATTTCCGATCTGGCCGCGGAGACGGTATCCGAAGTACAGGAGTGTCGTGAGGAGTGTCAGGCATTGCGCGGGTTGGCCGATGATCTGGCGCGGCAGATGGGTGGGTTCAAGCTTTAGATTGATTCGCGGGGCAAGCCCGCTCCCACAGAGGTATCACAACACCCAGTGGGAGCGGGCTTGCCCCGCGATGCAGTCGTCAGGCGCCCATGGCCTCACGGATGTCCGCCGCCAGTTCACGCACCCGCGCCTCGTCGGTGTCCCACGAACACATGAACCGCGCACCGCCACTACCAATGAAGGTGTAGAAGCGCCAGCCCTTGTTGCGCAAGGCTTCCAGTGCCTGTTCCGACATCTGCAGGAACACCCCGTTGGCTTCCACCGGGAACATCAGCTCTACGCCCGGCACGTCACTCACCAGTTCGCTGAGCAGTTGTGCGCAGCGGTTGGCATGGGCGCCGTACTTGAGCCAGGCGCCGGTTTCCAGCAAACCGACCCATGGCGCAGACAGAAAGCGCATCTTCGAGGCCAGCTGGCCTGCCTGTTTGCAACGGTAGTCGAAGTCTTCGGCCAGTTTGCGGTTGAAGAACAGGATCGCCTCGCCTACCGCCATGCCGTTTTTGGTACCGCCAAAGCACAGCACATCGACACCGGCCTTCCAGGTCAGCTCGGCCGGCGTGCAGCCGAGGTAGGCGCAGGCGTTGCTGAAGCGGGCGCCGTCCATGTGCAGGTTCAGGCCCAGCTCCTTGCAGGTGGCGCTGATGGCCTTGAGCTCTTCCGGGCGATACACGCTGCCGACTTCGGTGGCCTGGGTAATGGTCACCACACGTGGCTTGGGGTAGTGGATGTCCTGGCGCTTGAGGGCAATTTCGCGGATCGATTCAGGGGTCAGCTTGCCGGCCACGGTACGGGCGGTGAGCAGTTTCGAGCCGTTTGAGAAGAACTCCGGCGCGCCACATTCGTCGGTCTCGACGTGGGCGGTCTCCGAGCAGATCACGCTGTGATAGCTCTGGCACAGCGACGACAGCGCCAGCGAGTTGGCGGCGGTGCCGTTGAAGGCGAAGAACACTTCGCAGTCGGTTTCGAACAGTTTGCGAAAGTACTCCGAGGCGCGCGCGGTCCACTGGTCATCACCGTAGGCGCGGTCGTGACCCTGGTTGGCTTTTTCCATCGCGGCCCAGGCTTCCGGGCAGATACCTGAGTAGTTGTCGCTGGCGAATTGCTGGCTTTGATCTGTCATGACACTGTCCTGTGAACGACGCAGGTGAGCACTGTAAACAAGATTTATGAAGTCGCCTATACAGCTGTATTGGACGGTAAAGCATCGCGGGGCAAGCCCGCTCCCACAGGATCTGCACAACCCGGTGGGAGCGGGCTTGCCCCGCGATCAGGTCGCATGTCGTAAACGCACCTTTGTGTGGCGTCCATAGGCATCTGGGCTGTCTGCGTCGGGCATAGGATCGCTGCAAAAGGGCAATTGCCCGACAAGAACCGATGCCGCTGCCGGGAGAGACGCGATGTTCAGCAAGCAAGACCAGATCCAGGGTTACGACGATGCACTGCTGGCGGCGATCAATGCCGAAGAGCAACGCCAGGAAGATCACATCGAACTGATCGCCTCGGAAAACTACACCAGCAAGCGCGTCATGCAGGCCCAGGGCAGCGGCCTGACCAACAAATACGCCGAAGGTTATCCAGGCAAGCGCTACTACGGCGGTTGCGAGCATGTGGATAAAGTCGAGCAACTGGCTATCGATCGCGCCAAGCAGCTGTTCGGCGCCGACTACGCCAACGTCCAGCCGCACTCCGGCTCCTCGGCCAACAGTGCCGTGTACCTGGCTCTGCTGCAGGCCGGCGATACCATTCTCGGCATGAGCCTGGCCCATGGCGGCCACCTGACCCACGGCGCCAAGGTGTCGTCTTCGGGCAAGCTGTACAACGCCGTGCAGTACGGCATCGACACCAGCACCGGGCTGATCGACTACAACGAAGTCGAGCGCCTGGCCGTGGAACACAAGCCGAAGATGATCGTTGCCGGGTTCTCGGCCTACTCGAAAACCCTCGATTTTCCACGTTTCCGTCAGATCGCCGACAAGGTCGGCGCCTACCTGTTCGTCGACATGGCCCACGTTGCCGGTCTGGTGGCTGCGGGCCTGTATCCGAACCCGCTGCCTTACGCCGATGTGGTCACCACCACCACCCACAAGACCCTGCGCGGCCCACGTGGCGGCCTGATCCTGGCGCGCAGCAACGAAGAGATCGAAAAGAAGCTCAACGCCGCGGTATTCCCCGGTGCCCAGGGCGGCCCGCTGATGCATGTGATCGCCGCCAAGGCAGTGTGCTTCAAGGAGGCGCTGGAGCCGGGCTTCAAGACTTATCAACAGCAGGTGATCGACAACGCCCAGGCCATGGCCAAGGTGTTTATCGAGCGTGGCTTCGATGTGGTCTCCGGTGGTACCGACAACCACCTGTTCCTGGTCAGCCTGATTCGCCAGGGGCTGACCGGTAAAGATGCCGACGCTGCCCTGGGCCGCGCCCACATCACCGTCAACAAGAACGCCGTACCCAACGATCCGCAGTCGCCGTTCGTCACCTCCGGCCTGCGCATCGGCACCCCGGCGGTTACCAGCCGCGGCTTCAAGGTTGCCCAGTGCGTGGAACTGGCCGGCTGGATCTGCGACATCCTCGACAACCTCGGCGATGCCGATGTCGAGGCTGATGTTGCGAAGAACGTGTCGGCACTCTGTGCAGATTTCCCGGTTTATCGCTGAGCGGTTCAGGAGTGAAGACTATGCAACGTTACTCGGGCTTCGGCCTTCTCAAGCACTCGCTCAGCCACCACGAAAACTGGCAGCGCATGTGGCGCACGCCGACCCCGAAAAAGGTCTACGACGTGGTCATCGTCGGCGGTGGCGGGCACGGCCTGGCTACGGCCTACTATCTGGCCAAGGAACACGGCATCACCAACGTCGCCGTGGTCGAGAAGGGCTGGCTGGGCGGCGGTAACACCGCGCGCAATACCACCATCGTGCGCTCCAACTACCTGTGGGACGAATCGGCACATCTCTATGAACATGCCATGAAGCTCTGGGAAGGGCTGTCGCAAGACATCAACTACAACGTGATGTTCTCCCAGCGCGGCGTCTACAACCTCTGCCACACCCTGCAGGACATTCGCGACTCCGAGCGCCGGGTCAACGCCAACCGCCTCAACGGCGTGGACGGCGAGCTGCTCAACACCCAGCAGGTCGCCGAAGAAATCCCCTACCTGGATTGCTCGAAAAACACCCGCTATCCGATCCTCGGCGCCACCGTGCAACGGCGCGGTGGCGTGGCCCGTCACGATGCCGTGGCCTGGGGCTACGCACGTGCCGCCGATGCCCTGGGCGTGGACCTGATCCAGCAGACCGAAGTGATCGGCTTTCGTAAGGAAAACGGTGTGGTCATCGGGGTCGAGACCAACAAGGGCTTTATCGGCGCCAAGCGCGTCGGTGTGGTCACCGCCGGTAACTCCGGGCACATGGCCAGGCTCGCCGGCTTCCGCCTGCCGATCGAATCGCATCCGCTGCAGGCGCTGGTGTCCGAACCGCTCAAGCCGATCATCGACAGCGTGATCATGTCCAACGCCGTGCACGGCTACATCAGCCAGTCGGACAAGGGTGACCTGGTCATCGGCGCCGGTATCGACGGCTGGGTTGGCTACGGTCAGCGCGGTTCGTACCCGGTGATCGAACACACCCTGCAGGCGATCGTCGAAATGTTTCCGATTCTTTCGCGGGTGCGGATGAACCGCCAGTGGGGCGGCATCGTCGACACCACGCCGGACGCTTGCCCGATCATCTCCAAAACCCCGGTGAAGAACATGTTCTTCAACTGTGGCTGGGGCACCGGCGGCTTCAAGGCCACCCCGGGCTCGGGCAACGTTTTTGCCGCCAGTCTGGCCAAGGGCGAAATGCACCCGCTGGCCAAACCTTTTTCCATCGACCGTTTCTACAACGGTGCACTGATCGACGAACACGGCGCCGCCGCTGTCGCCCACTAACAGGAGAAATCCCTATGTTGCATATCTTCTGTCCCCACTGCGGCGAGCTGCGCTCCGAAGAGGAGTTCCACGCCGCAGGCCAGGCGCACATTCCGCGGCCGCTGGACCCCAGCGCCTGCTCCGACGAGGAGTGGGGCACCTACATGTTCTTCCGTGACAACCCGCGTGGCCTGCACCACGAGCTGTGGATTCACGCCGCCGGTTGCCGCCAGTACTTCAACGCCACCCGTGACACGGTGACCTACGAAATCCTGGAAACCTATCCGATCGGCGCCAAGCCGCAAGTGACCGGCAAAAACACCAGCCCGCAGTTGGCAGTCAGTGGTCAGGGAGAAAAGGTATGAGCCAGGTCTATCGCCTGTCCAACGGCGGTCGTATCGATCGCAGCAAAGTCTTGAACTTCACTTTCAACGGCCAGACCTACCAGGGTTATGCCGGTGACACCCTGGCCGCAGCGTTGCTGGCCAACGGTGTGGACATCGTCGGGCGCAGCTTCAAGTACTCGCGCCCCCGCGGGATCATCGCCGCAGGCTCCGAAGAGCCGAACGCGATCCTGCAGATCGGTGCCACCGAAGCCACCCAGGTGCCCAACGTGCGCGCCACCCAGCAGGCCCTGTATGCCGGCCTGGTGGCCACCAGCACCAACGGCTGGCCGAGCGTCAACACCGACGTCATGGGGATTCTCGGCAAGGTCGGCGGCAAGCTGATGCCGCCGGGCTTCTACTACAAGACGTTCATGTACCCGCAGTCGTTCTGGATGACCTACGAGAATTACATCCGCAAGGCGGCCGGCCTTGGCCGTGCGCCGCTGGAAAACGATCCGGACAGCTACGACTACATGAACCAGCACTGTGACGTGCTGGTGGTCGGCGCTGGGCCTGCCGGCCTTGCCGCGGCATTGGCCGCCGGGCGTAGCGGTGCCCGGGTGATCCTTGCCGATGAGCAGGAAGAGTTCGGTGGCAGCCTGCTCGACAGCCGTGAAAGCCTGGATGGCAAACCGGCTGCCGAATGGGTCGCGGCGGTGATCGCCGAGCTCAAGGGCATGCGTGAAGTGACCCTGTTGCCACGGGCCACGGTCAACGGTTACCACGACCACAACTTCCTCACCATCCACGAGCGCCTGACCGACCACCTGGGCGATCGCGCGCCGATCGGCACCGTGCGCCAGCGCATGCACCGGGTACGTGCCAAGCGCGTGGTGCTGGCCACTGGCGCCCATGAGCGTCCGCTGGTGTACGGCAACAACGATGTGCCGGGCAACATGCTGGCCGGCGCGGTTTCCACCTACGTGCGTCGTTATGGCGTGGCGCCGGGCCGCAACCTGGTGCTGTCGACCAACAACGACCATGCCTACCGTGTGGCGCTGGACTGGCATGACGCCGGCCTGAAAGTGGTCGCCATCGCCGACGCCCGGCACAACCCGCGCGGTTCGCTGGTGGAAGAAGCGCGGGCCAAGGGCATGCGCATCCTCACCTCCAGCGCAGTGATCGAGTCGCGTGGCAGCAAGCATGTGACCGCTGCCCGTGTCGCCGCGATTGACGTCAAAGCGCACAAAATCACCAGCCCGGGCGAATGGCTGGACTGCGATCTGGTTGCCACTTCCGGTGGCTACAGCCCGGTCGTGCACCTGGCTTCGCACCTGGGCGGCAAGCCGGTCTGGCGTGAAGACATTCTCGGCTTCGTGCCGGGCGACGCACCGCAGAAGCGTGTGTGTGTCGGTGGCATCAACGGTGTGTTCGCCCTGGCCGACACCCTGGCAGACGGTTTCGAAGGCGGCGTGCGCGCGGCAACCGAAGCCGGTTTCAAGGCCGTGCAGGGCACCCTGCCGAAAGTCCTGGCGCGTCAGGAAGAAGCTACCGTGGCACTGTTCCAGGTGCCCCACGACAAAAACACCGCACGGGCGCCGAAGCAATTCGTCGACCAGCAGAACGACGTCACCGCCGCCGCCATCGAACTGGCTACACGCGAAGGTTTCGAATCGGTCGAGCACGTCAAACGCTACACCGCCCTGGGCTTCGGTACCGATCAGGGCAAGCTGGGCAACATCAACGGCCTGGCCATCGCAGCGCGCTCGATGGGCATCACCATTCCGGAAATGGGCACCACCATGTTCCGCCCCAACTACACGCCGATCACCTTCGGCGCCGTGGCTGGCCGGCACTGTGGGCACCTGTTCGAACCGGTGCGTTTCACCGCGCTGCATGCCTGGCACCTGAAAAGCGGCGCCGAGTTTGAAGACGTCGGCCAGTGGAAACGGCCGTGGTACTTCCCGCGCAACGGCGAAGACCTTCATGCCGCCGTGGCCCGTGAGTGCAAGGCTGTGCGTGACAGCGTCGGCCTGCTCGATGCTTCGACTCTGGGCAAGATCGATATCCAGGGCCCGGACGCCCGCGAGTTCCTCAACCGCATTTACACCAACGCCTGGACCAAGCTCGATGTAGGCAAGGCCCGTTATGGCTTGATGTGCAAGGAAGACGGCATGGTCTTCGACGACGGCGTGACGGCTTGCGTCGGCGAAAACCACTTCATCATGACCACCACGACCGGCGGCGCGGCGCGTGTACTGCAGTGGCTGGAGATTTATCAACAGACCGAATGGCCAGACCTGAAGGTGTACTTCACCTCGGTGACCGACCATTGGGCGACCCTGACCCTGTCGGGCCCGAACAGCCGCAAGCTGCTCAGCGAAGTGACTGATATCGACCTGGACAAGGACGCGTTCCCGTTCATGAGCTGGAAGGAAGGCCTGGTCGCGGGTGTGCCAGCGCGGGTGTTCCGCATCTCGTTCACCGGTGAGCTGTCGTACGAAATCAACATCCAGGCCAACTACGCCATGGGCGTGCTGGAGAAAATCGCCGAGGCCGGCAAGCAGTACAACCTCACCCCTTACGGCACCGAGACCATGCACGTCCTGCGGGCCGAGAAGGGCTTCATCATCGTCGGTCAGGACACCGACGGCTCGATGACCCCGGACGACCTCAACATGGGCTGGTGTGTGGGCCGTACCAAGCCGTTCTCGTGGATTGGCTGGCGCGGCATGAACCGCGAAGACTGCGTGCGCGAAAACCGCAAGCAGCTGGTCGGGCTCAAGCCGGTCGACCCGACCCAGTGGCTGCCGGAAGGCGCACAACTGGTGTTCGACCCGAAACAAGCGATCCCGATGGACATGGTCGGTCACGTCACCTCCAGCTATGCCAGCAACTCCCTGGGCTATTCCTTTGCCATGGGCGTGGTGAAAGGCGGGCTCAAGCGGATCGGCGAGCGGGTTTACTCGCCGCAGGCCGATGGCAGCGTGATTGAAGCGGAGATCTGTTCTTCGGTGTTCTTCGATCCGAAGGGTGAGCGGCAGAACATCTAACACTGTGGGAAGGGGATTGTGTGTGGGAGCGGGCTTGCCCCGCGATGCGATGTTGACTGTACCGACGTCATCGCGGGGCAAGCCCGCTCCCACAGAAGTCCCTCCCGCAGGCAGGGTCCATAGAATTCAAGGCAGGTGAGTAATGAGCACGATCAACGTCTACCAGCAACGCCCCGGCAACGACGTCAAAGCCGAGTCGCCACTGCATCACGCCGACCTGCCCAGCCTGGTCGGCAAAGGCCGCAAGAACGCCGGGGTGACCCTGCGGGAACACAAGTTTCTCGGTCATCTGACCCTGCGTGGCGATGGCCGCGACCCCGCGTTTGCCGGCGGTGTGTTCAAGGCCTTGGGCCTGGAACTGCCAGTGGCGCTGACCGTGGTCGCCAACGGCGAGATGTCGCTGCAATGGCTGGGCCCGGATGAGTGGCTGCTGATCGTCCCAGGCGGCCAGGAATTCGCGGTCGAGCAGAAGCTGCGCGATGCCCTCGACGGTCAGCATATCCAGGTGGTCAACGTCAGCGGCGGGCAAACCCTGCTGGAACTGAGCGGCCCGAATGTGCGCGAAGTGCTGATGAAATCCACCAGCTATGATGTTCATCCAAACAACTTCCCGGTCGGCAAGGCCGTGGGCACGGTGTTCGCCAAGTCGCAACTGGTGATCCGCCGTACCGGCGAGGAAACCTGGGAACTGCTGATTCGTCGCAGCTTCTCCGATTACTGGTGGCTGTGGCTGCAGGACGCGGCAGCCGAATACGGTTTGAGCATCGAGGCCTAGGGAGAGTCGTCATGAGCCGAGCACCGGACACCTGGATTCTCACCGCTGACTGTCCGAGCCTGCTCGGTACGGTGGATGTGGTGACGCGTTATCTGTATGAGCAGCACTGCTACGTCACCGAGCACCATTCGTTCGATGACCGGTTGTCCGGGCGCTTCTTCATTCGCGTGGAATTCCGTCAGCCGGATGACTTCGACGAAGCCAGTTTTCGTGCAGGCCTTGCGGAGCGGGGCGAGGCCTTTGGCATGCTGTTCGAGCTGACCGCGCCCAAGCATCGACCGAAAGTGGTGATCATGGTGTCCAAAGCCGATCACTGCCTCAACGACCTGCTCTATCGCCAGCGCATCGGGCAATTGAGCATGGACGTTGTGGCGGTGATCTCCAACCACCCGGACCTCGAACCGCTGGCCCAGTGGCACCGCATTCCCTATTACCACTTCGCCCTGGAGCCGCACGATAAACCGGCGCAGGAGCGCAAGGTGCTGCAGGTGATCGAAGAGTCCGGCGCCGAACTGGTGATCCTTGCCCGCTACATGCAGGTGCTGTCGCCGGAACTGTGCCGCAAGCTCGACGGTTGGGCGATCAACATCCATCACTCGCTGCTGCCGGGCTTCAAGGGCGCCAAGCCCTATCACCAGGCCTACAACAAAGGCGTGAAGCTGGTGGGGGCGACGGCCCACTACATCAACAACGATCTCGACGAAGGGCCGATCATTGCCCAGGGCGTGGAGTCGGTCGATCACAGTCACTATCCGGAAGACCTGATCGCCAAAGGCCGCGACATCGAGTGCCTGACGTTGGCGCGGGCGGTGGGCTATCACATTGAGCGGCGAGTGTTTTTGAATGCCAACAGGACGGTAGTGCTTTGATCGCGGGGCAAGCCCGCTCCCACCGGGTTGAGTGGCCCCGCGATAAAACAAACAGATTCCAGTAACACAGCGCCGCCCCCGGGCAGCGCACTTTGCACCGCTACATAACAACAAACTTTAGCGAGGTAAAAGCATGTCTGGTAATCGTGGTGTGGTGTATCTCGGCGCCGGCAAGGTCGAGGTGCAGAAGATTGACTACCCGAAAATGCAGGATCCGCGTGGCAAGAAAATCGAGCACGGGGTGATCCTCAGGGTGGTCTCCACCAACATCTGTGGCTCCGACCAGCACATGGTCCGTGGCCGTACCACGGCCCAGGTCGGCCTGGTGCTGGGCCATGAAATCACCGGCGAGGTGATCGAAAAAGGCCGCGACGTGGAAAACCTGCAGATCGGCGATCTGGTCTCGGTGCCCTTCAACGTCGCCTGTGGCCGCTGCCGCTCCTGCAAGGAACAACACACCGGCGTCTGCCTGACGGTCAACCCGGCGCGTGCCGGTGGTGCCTACGGCTATGTCGACATGGGCGACTGGACCGGTGGCCAGGCCGAATACGTGCTGGTGCCTTACGCCGATTTCAACCTGCTGAAACTGCCCAACCGCGACAAGGCCATGGAGAAAATCCGCGACCTGACCTGCCTCTCCGACATTCTTCCGACTGGCTATCACGGCGCGGTAACTGCCGGGGTTGGCCCAGGCAGTTCGGTGTACATCGCCGGTGCCGGCCCTGTGGGCCTGGCTGCGGCAGCTTCGGCACGTTTGCTAGGGGCAGCAGTGGTAATCGTCGGCGACGTCAACCCGGTGCGTCTGGCGCACGCCAAGGCCCAGGGCTTTGAAATTGCTGACCTGTCCCAGGACACCCCGTTGCACGAACAGATCGCCAACCTGCTGGGCGAACCGGAAGTCGACTGCGCGGTGGATGCCGTGGGTTTCGAAGCCCGTGGTCATGGCCATGCCGGTGCCAAGCACGAAGCACCGGCTACCGTACTCAACTCGCTGATGGGCGTGGTCCGTGTTGCCGGCAAGATCGGCATTCCCGGCCTGTATGTCACTGAAGATCCGGGTGCGGTGGATGCCGCAGCGAAAATCGGCAGCCTGAGCATCCGCTTCGGTCTGGGCTGGGCCAAGTCGCATAGCTTCCACACCGGGCAAACGCCAGTGATGAAGTACAACCGTCAGCTGATGCAGGCGATCATGTGGGACCGCATCAACATTGCCGAAGTGGTGGGCGTGCAGGTGATCAGCCTGGATCAGGCGCCTGAAGGGTATGGCGAGTTTGATGCCGGGGTGCCGAAGAAATTCGTTATCGATCCGCACAAGCTGTTTAGCGCGGCGTAAGGCCATCGCGGGGCAAGCCCGCTCCCACCGGATTTTGAGAACCCGGTGGGAGCGGGCTTGCCCCGCGATGCTGTTAAAGCCAGACCGCATCCCAATGCGGATAATCCCCAAGCTTGGTTACCAGCCCAGCCCTCAGCGGATTGGCCACCACATAGCGCGCCACCACCCGCACCTTTTCTTCCCGCCGCAACGCATGATCATGATATCCAGGCTGCCACAGCTTGCCCTGCAGCGTGCCTTGCTTGTACAGCGCACAACGGCTGCGGGATTTGAAGCGGCGCATCAGGCAGGCCAGTGAGCCATGCTGCAGTTCAATCAGCCAGTGCACATGATCCGGCATTACCACCCAGGCCAGAGTACGTGCGGCGCCATCAATTTGTGCCTGCTGGAACTGTGCCGGAATACAGCGGGCGGCCTGGAAACTCTCGAATATCGGTTCTCGATTGCGAGTAATGCTGGTCAGCAGGTAATAGCGGCCGGGCTCGGAGAAGCGGCCGCGGCGCAGGCGGTGGGAGGCGGGACTGTCCATGTCGTGGCTCCTTGAAAGATGAATTTTCAAGGTAGTTGTCGAGCGGTGGAGGCACCCGACCAAACTGGATCTCAATGTTGCCAAAGGCAATCGTAAGCAACCCCCCGGTAGGAGCGGGCTTGCCCCGCGATAGCGGTTTGTCAGTCACATCGAATCGCGGGGCAAGCCCGCTCCCACCGGCCGTTGCAGTTACTTCTGGATGTTTCCAGGCTGGTCAATTCCGGTCCTAGGAAATACCCTACCGCGTCTGTCGATCCAGGTCTGATTGCCCTCGGAAACCTGTCCTTTTAGGCTCCGTGGGTCGCTGTCGGTTCAGCGATCGGGTGTGGAAACCCGGTAGTCATTCAGGATCTGCCGTTATGGCGGCTGTGCGCGGGAGGCCTTTGGCCTGCCGGGTTTCCTGTATGCCCCGGTTTTCCACCCCGCGTACAGCTGCCACCTTACGTGTGGAAACGGACGGGGCGGCTCCTATGCATGCAGGAGTTTCCATGAAAAAGATCGTCCCTGATCCACCCACCTCGCTTTATCCCACCCTCGACAAACCCTTCGGCGATTGCCCTGCCGGTCACCCGCAACTCTTCTCCGTCAATGCCGGCATCGCTCCGCATGACGCGCTGGTGCATATCTCGCTGTATCTGCGTTGCGCCTACGACACGGCGAATCAATCTTTCGATGGTATCGATGAGTCGGCCAAGGGCTTTCTCTGGTCCACCCTGCATTCGGTGGAGATGGCCAAGGGGCTGGTGGAGGCTTTGCTTGATGCTCTGGAGAATCGGGAGTTGAGTCCGCTTTGACAACATCGCGGGGCAAGCCCGCTCCCACCGGTGGGAGCGGGCTTGCCCCGCGAAGAGGCCATCACTGCCCACGGAACATTCCCCCACCTCCACAGTCCAACCCTCGTTTCCCCCCGCCTTTACGGCTGACGAGGTCCCTTCATGAAACGTTTCGCACTGGTCACCCTGATGACCCTGGCTGCCAGCCCGGTGTTTGCCTTCAACCTCAGCGATGCGGCCAACGCCGTTTCCGCCATGCAAGGTAACAAGGACGGCGCTGCAGTGCAGGCGCCAGCCGCCTCGGCGAATCTGCTCAACACCCTCGGTAGCGAGCTGAAAATCACCCCGGAACAAGCCATCGGTGGTACCGGTGCCTTGCTCGGTCTGGCCCGTAATCAACTCAGCAGCACTGACTACGAACAACTGAGCAAAGCCGTACCGGGCCTTGATCTGCTCTCTGGCGAAAACGCCTTGGGCGGCTTGAGCGGGCTGGGTGAACTGCTCGGTAACAGCGGCAACTCGTCGGCCCTGAGCAATGCCCTGGGCGGCAACGTCAAAGACACCAATGACCTGAACAATGCCTTCAGTGCCCTGGGTATGGACACCGGTATGATCGGCCTGTTTGCCCCGCTGATCTTGCAGTACCTCGGTCAGCAGGGCGTTACCGGTTCGCTGTTGCAGAGCCTCGGCGGCCTGTGGGGCACGCCGGCTACAGTGCCGTCGGTATAACGGCGCTTAGGCTGCTTCGGAGAAATTCACCGTGCGCACCGGGCGGCGGAATCCGCCCGTCAGCACCATCAGATAGCCCAGGCCCAGGCCGAACCAGCTCAGGCCGATGGTCAGGGTCATCGCCGACAGGCTGGTCCACAGCCACAGGGTCAGGCTCATGCCCACCAGCGGGATCAGGCCATAACGCAGCAACCCGGCCAGGTTGCGCTGGCAGGTGTCGCTGATCAGGTGGGTGCGGATCACCGCCAGGTTCACCGCCGAGAACGCCACCAGGGCGCCAAAGCTGATCAGCGATGCCAGGGTCGCGAGGTCGATCACCAGCGCCAGCAGCGAAAACGCCGAGACCACCAGGGTAGCGGTGACCGGTGTGCCGAAGCGTGGTGAGAGGGTGGCGAACCAGCGTTGTGGCAAGACCTTGTCACGGCCCATGGTGTAGAGAATCCGCGATACCGCCGCTTGCGAAGCCAGGGCCGAACCGAGGCTGCCGGCGACGAACGCAGCGGTGAAGAAGTTGGCCAGGAACTGACCGCCAGCCTTGAACATGACCTCGTTGGCGGCCGCGTCGGTATTGGCGAAATGGCTGCCTGGCAGCACCAGCTGACTGATATAGGCCAGCAGGGTGAACAGCAGGCCAGCGCCGAGGGTGGTGAGGATGATCGCCCGTGGCACGTTACGTTCCGGGTCTTTGGTTTCCTCGGCCAGGGTCGACACGGCATCGAAGCCGAGGAACGACAGGCACAGCACCGCCGCCCCCGCCATCAAATGACTGAAGCCCGGCTGGGTGCCATCGCCGAGGAAAGGTGAGAGCACATCGACCGGTTGCCCACCGCCCAGGGTTTTCAGCGACAGCGCGACGAACACGCCGATGAAAATGATCTGCGCGCCGACAATCAGGTTGCTGGCCTTGGCCACCGAGTTGATGCCGACGACGTTGAGCACGGTAACCAGGGCGATCGACGCGAGGATGATGGTCCAGACCGGGATGCTCGGGAAGGCGATGTTCAGGAACAGGCCAATGAGCAGGTAATTGATCATCGGCAGGAACAGATAGTCGAGCAGCAGCGACCAGCCCGCGAGAAAGCCGATGCTCGGCCCGAATGCCAGGTTGGTGTAGGAGTAGGCCGAGCCGGCAACCGGAAAGCGCCGGACCATGAAGCTGTAGGACGTGGCCGTGAAGAGCATGGCCAGCAGAGTGACCAGGTAGGCGCCGGCGGTGCGTCCCCCGGTGAGCTCGGTGACAATGCCGTAGGTGGTGAAAATGGTCAGCGGGACCATGTACACCAGCCCGAAGAACACCAGGGCGGGAAGCCCGAGGACGCGGCGCAGTTGAGCGGAATCTGCCTGGGCAGCATTGCTGGATTGGTTGGCCATTGATCGATCCTGGCTTTTTTGTAGTTGTTAGTTGATCGATTTTTATCCAGTTAATCCGCCAATAGCAAAGAAGATTCCCTTATCTTGATTATTAACGCAGATTTTAATCGGCTATCGCGGGGCAAGCCCGCTCCCACAGCTCCCCCCCACCCGGTGGGAGCGGGCTTGCCCCGCGATCAGTTCAGCTCCGCCCGCAAGGCTTCAATCCGCTGATCTTTGTCGCGCCACAGCTGGTTGACCCAGTCCTGCACGGTCTGGCGCAACAGCGGGTCGTTTTCGTAGTCGCCCTCCCACAGCGCCGGGTCCAGCTCGTGCACCTGGATGTCGATGATCACCTTCGGCACAGCGCCACTGAGCAGGTCCCAGAAGCCCGGCGCCTTGTCACCGGGGTAGACGATGGTGACGTCAAGCAGGGCATCGAGCTGTTCGCCCAGCGCCGCCAGCACAAAGGCGACACCACCGGCCTTGGGTTTGAGCAGGTGCTTGTAGGGTGACTGCTGGGCCACACGCTTGGCTTCGGTGAAGCGCGTGCCTTCGAGGTAATTGACCACGGTTACCGGCTGGCGCTTGAACAACTCGCAGGCGGCCTTGGTGATTTCCAGGTCCTGGCCTTTGAGCTGCGGATGTTTGTCGAGAAACGCTTTGCTGTAGCGCTTCATGAACGGGTAATCCAGCGCCCACCAGGCCAGGCCCAGCAATGGCACCCAGATCAGTTCTTTTTTCAGGAAAAATTTGAAGAAGGGGATACGTCGGTTGAGCACCTGGATCAGCGCCGGGATATCGACCCAGCTCTGGTGGTTGCTGATGGCCAGGTAGGATGTGTCCAGGCGCAGGTCATCGGCACCACGCACGTCCCACACCGTGGGGATGCACAGACGGAAAATCAGTTTGTCGATTTCAGACCAGGTTTCGGCGATCCACATCACCGTCCATGAGGCATAGTCACGGTAGCGGCCGGGCAGGACCAGTTTGAGCAGGGCAAAGACCAGCAATGGGCCGATCAGGACCAGGGTGTTGAGCAGCAACAGCAAGGTCACAAGAATGCCCGTCAGTAAGCGGCGCATAAGAAAGCTCTTATATTCAAGTAAGCGGCCGGCAATGATAAGCAGCCTGTCGGCATACGCCAAATGCTCAGGTCTGCTCGACTGGGACAAATGTTTCACATTGTGTTGAATAAGCTATCAACGCGAACCTATCCTGCCTTCGCAGTCTAAACACTGTCTTATCTCTAGGAAGCGGATCCCCGTGAAATCTGTACTTGCACTGCTGTCGCTGCTGGCCCTTCCGGTGATGGCTGCCGAGCCGACCCTGTATGGCCGCTACGAATACATCACGCTGCCGGAGTTTGGCGGTGAAACCCTCAAGGCGAAAATGGACACCGGGGCGCTGACCGCGTCGTTGTCGGCCAAAGACATCGAGCTTTTTACCCGTGATGGCGAAGAGTGGGTGCGTTTCCGCCTGGCGACCAAGGACTCCAGCGGCAAGGTTTACGAACACAAGCTGGCGCGCATCAGCAAGATCAAGAACCGCGCCGATGAAGATGAAGACGGCGAGGGGGCGGAGATCAGCAAGCGTCCGGTGGTGGACCTTGAGCTGTGCCTGGGCGACGTCAAGCGTACCGTTGAAGTCAACCTGACCGACCGCAGCAGCTTCAACTATCCACTGCTGATCGGTGCCAAGGCCTTGCGTGAGTTCAAGGCGGCGGTGAACCCGGCGCGACGCTTCACGGCGGGCAAACCTGAGTGCTGATACCTGGTGGGAGCGGGCTTGCCCCGCGATTGCGGTTTCTCAGTCGCATCGCATCGCGGGGCAAGCCCGCTCCCACCGGTGGGGAAAACATCCTATGGGCCTTGCCAGACCCCTGAGAATCTCCTACAAGATGCAACACCCCAGTGCCAGGCCCGGACGCCATGCCCCACATACTCATTGTCGAAGACGAAGCGGCCATTGCCGACACCCTGATTTTTGCCTTGCAGGGTGATGGTCACAGTACGGAGTGGGTGACCCTGGGCAGTGCGGCGCTCGATCAGCAGCGTCAGCGGCCAGCCGATCTGATCATCCTCGATATCGGTCTGCCGGATATCAGCGGCTTCGAAACCTGCCGCCAGCTGCGCCGTTTCAGCGATGTGCCGGTGATGTTCCTCAGTGCCCGCGACGGTGAAATCGACCGCGTGGTGGGCCTGGAAATCGGCGCCGACGACTATGTGGTCAAGCCCTTCAGCCCGCGCGAAGTTGCGGCGCGGGTACGGGCAATCCTCAAGCGCATGGCACCGCGTGCGGAGCCGGTGAGCGCAGCGCTGCTGTTCCAGGTCGATACCCTGCGCATGCAGATCAGCTATCGCGGCCAAGCCCTGAGCCTGACCCGCCACGAATTCCGGTTGTTGCAGAGCCTGCTGGAGCAACCCGAGCGGGTGTTCAGCCGCGAGCAGCTGCTCGATGCCGTCGGTGTGCCCGCCGACGCAGGTTATGAACGCAGCATCGACAGCCATATCAAGAGCCTGCGTGCCAAGCTGCGCCAGGTGGCCGCCGATGCCGAGCCGATCCAGACCCACCGTGGCCTGGGTTACAGCTACAGCCCGAGCCACAGCTGATGCGCCTGGGCATCCGCATCTTCCTGGTCTACTTCCTGTTTGTCGGGCTGACCGGCTACTTCATTCTCAGCACCGTGCGTGAAGAGATCCGTCCCGGTGTGCGCCAGTCCACTGAAGAAACTCTGGTGGACACTGCCAACCTGCTCGCCGAAATCCTTCACGACGACGTCAAGGCCGGTACCCTCGGCCAGAGCCGCTTGCCGCAGGTGTTGAGTGCTTACGGCCAGCGTCAGCCGAATGCCGATATCTGGGGGCTGTCGAAGAATCAGGTCAACCACCGCATCTATGTCACCGATGCCAAGGGCATTGTCCTGCTCGACTCCAGTGGTGCGGCGGTGGGCCAGGACTATTCCCGCTGGAACGACGTCTACCTGACCCTGCGCGGTGAGTATGGTGCACGTTCGACCCGCAGCGACCCGGATGATCCCGAGTCGTCAGTGATGCACGTCGCCGCGCCGATTCTCGATGCAGGCAAGATCATCGGCGTGGTCACCGTGGCCAAGCCGAACAAGTCCTTGCAGCCGTATATCGATCGCTCCGAGCAGCGTCTGCTGTACCTGGGACTGGGCCTGATCGGCCTGGGCTTGCTGGTCGGTGCCGCGCTGTCCTGGTGGCTGGCCCGTTCGCTACGACGCCTGACCCATTACGCCCAGGCTGTCAGCGAAGGAGAGCGCACCGCGCTACCGCACTATCGCGGCGGTGAGCTGGGGCAGCTGGCGGCGGCGGTGGAGCGTATGCGCACCCAGCTGGAAGGCAAGGACTATGTCGAGCGCTACGTTCATACCCTGACCCATGAGCTGAAGAGCCCGCTGGCGGCCATTCGCGGCGCATCGGAGCTGCTCCAGGGACCGATGCCGGAAGCACAGCGCCAGCGCTTTGCCGACAACATCGAGAGCGAAAGTGCGCGCATGCAGCAGTTGATCGAGCGCCTGCTCAACCTGGCGCAGGTCGAACAGCTGCAAACCCTGGAAGAACAGCAGCATGTGTCGCTGGCGGCCCTGGTCGATGAGCTGTTGCTGGCCCAGAGTGCGCGGATCGAAAGCAACGGTCTGCAGGTGCGCCAACGTGTACCGGCGAGTACCCGCCTGCTGTGTGAGCCGTTCCTCATGCGCCAGGCCATCGCCAACCTGCTGGACAACGCCCTGGACTTCACCCCGCCCGGCGGCAAGCTGGTGTTCGAGCTGGAGAGACAGGGCGCGCGCGTGGCCCTGAGCCTGTTCAACCAGGGCGAGGCGATTCCCGACTATGCCTTGGGGCGGGTGAGCGAGCGCTTCTATTCGTTGCCGCGGCCGCTTAGCGGGCGCAAGAGTACCGGGCTGGGGCTGAACTTTGTCGAAGAAGTGATGCAACTGCATGGCGGTTCGCTGGAAGTCGCCAACGTCGAGGACGGTGTACGCGTGAGATTGTGGCTGCCCGGCAAACGCCTGGACTGAAACTTCACACACTCTGCACGCAAGCTCCACACATCTCCCCAAACGCTCCATTTTGATTGCGCAGACTCTGCTCATCGAAACCGGAGTCTTGCCCCATGAGCCGAACCCTGAGTCTGAAACTTGGCACCATCGCCTTGCTGATTGTGCTGTTGCTGATCCCGCTGTTCATGATCGGCGGCCTGATTGGCGAGCGTCAGCAATTGCGTGACAACGTCGTACAGGACATCGCCCAGAGCGCGAGTTTCAGCCAGCAGATCAGCGGCCCGGTACTGGTGGTGCCGTACCGCAAGACCGAGCGAAGCTGGAAGACCGAAGAGGGCAAAATCTTCGTGGAAACCAAGCAAGTCAGTGGTCACCTGTATTTTCTGCCAGAAACCTTCGAACTGAAGTCGAGCATCGACACTGAACTGCGTTCGCGAGGGATTTACCAGGCGCGGCTGTTTCATGCCGATAACCACATCAGTGGCCAGTTCAAAGTGCCGGCGAATTGGGGCATTAACCAGGACCTTGAGGATTATCGCTTCGAGCCAGCCTTTCTCGCGGTCGGCATCAGTGATATCCGCGGTATCGAAAAGGGCCTGCAATTGCAGTTCAATGACCAGCGCCTGGACTTCCAGGCCGGCACCGGCCTGAGCTGGCTGGGTGGTGGTGTGCACGTGCCCCTTGGCCGCCTCGACGGCAAGGCAGAAACCCTGTTCGACTATGCCTTCTATCTCAGCTTGCAGGGTACTGGTCAGCTGTATGTGCTGCCGGTTGGCCGCAGCACCAGTGTCAGCATGGCGGCTAACTGGCCGCACCCAAGCTTTGTCGGCAACTACCTGCCCAGCAGCCGCAAGATTGATGCGGGTGGCTTCTCGGCGCGCTGGCAGACGTCGTTCTTCTCTACCAACCTGGAAGACGCCCTGAGCCAATGTGCGGTCAATGCCAGTTGCGCGGATTTCCGCGACCGCGCCTTCGGGGTCAGCTTTGTCGACCCGGTGGATCAGTACCTCAAGAGCGAGCGGGCGATCAAGTATGCGTTGTTGTTCATCGCCCTGACTTTTGCTGGCTTCTTCCTCTTCGAGATTCTAAAGAACCTCAGCGTGCACCCGATTCAGTACGCCCTGGTGGGTGCGGCCCTGGCGTTGTTCTACCTGCTGTTGCTGTCGTTGTCCGAGCATCTGGGTTTTGGCCTGGCGTATCTGCTGTCTGCCGGCGCCTGTGTACTGCTGATCGGTTTCTATCTGTCTCATGTGCTGCACAGCCTGTTTCGCGCCATGGGCTTTGCCCTCGGGCTGGCGGTGCTCTACGGCATGCTCTACGGGCTGCTTAGCGCCGAGGACTATGCCTTGTTGATGGGTTCGCTGCTGCTGTTCGGGTTGTTGGGTGTGTTCATGGTCCTGACCCGGCGACTGGACTGGTACAGCGTTGGTCAGGGGAAACTGCAATGAGGGGGTTGCGCGAGGAGCGGCGAGTGGGGGCGGTGTTGGCCAGACGGATTGAGCGTTGGCTCAATCGCGGGGCAAGCCCGCTCCCACAGGAGGTGGATTCATTGTGGGAGCGGGCTTGCCCCGCGAGAGGCCCTTTCAGACTGAAGGATCAGTAGCCTGCATCGACGCTCGCTGACTGACCTCGGCATACCAGGCCGCGAGCTTCGGCTGTTGTTCACGCCAGCCGAGGTCCGGCATGCGCAGATCAAGGTAACCCAGGGCACAGGCCACACCGATGGCGGCGATGTCGAACGCCGCGCTCAGCTCGGCAATATGCTCCTGCTCAAAGCTGGCCAGGCCGCGGCGGATCTTGTCCTGTTGGGCTTCGATCCAGCTGTCCCAGCGTTTATCTTGCGGGCGCAGGAAGGTTTCGTAACGGGTCAGCACCGCAGCGTCCATGACCGCATCGGCCAGCGAGGCGAGGGTCAGGCGATGCCAGCGCGACCAGCCTTCCCTGGGGATCAGCGGGTTGCCAACATGCTGCAGGTCGAGGTATTCGCAGATTACCCGGCTGTCGTGCAGCACGTTGCCGTCAGCCAGGCGCAAGGCCGGGATTTTCCCGGCCGGGTTGCCCTGGTTGAGTTCGGCAACCGGGCTGACCGGCGTCAGGTTGACGCTCTGCAGCGCTACGCGCCCGGTCTGCCCGGTCTCGTGCAGCACCACCATGACCTTGCGTACGAAGGGCGAAGCCGGCGAGTAGAACAGGATCATGCTCGGTGCGGACATGTCGAACCCTCAGTTGCCTTGCAGGCTGGGCGGCAAGCAAACACCGGTGCCACCGATACCGCAGTAGCCGTCAGGGTTTTTCGCCAGGTACTGCTGGTGATACGCCTCGGCGAAGTAGACGGTCGGCGCCTGGTCGATCTCGGTGGTGATCTCGCCGAAGCCGGCTTTGCTCAGTTCAGCCTGGTAGGCCTGTTTGCTGGCCTGAGCCTGTTGCAGTTGTTCGGGGCTGGTGCAGTAGATTACCGAGCGGTACTGGGTGCCGATGTCGTTGCCCTGGCGCATGCCCTGGGTCGGGTTGTGCAGTTCCCAGAACATCGCCAGCAGTTCCTGGTAGCTGACCTTGTCCTTGTCGAATACCACCAGCACCACTTCGGTGTGGCCGGTCAGGCCCGAGCAGACTTCTTCGTAGGTCGGGTTGGGGGTAAAGCCGCCGGCATAGCCAACCACGGTGCTGACCACGCCTTCACGTTGCCAGAAGCGCCGTTCGGCACCCCAGAAGCAACCCAGGCCAAAGATCGCAAAGTCGACGTTCTCGAAGAACGGCCCGAGCAGTGGGGTGTCTTTGAAAACAAAATGCTTCTCGGGCAGGGTCATCGGGGTTTCGCGGCCAGGCAGGGCCTGTTCCGCAGTAGGCAGGACGTTTTTGTTCACCAGGATTTCCGAGCGCAGGACCATAGCCGTTCCTCTGTATTCAGGTAGATAGGTTGTGGCCATTTCGCGGGGCAAGCCCACTCCCACCGGTGGGAGCGGGCTTGCCCCGCGATCGGCCCGAATGTTCCTATATTGCCCGAGAGTGGCGCCACTGTCAGGCGCCAGGACCACGCGGATAACGCTTGAGTTTGTTGACCAGCTCGGCCCCGGGAATCGGGCGGTCGAACAGATAGCCCTGGCCGACGTCGCAGCGGTGCCGACGCAGGAACGCCAGCTGCTCGGCGGTCTCGATGCCTTCGGCGACCACCTGGAGCTTGAGGTTGTGGGCCATGGCGATCACCGCCGAGGTGATTTCCATGTCGTCCTGGTTGTCGGGGATTTCATGAATGAAGCTGCGGTCGATCTTGATGATATCGATCGGAAACTTTTTCAGGTAACTGAGCGAGGAATAGCCGGTGCCGAAATCGTCCATGGCCAGGGTCAGCCCCAGCTGCTTGAGCTGGTCGAGCTGGCGATGGGTGTCTTCGGTGGCTTCGAGCAGCAGGCCTTCGGTCAGCTCCAACTCCAGCAGATGGGGCGGCAGGGCTTCTTCCTTGAGGATGTTGGCGATCGAGGCAACCAGCTCGGGATCGGAAAACTGCTTGGGTGACAGGTTGATCGCCACCTGCAGATCGCCCAGCCCTTCAGTGCGCAACTGCTGGCTCATGCGGCAGGCCTGGCGGGCGATCCACTTGCCGATCGGGATGATCAGCCCGGTTTCCTCGGCAACGCTGATGAACTGATCCGGGCGGATCATGCCCTTGTCCGGATGGTTCCAGCGCAGCAGGGCTTCCAGGCCCAGCAAACGGCCGCTGCGCAAGCACAGCTTGGGCTGGTAGAACACATCCAGCTCGTTTTGGGTCAGGGCGCGGCGCAGGTTGTTTTCGACGAACAGCTTGTAGCTGGCTTCGGCATTCAGGGCTTCGGTGAACACCTGGGCCTGGTGCTTGCCGTTGGCTTTGGCCTTGTGCAGGGCCAGGCCTGCGTTTTTCATCAGGGTCTGCGGGTCGCGGCCATGCAGCGGGGCACAGGCCAGGCCCACGGAGCCGGTGACGTTGATCAGCTGGTTGTCGACGAACAGCGGTTTGTCGAGGGTCCTGAGCAGTTGCTGGGCAATCTGCTTGCCGTCTTTGAGGTCGGTGTCTTCGAGCAGGACGGCGAATTCGTTACTGGCAAAGCGCGCCAGGCTGCCGCCGGCGCTGAGGCTGTTGCGCAGGCGCCGGGCCAGGCTGATCAGCAGCTTGTCGCCGGTCTGGTGGCCGAGGCTGTCGTTGATCCGCTTGAAGTTGTCGATGTCCACCAGCAGCAGGCAGATCGGGCTGTCGCTGTCGCGGGCGAAGCGTTCGTCAAGGTTGCGGATGAACGCCGGCCGGTTGCCCAGGCTGGTCAGGTTGTCGGTGTAGGCCAGGCGTTCGATGCGCTGCTGCGCCAGCTTGCTCTGGGTGATGTCTTCGTAGATGCCGATGTAGTGGGTCAGTTCGCGGTTATCACCGTAGACCTTGGAGATCGACAGCTGCCCCCAGTAGGGCTCGAGGTTCTTGCGCCGACTCTTGAATTCGCCCTGCCAGCTGTTGCCCATGGCCAGGCTCGAAGGGGCGTCGAACAACAGCTCACTGAGGTTTTCCAGGGCCGGTAGCTCGGAGAGGCGATGGCCATGGACCTCCTCAGTACTGTACTGGGTGATGGCGGTGAAACTCGGGTTGACGTACTCGACCACACCATCGCGGTTGACCAGCAAAAAGGCGTTGGCACTCTGTTCGACAGCACGCTGGAACAGATGTAAGGCGTTGGTGGCGGTACGCCGGTTGTGATTGTTGATGACCTGGGCGAACTGATCGGCGAGCTCGCCGGCAAAGGCAATTTCATCCGACTGCCAGGCCCGTGCCGAGCCGGTGTGCTCCAGGCAGAGCACACCGACCACCTGGCCATCGATACGGATACTGGCATCGAGCATCGCGTTGATGTCGCGCGGGCGCAGGCTTTCAGCCATTTCCCGGGTGCGCGGATCGTGACTGGCGTTGTGGGCGTCAATGGCGCGGCTGGTGTGCAGGGCGTCGAGGTAGTCGGGAAAGCAACTGGCGTCGATGGGATCGGGCAGGTGGTATTCCTGGCTCTCGCGGTAGTACGCGGAGATAGGCTCCAGGCGCTGCCCTTCCAGGTACCAGATGCTCGCACATTCGATCTTGTAGATCTCACAAGCGCTGCGGGTGATCAGCTCGGCGGCTTCGAGCAGCGAGTTGCTGGCGCTGTAGCGATGACGGGCGAGGTGCAGGATCAGCTCCTGCTGGGCGCGCACCCGTTCCAGGTGCTCAAGTTGTTCCTGCTGCGCCTGCTGGTTGAGCTGCAGGGCGATCTGCAGGCGGTTGTTGCGGGTTTCCAGGTCGGCGGCGCTGAGGTCCGGGCCGTCACCGGGCTGGGTGTCGATGACCATCAGGTAGCCGCGCAGCAACTGGCGGTTGTGCTGCTTGTAGGCCTCACCGAGTTCCAGCAGGTGCAGCGGTCCTTGAGCGGTGTGCAGGGTGTAGCGCACCAGGTAGTGCGGGCGCTGGCCCAGCTGCAGCTGGATGGCGTCATGCAGTTTGTAGCGAGCCTCGGGCTCCATCAGGCTGGCGTAGGGCGAGCCGACCAGGGCGCAGAGCTCGACCGCGGCCAGGCCGAACTGGCGTTCGCAGGCGGGGTCGAGGTACAGCAGGGCCCAACTGGCTTCATTCAGCCGTTCGAAACGCAGCATGCCGAGCCGCGAAGGCACGGGCAATTGCGTCACGACCTCGGCCACCATACGGCTGGCGGCATCGGGTTGGCTTTTCATTGAGGGCTCGCTTCAAGAAGGCTGTTCGCGAAGATAGCGCAATCTGCTGCTACGCGTTTGGGCAAGGTTGCATCATGCGCTTGAGGCTGACAAGCCTGCATCTACTGTGTCGGCACCCAAGCGTGAATCTTAAACCCGGTGGGAGCGGGCTTGCCCCGCGATTGCGGTTTGTCAGTCACATCGCATCGCGGGGCAAGCCCGCTCCCACCGGGAATTGCAGACAAAAAAAGCCCCGCCAAAGTGGCGGGGTTGAGGTACGAGCGTGGCAGCTCGAAAAGGGAGCCTGTCTCCCTCGGCAGAGGGAGACAGGAAACAGCATTACAGCAGCATGGTGCGGATGTCGGTCAGCAGGTCGCCCAGGCGCTTGGTGAAGCGCGCGGCAGCTGCACCGTTGATCACGCGGTGATCGTAGGACAGCGACAGCGGCAGCATCAGCTTCGGCTGGAAGGCTTTGCCGTCCCAGACTGGCTGGATGGTGGCCTTGGAAACACCGAGGATCGCCACTTCCGGCGCGTTGACGATCGGCGTGAAGCCGGTGCCGCCAATGTGACCGAGGCTGGAGATGGTGAAGCAGGCGCCTTGCATGTCGTCTGCCGAGAGCTTTTTGGTCCGGGCTTTTTCCGCCAGGGCCGCCGCTTCGCCAGCCAGTTGCAGCAGGCTCTTCTGGTCGACGTTCTTGATCACCGGGACCAGCAAGCCATCCGGGGTGTCTACGGCGAAACCGACGTTGACGTACTTCTTGCGGATGATCGCTTTGCCGCTAGGCGCCAGCGAGCTGTTGAAGTCCGGCAGTTCCTTGAGCAGGTGGGCACAGGCCTTGAGCAGCAGCGGCAGGACGGTCAGCTTGACGCCGGCTTTCTCTGCAACGGCTTTCTGCGCAACGCGGAAGGCTTCCAGCTCAGTGATGTCGGCCGAGTCGAACTGGGTCACGTGAGGCACGTTCAGCCAGCTGCGATGCAGGTTGGTAGCACCCATCTGCATCAGGCGGGTCATCGGCACTTCTTCGATTTCACCGAAGCGGCTGAAGTCGACTTCCGGAATCGGCGGGATACCTGCACCACCGGTTGCACCGGCGGCCGGGGCTTCCTTGGCCTTCTGCATCATGGCCTTGACGTAAACCTGCACGTCTTCCTTGAGGATACGACCGTGCGGGCCGGTGGCCGCTACCGCGCTCAGCTCGACGCCGAACTCACGGGCCAGCTGACGCACGGCCGGGCCGGCGTGAACCTTGGCACCGTTGGCTGCGGCAGGGGCGGCAACCGGTGCGGCGGCTGGGGCAGCCGGCGCAGGTGCAGGTGCGGCTGCAGCAGCAGGAGCAGCTGGCGCCGGAGCGGCAGCGGCAGGTGCTGGAGCGGCAGCCGGTGCAGCACCGGCAACTTTCAGCTTGAGGATCAGGTCGCCGGTACCGACTTCGTCGTCCAGCTTGGCAATCACGGCTTCGACCACGCCAGCGGCTGGAGACGGAATCTCCATCGAGGCTTTGTCCGATTCCAGGGTGATCAGCGACTGGTCGGCTTCGACGGTATCGCCGACCTTGACCAGTACTTCGATGATCTTGGCTTTGCCCGAGGAGCCGATGTCCGGAACGTGGATGTCCTGAACCGTGGCAGCCGCCGGGGCAGCTGCCGGAGCAGGCGCAGCCTCTGCAACCGGAGCGGCAGCAGGAGCCGCGGCAGCCGGTGCAGCAGCCGGAGCCTCAGGCGCCGCAGCGGCGCCCTCGACTTCCAGTTCCATCAGCTCGTCACCTTCTTTCAGGCGGTCGCCGAGTTTGACCTTCAGCGACTTGATCACACCGGCCTTGGGGGCCGGGATCTCCATGGAGGCTTTGTCGGACTCCAGGGTCAGCAGGCTCTGGTCAGCCTCGATACGGTCGCCGACTTTGACGAACAGCTCAATGATTTCACCTTCACCGCTGCCGATGTCAGGTACGCGAATGAGTTCGCTCACTTAAAAATACTCCTCAGCAGTCCAGTGGGTTGCGTTTGTCCGGGTCGATACCGAACTTGGCGATGGCGTCGGCCACAACCTTGGGTTCGATCTCGCCACGGTCAGCCAAGGCTTCCAGTGCAGCCAGCACGACGAAGTGACGGTCGACTTCGAAGAAGTGACGTAGCTTCTTGCGGCTGTCGCTGCGACCGAAACCGTCGGTACCCAGGACTTTGAACTCTTTGCTCGGTACCCACTGGCGAATCTGTTCGGCGAACAGCTTCATGTAGTCGGTAGAGGCGATGACCGGGCCCTTACGGCCAGCCAGGCACTCTTCGATGTAGGTGATCTGTGGCTTCTGACCAGGCTTGAGACGGTTGCTGCGCTCTACGGCCAGGCCGTCGCGACGCAGTTCGTTGAAGCTGGTGACGCTCCAGACGTCGGCACCGACGTTGAATTCTTCACGCAGGATCTTCGCCGCTTCACGCACTTCACGCAGGATGGTGCCGGAGCCCATCAGCTGAACGTGGTGCGCCGCTTCGCGGGTGTCTTCCTCGAGCAGGTACATGCCCTTGATGATGCCTTCCTCGGCGCCGGCTGGGATCGCTGGCTGGGTGTAGGCTTCGTTCATCACGGTGATGTAGTAGAAGACGTCCTGTTGCTCTTCGGTCATCTTCTTCATGCCGTCCTGAATGATCACCGCCAGCTCGTAGCCGTAGGTCGGATCGTAGGTGCGGCAGTTCGGGATGGTCGCGGCCAGCATGTGGCTGTGACCGTCTTCGTGCTGCAGGCCTTCACCGTTGAGGGTGGTACGGCCGGCGGTACCGCCGATCAGGAAGCCACGGGTACGGCTGTCGCCAGCGGCCCAGGCCAGGTCACCGATACGCTGGAAGCCGAACATCGAGTAGAAGATGTAGAACGGCAGCATCGGCTGGTTGTGGTTCGAGTACGAAGTACCGGCAGCGATGAAGGAGGACATGGCGCCCGCTTCGTTGATGCCTTCTTCGAGGATCTGACCTTTCTTGTCTTCGCGGTAGAACATCACCTGGTCTTTATCGACTGGCTCGTAGAGCTGGCCGACGGACGAGTAGATGCCCAGCTGGCGGAACATGCCTTCCATACCGAAGGTACGGGCTTCGTCCGGGATGATCGGAACGATGCGCTGGCCGATTTCCTTGTCCTTGACCAGCTGCGCGAGGATCCGCACGAAGGCCATGGTGGTGGAGATTTCGCGGTCGCCCGAGCCGTCGAGGATGGCCTTGAGGGTTTCCAGTGGCGGAGTCGGGATGTTGAAGCTCTGCGCGCGGCGCTGCGGCACGAAACCGCCCAGGGCAGTGCGGCGCTCGCTCAGGTAGCGGGCTTCGGCGCTGTCGGGCTCTGGCTTGAAGAACGGCAGGTTCTCCAGGTCTTCGTCCTTGACCGGGATGTCGAAGCGGTCACGGAACAGCTTCAGGCTGTCGACGTCGACTTTCTTGGTGTTGTGCGCGGTGTTTTTCGCTTCGCCGGCACCGGTGCCATAACCCTTGATGGTCTTGGCCAGGATGACGGTCGGTTGCTCTTTGTGGTTGACCGCTTCGTGGTACGCCGCGTAGACCTTGTACGGGTCGTGGCCGCCACGGTTGAGCTTCCAGATCTCGTCGTCAGACAGATCGGCAACCATCGCCTTGAGTTCAGGCGTGTTGAAGAAGTGCTCGCGCACGAACGCGCCGTCTTTGGCTTTGTAGTTCTGGTACTCGCCGTCGATGACTTCGTCCATGCGACGTTGCAGGATACCGTCGACGTCCTTGGCCAGCAGCGGGTCCCAGAAACGGCCCCAGATGACTTTGGTCACGTTCCACTGTGCACCGCGGAATACGCCTTCGAGTTCCTGGATGATCTTGCCGTTGCCGCGAACCGGGCCATCGAGGCGCTGCAGGTTGCAGTTGATGACGAAGATCAGGTTGTCGAGCTTCTCGCGGCCAGCCAGCGAGATTGCACCCAGCGATTCCGGCTCGTCGCACTCGCCATCGCCCAGGAAACACCAGACTTTCTGCTTGCCTGGCTGGATGTAGCCACGGTGCTCCAGGTACTTCATGAAGCGTGCCTGGTAGATGGCCTGGATCGGGCCCAGACCCATCGAAACGGTCGGGAACTGCCAGAAGTCAGGCATCAGCCAAGGGTGCGGGTAGGACGACAGGCCCTTGCCGTCGACTTCCTGACGGAAGTTGTTCATCTGCTCTTCGGTGATGCGGCCTTCCATGAACGCGCGGGCATAGACGCCTGGCGAGGTGTGGCCCTGGAAGTAGATCAGGTCGCCGCCGTGCTCGTCGGTCGGGGCCTGGAAGAAGTAGTTGAAGCCGATGTCATACAGGGTGGCACTGGAGGCGAAGCTCGAAATGTGGCCGCCCAGGTCCGAGTCTTTCAGGTTGGTGCGCATCACCATGGCCAGCGCGTTCCAACGCACCAACGAGCGAATGCGGCGTTCCATGAACAGGTCGCCAGGCATGCGTGCTTCGTGGGTGACAGGGATGGTGTTGCGGTATGGCGTGGTGATGGCATATGGCAGCTGGGAGCCACTACGGGTGGCCAGCTCGCCCATACGGGTCATCAGATAGTGAGCGCGGTCTTCGCCTTCTTTGTCGAGAACCGACTCCAGGGCGTCCAGCCATTCCTGGGTTTCGACGGGATCGAGGTCTTGCATGGCTTGCTCCAGGGCGGAAAGGCTTCCAGAATCGGTTGCCTGAGTTTGCGACTGGCCTTTTGGGCAGACGACATGAAATTCTTGGATTACCGGAGAGTGTACCGGCGTTGTGTAGTTTTACTACAAATGAATCACCATTTCATGCTTTTGAAGTGAAGAAGCAGTAGTAAAACTACAGAAAAATGGCTCGTGGCCTCTGTTCGGGTTGTGAGAAAAATCGATACCGGTAGTTAAAAACAAGTTAAGAAAAGGTTTGCTGCGATGGTTTCTGCCAGAGAATCAGATTTTTCAGCTATTTCTAACTTTTGTATGACAGTCCAACTCTGGTCGGTGGGAGCGGGCTTGTCCCGCGATTGCGTTTTGCCAGGAAAATTGCAATCGCGGGGCAAGCCCGCTCCCACAGCTCGCTGCCAATCTTTTCTCGCCGATCAAGGATAGACCATGAGCCTGCCATTGCTGGCCGATGTGCCCGCCACCCTTGCGCCGTTTGTCAGCCGCAGCGAGCAATCGTTGCGTGACGCGGTTGCCCAGACGCCTTCTTTATCGCTCGAGAGCTGGACGGCCCAGCGTTGGGCGCAGTTCGCCCGGGTTACCGCGGCCAGCGACTTTGTCTTCGAACAAGCACTGCGTGATCCGGCCATGCTCCTCGATCTGGTCGCCAGCGGCGAACTCGACCGCAGCTTCGCGCCGGGCGAGCTGTGCGCGCAGATTGCCGCTGCCACCCAGGCTGCCACGAGCGAAGACGAGCTGGCGCGCAACCTGCGGCGCCAGCGCAGCCGCCAGCAGGTGCGGATCATCTGGCGTGACCTGAACCGCCAGGCCGACCTGGTGCAGACCTGCCGTGACCTGTCGGACCTGGCCGACGCTTGCATCGATCAGGCCTACCAATGGCTGTACCCACGCCATTGCCAGCAATTCGGTACCCCGATCGGGCATCGCAGTGGCCTGCCGCAACATATGGTGGTGCTGGGCATGGGCAAGCTTGGCGCGGTGGAGCTGAACCTGTCGTCGGACATCGACCTGATCTTTGCCTTCCCTGAAGGTGGCGAGACCGAAGGGGTCAAGCGCTCGCTGGACAACCAGGAGTTCTTCACCCGCCTGGGCCAGCGCCTGATCAAGGCCCTGGACCCGATCACCGTCGACGGCTTCGTGTTCCGTGTCGACATGCGCCTGCGTCCTTACGGCTCGTCCGGTGCGCTGGCTCTCAGCTTTAATGCACTTGAGCAGTACTACCAGGACCAGGGCCGCGACTGGGAACGCTACGCGATGATCAAGGCGCGGGTAGTGGCCGGTGACCAGGTGGCCGGCGCGCAATTGCTGGATGTACTGCGACCCTTCGTTTACCGGCGTTACCTGGACTTTTCCGCGATCGAAGCGCTGCGCACCATGAAGCAGCTGATCCAGCAGGAAGTGCGGCGCAAGGGCATGGCTGACAACATCAAGCTGGGAGCTGGTGGCATTCGCGAGGTCGAGTTCATCGCCCAGGCGTTTCAGCTTATCCATGGCGGCCGCGACCTGAGCCTGCAACAGCGGCCTTTGCTGAAAGTCCTTGTGACGCTTGAGGGCCAGGGGTACCTGCCGCCTGCAGTGGTTGCCGAACTGCGTGAGGGCTATGAGTTCCTGCGTTACACCGAGCACGCGATCCAGGCGATTGCCGACCGTCAGACGCAGATGTTGCCGGATGGTGAACTGGACCGTGTGCGTATTGCCTTTATGCTCGGCTTCAGCAACTGGGCGAGCTTCCGTGACCAGCTGACGCACTGGCGCGGTCGGATCGACTGGCACTTCCGCCAGGTCATCGCCGATCCGGATGAGGACGAAAACGAAGAGGGCGAAGTGATTGTCGGTGGCGAATGGCTGCCGCTGTGGGAAGAAGCCCAGAATGAAGAAGCCGCTTGCCGTCAGTTGCAAGACGCCGGCTTTGCCGATCCGGGCAAGGCACTCAAGCAGCTCGCCGGGTTGCGCGCCAGTCCGCAGCTGCGCGCCATGCAGCGCTTGGGGCGCGAACGTCTGGACGCCTTCATTCCGCGTTTGCTGGCCCAGGCGGTGGAGCACGCCGACCCGGACCTGGTACTGGAGCGCGTGCTGCCGCTGGTAGAGGCGGTGGCCCGGCGCTCGGCGTATCTGGTGTTGCTGACCGAGAACCCGGGGGCGCTGCGGCGCTTGCTGACCCTGTGCGCCGCCAGCCCGTGGATTGCCGAACAGATCACCCGTTTCCCGCTGTTGCTCGACGAGCTGCTTAACGAAGGCCGTTTGTTCAGCCCGCCCAAGGCCCCGGAGCTGGCGGCTGAATTGCGCGAGCGGCTGACGCGGATTCCCGAGGACGATCTTGAACAGCAGATGGAAGCGCTGCGGCACTTCAAGCTGGCCCACAGCCTGCGGGTAGCGGCGTCGGAAATCGCCGGCAATCTGCCGCTGATGAAGGTCAGCGATTACCTGACCTGGCTGGCTGAAGCCATCCTCAACCAGGTGCTGGCCCTGGCCTGGCGCCAGACCGTGGCGCGCCATGGACAGCCCAAACGCAGCGACGGCAGCCTGTGTGACCCCGGTTTCATCATTATTGGCTACGGCAAGGTCGGTGGTATCGAGTTTGGCCATGGTTCGGACCTTGACCTGGTGTTCATCCATGATGGCGACCCCCAGGCTGAAACCGATGGCGCCAAACCGATCGACAGTGCCCAGTTCTTTACCCGCCTGGGCCAGCGGATCATCCACCTGCTGGCCACCCAGACCAACTCCGGGCAGCTCTACGACGTGGACATGCGCCTGCGTCCTTCCGGCGCTTCCGGCCTGCTGGTCAGTTCGCTGGGTGCCTTCGAGCGCTATCAGCAGAACGAGGCCTGGACCTGGGAACACCAGGCGCTGGTGCGGGCGCGGGTGCTGGCAGGTTGTGCGCAGCTGGGCAGCGCGTTCGAGACGGTGCGCGCGCAGATTCTGGGCCAGGCCCGCGACCTGCCCAAGCTGCAGGCCGAAGTCAGCGACATGCGCGCCAAGATGCGCGACAACCTGGGGACCAAGGTCAGCGCCGCCGGTACCGGTGCCAACGCGTTCGAGGCCGGCGTGCCCTTCGATATCAAGCAGGATGCCGGTGGTATCGTCGATATCGAATTTATGGTGCAATACGCCGCTTTGGCCTGGTCTCACGACCATCCGGAACTGCTGCGCTGGACCGACAACATCCGCATCCTCGAAGAGCTCGAGCAGGCCGGACTGATGCCTGCCAGCGACGCCATACTGCTGCGTGAGGTGTACAAAGCGTTCCGCTCGGCGGCGCACCGCCAGGCCCTGCAGAAGCAGGCCGGGGTGATCGATGCCTCGCAGTTTGTCCAGGAGCGCCGGGAAGTACGGCGTATCTGGGCTGAGCTGGGGCTGGCATGAGCGGTTGAACCAGGCGAATCAGGCGGCAGGAAGCCTGCCAAGACCACACTACAGCCCGAGTGGCGTACACTGGTCCACATATAGCCTGAATATAAAGAGGGGAGGCCAGGCTGTTCGCGGACAGGCTGCAGCCTCCCTGATCGTTTCTGGATAAAGCATGAGAATTTTGATCATTGGCCCCAGCTGGGTGGGCGACATGGTAATGGCGCAAACCTTGTTCCATTGCCTGAAGCAGCAACATCCGGCGTGTGTGATCGACGTGCTGGCCCCCGAGTGGAGCCGGCCGATCCTCGAACGCATGCCTGAAGTGCGCCAGGCCTTGAGCTTTCCGCTCGGCCACGGCGCACTGGAACTGGCGACCCGGCGGCGCATCGGCAAGTCCCTGGCCGGTCAGTACGACCAGGCGATCCTGCTGCCCAACTCGCTGAAGTCGGCGTTGGTGCCGTTCTTTGCCGGTATCCCCAAGCGTACCGGCTGGCGCGGCGAGCTGCGTTTCGGCCTGCTCAACGATGTGCGCAAGCTGGACAAGGCGCGTTATCCGCTGATGATCGAGCGCTTCATGGCCCTGGCCTACCCGGCGGGTACCGAGCTGCCCAAGCCGTACCCGCGCCCGAGCCTGCAGATCGAGGCTGCCAGCCGCGATGCCGCCCTGGCCAAGTTCGGCCTGAGCCTGGACCGTCCGGTACTGGCCTTGTGTCCGGGCGCCGAGTTCGGCGAAGCCAAGCGCTGGCCGTCGGAGCATTACGCCAAAGTGGCCGAGACCAAGATCCGCGAAGGCTGGCAGGTCTGGCTGTTCGGTTCGAAGAACGATCACGCCGTGGGCGAGTCGATTCGCGACCGGCTGATTCCTGGCCTGCGTGAGGAAGCCAGCAATCTCAGTGGCGAAACTTCGCTGGCCGAAGCCATCGACCTGCTGTCGTGCAGCGATGCGGTGGTGTCCAACGATTCCGGGCTGATGCATGTCGCCGCTGCCCTCAACCGGCCGCTGGTGGCTGTTTACGGCTCGACCTCGCCGGGCTTCACTCCGCCGTTGGCCGATCAGGTCGAAGTGGTGCGCCTGGGCCTGGAATGCAGCCCCTGCTTCGACCGTACCTGCCGTTTCGGCCATTACAACTGCTTGCGTCAGCTCGAGCCCGAGGCAGTGGTGGCTGCGTTGCAGCGCCTCAATGGTCCGGGCCTGATCGATGTTCTGGCCGAGGTCGACTAAGTGCGGGTATTGCTGATCAAGACCTCTTCCCTGGGCGACGTGATTCACGCACTGCCGGCACTCACCGACGCGGCCCGGGCGATTCCCGGTATTCGCTTCGATTGGGTGGTCGAGGAAGGCTTTGCCGAGATCCCCAGCTGGCACCCGGCGGTGGACAAGGTGATTCCGGTGGCGATCCGCCGCTGGCGCAAGAACCTCTGGCAGACCTTCAAGAATGGCGAATGGCGCCAGTTCAAGCAGCGTTTGCACGAGACCAAGTATGACCTGGTGATCGATGCCCAGGGCCTGGTCAAATCCGCGTGGCTGACCCGCTACGTCAAGGCTCCGGTGGCCGGGCTCGATCGCTATTCGGCGCGCGAAGGCTTGGCCAGCCGCTTCTATGACCGGCGTTTTTCGGTGCAGCGTGGGCAACATGCGGTGGAACGGGTGCGTCAGCTGTTCGCCCTGGCCCTGGGCTACGACCTGCCGGCCGGTCTGGGCGACTACGGCCTGGACCTCAACCGCCTGCAGTTGCCAGCGGCCGCGCCGTTCGTGGTGTTTCTGCACGGTACGACCTGGGCGACCAAGCACTGGCCCGAGGCCTACTGGCGTCAGCTGGCCGAGCGCCTCGGCCAGCAGGGCCTGGAGGTGCGTCTGCCGTGGGGCAACCCGGCCGAGCAGGCGCGTGCCGAGCGCATCGCCAAGGGCTTGAATAACTGCCAGGTACTGCCCAAATTGAACCTGGCCGGTGTGGCTCGCGTGTTGGCGGCTGCCAAAGCCTGTGTGGCGGTGGATACCGGTCTTGGCCATCTGGCGGCAGCGCTGGATGTGCCGACCCTGTCGCTGTTCGGCCCGACCAACCCGGGGCTGACCGGTGCCTACGGCAAGTCTCAGGTCCACCTGGCCAGCGATCTTGCCTGCGCACCCTGCCTGCAGAAGAAATGTACCTATAAACCGAGCGCTGAAGACCAGCGCCGGTTCGATCTCAAACGCGAGTGGCCGCTGTGCTTCACTCGCCTGAATCCCGAGCGTGTGGCGAGCCAATTGCGCGCGTTGCTGCTGGCTGAGGATGTTCGTTAATGCAACTGGCTTTTGTGCTGTACAAATATTTCCCCTTCGGTGGCCTGCAGCGCGACTTCATGCGTATTGCCCTGGAGTGCCAGCGCCGTGGCCATCAGATCCGTGTCTACACGCTGATCTGGGAAGGCGATGTGCCGGAAGGCTTCGAAGTGCTGGTGGCGCCGGTCAAGGCGCTGTTCAACCATCGGCGCAATGAAAAGCTCAGTGCCTGGATGGAAGCCGACCTGGCCAAGCGTCCGGTCGACCGCCTGATCGGCTTCAACAAGATGCCGGGGCTGGATGTCTACTACGCCGCCGATGGCTGTTTCGAAGACAAGGCGCAGAACCTGCGTAACTCGCTGTACCGGCGCTGGGGCCGCTACCGGCACTTTGCCGAGTACGAGCGTGCGGTGTTTGCCAAGGACGCCAAGACCGAGGTCCTGATGATCTCGGAAGTCCAGCAACCGCTGTTCATCAAGCATTACGGCACCCCGCTGGAGCGTTTCCATCTGCTACCACCGGGTATTTCCCAGGACCGCCGGGCACCGGCCAATGCCGCCGAGATCCGCGCCGAATTTCGTCGCGAGTTCGACCTCAAGGACGACCAGTTGCTGATGGTGCAGATCGGCTCCGGGTTCAAGACCAAGGGCGTCGACCGCAGCCTCAAGGCCCTGGCGGCCTTGCCGTCGGCACTGCGCAAACGCACGCGGCTGATGGTCATCGGTCAGGATGATCCCAAGGTGTTCCAGCTGCAAAGCGCGGCCCTTGGCTTGACCGATCAGGTGCAGTTCCTCAAGGGCCGCAGTGATATCCCGCGTTTCCTGCTCGGTGCCGACCTGTTGATTCACCCGGCCTATAACGAAAACACCGGCACGGTGTTGCTCGAAGCGCTGGTTGCCGGCTTGCCGGTGCTGGTGTCAAAGGTCTGTGGCTATGCCCATTACATTGCCGAAGCCGACAGTGGCCTGGTGCTTGACGAGCCGTTCGAACAGGAGCAGCTCAACCAGTACCTACAACGCATGCTCGAAGACGATGCAGCCCGCGCCAGCTGGGCGCGCAACGGGCTGGCCTTCGCCGACAGCGCTGATCTCTACAGCATGCCCGAGCATGCCGCCGATGTGATCCTGGCCCCGGAGCGTAAATGAAACTGATACTGGCCGAGCCGTTCAAACGCCTGTGGGCCGGGCGCGATGCCTTTGATGCCGTGGAGGGCCTGCAGGGTCAGGTATACCGCGAGCTGGAAGGCCGTCGCACCCTGCGTACTGAAGTCGAAGGGCGTGGCTACTTCGTCAAGATCCACCGCGGCATTGGCTGGGGCGAGATCTTCAAGAACCTGTTCACTGCCAAGCTGCCGGTGCTCGGCGCTGGCCAGGAATGGCGGGCGATCCAGCGCCTGCATGAAGTCGGGGTGCCGACCATGACCGCCGTCGCTTACGGCGAACGTGGCAGCAATCCGGCCGGGCAGCATTCGTTCATCGTCACCGAAGAGCTGGCACCGACCATCAGCCTGGAAGACTTCAGTATCGACTGGGTCAAGCAGCCGCCGCTGCCGCGTCTCAAACATGCGCTGATTGCCGAAGTGGCGCGCATGACCGGGATGATGCACCGCGCCGGGGTCAATCACCGCGACTGCTACATCTGCCATTTCCTGCTGCACACCGATCGTGAAGTGACGGCTGATGATTTCAGGCTATCGGTGATCGACCTGCACCGTGCACAGACCCGCACCACCATCTCCCGACGCTGGCGTAACAAGGACCTGGCCGCGCTGTATTTTTCGGCGCTGGACATCGGCCTGACCACGCGCGACAAGCTGCGCTTCCTGCGTGGTTATTTCCAGCAACCACTGCGTCAGATCCTTGCTGAAGAGGCCGCGCTGCTGCGCTGGCTGGAAGGCAAGGCCCAGAAGCTCTACGAGCGTAAACAACGATACGGGGATGCGCTCTGATGGCGGGATGGACACTGGCGCCTGATTGCCAGGCACTGGCGGCGGATTTTGGCAGTATCGAGGCGGTCTTCGCCTTGCAGGGCGAGCGCCTGACGCACGATCCGTTGAGTGAGGTGATCCGCGTTCAGCGTGACGGCGTCAACTATTACGTCAAACGTTACATCGGTGCTGGAAAAGGCTTGCGCCGCTACCTGGGGCGTCCGCGGATCAAGGCCGAGTGGCAGAACCTCAAGCAGTTCGCCAAGTGGGATATTCCCACCGCCGAAGTCGTGGCCTGGGGCCTGGAGCGCAACGGTCTGGCCTTTGGCCGCGGGGCGATGATCACCCGTGAGCTGCCGCGCACCGAAGACCTGTCGGCGCTGGCCGAGCGCAAGGATCAACGTCTGGCCGACCGCGGCTGGGTCGACCACGTCAGCCGTCAACTGGCCCGGCATACGCGGATCATGCATGACCACCACTTCACCCATAACGACCTGAAGTGGCGCAACCTGCTGGTCGATGACCAGGCCCGGCTATTCTTGATCGATTGCCCGACCGGCGACTTCTGGTGGGGCTTCATGCTGCGCTACCGGATCACCAAAGACCTGGCATGCCTGGACAAAGTGGCCAAGTATCACCTGTCGGCCACCCAGCGTTTGCGCTTTTACCTGCAGTATCGTGGACGCGAGCGCCTGAATGCGGCGGACAAGCGCCGGATCCGGCATGTCGTGACGTTTTTCGAGGGACGCGAATGAATGACTTTCTCGCCAGTGCCGAGACGGCACTGCTTGAGCGCCATGGCCTGAACGGTTTCGACCAGCTCTGGGCACTGCAACTCGACGCGGTGGATGAGCCCAATACCGGTCGCGGCGGCTGGAGCAGCGTCTTTCGCCTGGAGCTGGAGGGTAAGGGCTACTACCTCAAGCGCCAGAGCGATTACCTGACCCGTACCTTGCACCGGCCCTTCGGCGAGCCGACCTTCGCCCGTGAGTTTCGCAATATCAGCCGCTATCAGAAGCTGGGGATTCCCGCGCTGCAGGCGGTCTACTACGGTGAGCGCACAGTCGACGGCGAACGCCGGGCGATCCTGATGACCCGTGCCCTCGACGACTGGGACGATCTGGACGGCTTGCTCGGGCAATGGCCGATGCTGGAGATCGGCCAGCGCCAGGACATCCTGCGCGCCTGTGGCCTGCTGGCGCGTACCCTGCACGCCGCCGGCCAGGTGCATGGCTGCTTCTATCCCAAGCACATCTTCCTGCGCGAGCGCAGCGATGGCTGGCTGGCGCAATTGATCGACCTGGAGAAAACCCGGCCGCTGTTGCTGGGCATGCGTGACCGGCTCAAGGACCTTGAGCCGCTGTTGCGCCGTGCCCCGGTCTGGAGCGAAGCTGAAGTGCGGGTGATGCTGTCATCCTACCTGGAACAGCCTGCCGACAGCATGCTGGTCGATACCTGGCTGCAGCGCCTGACGCGCCGCCGCCGTGCGAAAGAGGCTCGTTGATGCGTTTGTCCGAACTCAAGGATGCCGGGCGACACCCGGACCTGCCCCTGAACATCAGCCTGGCCGACGCCGCTGGCAATGCCGAGCTGCAACTGCTCAGCCTGCTGCGGGTGTTGCCCGGGCAACGTTATGTCGGCGCTGGCGTCTGGCGTGGCAAGCCGGTGCTGGCAAAGTTGCTGGTGGGCAGCAGTGCTTCCCGGCATTTCCAGCGTGAGCTTGAAGGTGCGCGCCTGTTGGCGGCACAAGGCCTGACCACACCACTGTTGCTTGCCGATGGCTTGCGCGAAGGCGAGGGTGGCTGGTTACTGTTCGAATTCCTCGAAGATGCGCAGAGCCTGGCCGATGCCTGGGCAGCGGTCGAAGCCTTGCCGCCGCTGGCCGATGAGCAGCAGCTGGTGCTGGGTGAAGCGCTGGCGGCAGTCGGGCAGATGCATGCCAAGGGCTTGTGGCAGGAAGACCTGCACCTGGACAACCTGTTGCGCCATGGCGGCCAGCTGTACCTGATCGATGGTGCTGGGATCAAAGCCGAAACCCTTGGCAAACCTCTTTCTCGCCCGCAAGTGTTGCAGAACCTGGGTGTTCTCTTCGCGCAACTGCCCAAGCGTCTGGAGCCGTTCATCGAAGAACTGCTAGTGCATTATCTGCTGGCCAACGCCGAGCACGCCCTGCCGCTGGAAGCCTTGCAGAAGCAGATCGACAAGGTGCGCAACTGGCGTCTGAAGGATTACCTGGAGAAGGCCGGGCGCGAGTGCACGTTGTTCAGCGTCGAGCGCGGTCTCTCTGGCTTGCGTTCGATCCGCCGCAACGAGCTGGCGGCCATGCTGCCGGTGCTGGAGCAGGCCGATGCGCTGATCGACCAGGGTCACCTGTACAAGACCGGTGGTGCCGCCAGTGTCGCGCGCATTGACGTGAACGGCCGGCCATTGGTCCTCAAACGCTACAACATCAAGAACACCGCGCACTGGTTCAAGCGTTTCTGGCGCCCGAGCCGGGCCTGGCACTCGTGGATCGAAGGGCATCGCCTGGAGTTTCTCGGCATTGCCACGCCACGGCCGCTGGCGGTGCTGGAGCAGCGGGTCATTGGCCTGCGCAGTCGCGCCTATCTGGTGACCGAGTATGCCGACGGGCCGGACCTGATCGAATGTTTTGCGCCTTACGTCGACAGTGGCGAGGTGCCCGAGGCGCAGTTGCAGGCGTTGCAAGCGCTGTTGAAGCAGCTGATCCATGAGCGCATCAGCCATGGCGACATGAAGGGCCACAACCTGTTCTGGCAGGACGGTCAGTGGTCGCTGATCGACCTGGACGCCATGTGCCAGCACGCCACCCAGCTCAGTTTCGCCCCGGCCTTCGCCCGTGACCGGGCGCGGCTGTTGCGTAACTGGCCGAGTGGCAGTGCCCTGCACAAGCGGCTGGATGAGTGCTTGCCGAAGCTGACTGACTGACCGGTGGGAGCGGGCTTCTGTGGGAGCGGGCTTGCCCCGCGAAAGCGGTCTAGCAGCCACATCGCATCGCGGGGCAAGCCCGCTCCCACCGGCACCCACTACTGGTAGCCAGCGGGCAACGCCAGCCAGTCGCTGCTGCGGCCGGTCTGGCGGACCCTGATGCGCCAACTGCCCTGGTGCCAGCGCAGTACCGCCCAGGCAACAACCGTGGCGCGCTGGGCGTCGGGAATAATCAGGTGAAAGTGCTTGTCCAGCAGGTGCCGACGCAGAGGCAGCTGCCTGGAGCCGGCCTGCAGGTACAGCTGGCCGTCGTCCTCATACACTCCATGGCCGCCGTCGACAGCTTGGCCATCAAGCGGGTCTGCCAGGCGACAGTCATCCAGCAAGCGTTTCAGGTCCGGCAGCCCTTCGTTCCAGATCACCGGTGAATCGATAACCCAGTCACCGTTCTCGCGACGCTTGAGCGGGAGTTGAAGGTAGGCGTCCGGTTCTTCGGGATCGAGCACATGCCAACGCTGGCCATCGAAGCTGACCTTGTAATAGTGCCCCTGGTTATCCTTCACGTAGTACTGGGAGAGCCCTTCAAAGGCAGAAGCTTTTTCGTACACGCCTTCGCCATAGATACCATCGATACGGTAGCGCAGCGTGCTGGTTTCGGGGCTGACCTGAAAACGGCCTGGCACCGGCAGCGGTGGTCGCTTGGGTATGCCGCGGATGGCTCGGCGCATGAAGCCTGTACCAACGTAGCTGGTGGCCGCGTCATTGGCGTGACTAAGGGCGTTGTAGAGGTGCCTGAGAACGCCTTCCCGGTCCTCTTGCCTATAAGCTTCGAAGCCATCCCAGACCTCAAGCGCCAGGCGGCCTGTGGACAGTGCCAGCATGGCGCGATTGGGGAGTACCAGACTGATCAGGTCGACGATCAGCCAGGCTGCATCGATGACCGACTGCACGTTGACCTCGGCGGTCGTTCGACTGCTGGTGCTGACCGCCGCGAGCAGGCCGCGTACCTCAGCCATGTAGTAAGCGAAGAACAGATCACCTGAGATGGCTGGCTGGGTGAAATAAGGGCCCAGTCGACCTTTGGTCAGCAGTCGCTCGGTAATGGCCGGATCGAGTTGTGGCAGACGTTGGGTAATGTACTGGCGTAGCGGCGGGCTGGTGCGTACGGCGCGTAACAACGCACGGACGCTGCTGTATTCGCGCCAGGATCGCCTGTCCGGTGCGTCCGGGGTGTACAGGACAAAGGAGGGAATGCTCTGTTCTTGAGCATTGATCAACAGTACGCCTTGCAGGGTATGTCCCTTGATCAGCAATTGCCGAACCTGAATCGAGTGGCCTTCCACTTGGCGGCTGTTGCCATTGTCAGGGGCGTCGAGTACGGCAGTCACCCAACGGTACCCACGTTCCAGCCGATCCTCGGCGAAATGCCCGGCATAGCGGGCTTTGGCCGCTTCGGCGCGCATCCGGGCACGGTTGATCCGGGCGTGCGCCTGCGTGCGCCAACGCCCGGCGCGTGAATCGATCAATTGGGTATAGAGAAACTCGGCGTAGCTCCCGCCGACGTTCAGATCGCGGATGAGTGTCTTCACATAGGCGGGGGAGAGCTCGGCGGGAAGCTCCGCTCTTTGCGCATGAGAAATCCTCGCCGTGAGCCAGTAGTCGAAATCGAACCAGGGCAGATTGTTCAACGCCAATAGGTCTAACGGAAAGGTTTGGGTGATCATCTCCACGAGTTCGTCGCCGACGTGGACTACGCCTTGCCAGGTGACATGACTCGATGGGTTCAGCGGGTTCAGATGGGGCCCGGTCTGGCGCCCGCGGGTGATGCTGACCCTGATCTGTTCAGGCGCAAGCGTTACGCCCAGATCGTGGCGAATGCGTGTTTGCAGGCGCTCACGGGTCCATGCCAGCAAGCTGTGTTGCTGCTGAAACCGGGTGAGGGTGAGGATGCCGGGTGCGGCCGCTTCTTCCGTGGCCAGCACCAGTTCTTGCAAGGTCTGCATGATGTGGCTAAGCCCCTGGGCGCTGGTCTTGCGCAGCCATGCGGGCAAGTGTTTCTCCAGCAGCAAGGAATAGCGGGTTTGCAGTGCAGCCTGAGCGCCACAGTCTTCCTTCAGGCTCATTGCTTTGTCGAGCCGGGCCCGGAGGTTGCCCTGTTGCTCTTGCAGCCAGGCGTTGCTCAGGCGCTGTCGCTGGGTGTCGAGCAAACGCTCGATCTGTTCTTCGAGCAGATCATAGGCGTACCAGTCATAGCGCAGCCGTTCGGCATGACGCGCGCGTTCGGCATCCTCCTGGTTGCTGAAGAGATGGAGCAGGGGTTTGCTTTGCTGTGGATCGTCCAGGCGCTCGCACAGTTCGGCGTGTAGCTCGGCAAGCGTGGCATAGGCTTCGATGCCATGGGACAAGCTGCATAGCAACGCCCGGCCACTGGTCTCTCCCGGGTTGAGCAGGGTGCCTTCCGGGGTGCCTGCAATGATCACCAGGGTGCCATGCAGGTAGCTGCGCCAGCTCGGTTGGCTGCTCTCCAGCAGCGGCCGATAAACCTGTGGGCGCTGCTGCTGTGGTAGATGCCGGCGTTGCCAGGACTGAGGAAGCTCCAGGCAGGTACGCATCTGCCAGGCCTGGTCGGCGCTCAAGGTCTGGTCGGCCACGCGCAGGTCCACTTCAGCGAGCATCTGATCGCGGCGCAGGGTGATCAGTTGCTGCTTGCGCGTGACACCTTCTGGATTGGCGCTCGACCAGAAACTCGCCAGTGCGCCATGAAGACGCTGGCGCGCACCTTGGTTGCCATTCAGGAGTTGTTGCTCTGGGGATGGAAGGTCGTTGAGCAGCTCGGCGATCTGCTGATCGACGGCTTCGATGCGTTCAAGGGGGGTCATGGTCCAGCTCCTGCAGAAAAGGAGCTGGCCATGCTAGGAGCGCGTAGTCAGGCGCAGTCGGTACACTGTTATGACACTGAGGTGCGGGGTCGCCAGAACCCACGCAGACCCAACACCGCGGGAATGCCCAGGCCAACCCAGGCCAGAGCATCCCACCAGCCATCGCCAAGCAGCGCGGCGAACAGCCCGGCTGCACCCGACAGGCCAATGACCAGCGGCCAGGCAAAGACCCTGCGGGTTGATTGCGATCGGTGGCTCATGCTGCCACCTCCTGCACCCGCGGACGCCGTTGTTTGCCCCACCACAGGTACAATCCGCTGCCCAGCACGATGATGGTCAGTACATCGAGCAGCGCCCAGAGGATCTGCATCGGCCGGCCACCGTAGTCACCAAAGTGCAGCGGCTGCGACAGTCCCATCGCGTCCATGTACCAGGGGCGATCGCCAACCGCGGTCACCGCCAGGGTCGATGCATCGATCAGTACCGGAGTCAGCAGGTGTGCAGTCAGGTGCGTACCTCCTTTCATGAACACCGCGTAATGATGCTCGCTGGAGAAGCGCGTGCCCGGAAACGCGATAAAGTCCGGCACCATCCCCGGCGCGGCTTCGGCGGCGATGTCCAGCACCCGGCTGACCGGTGCCAGTTGCGTCAACGGCGGGGCGTCACGGTAAGGCGCCACCATCGCGCTCAAACTGTCGTTGCGCCATGCCGCGATGACCAGGTCCGACAGGGCACTGATCACCCCGGTCACGCCAACCACCAGGGCCCAGGTCAGGGTGACGATGCCGATCAGGTTGTGCAGATCGAGCCAGCGCAAGCGCGGCGACTTTTCATGGCGCACCGTGGCGAACTTCAGGCGGCGCATGAACGGCGCATAGAGCACCGTGCCGGAGATGATCGCGACGACGAACAGCACGCCCATGAACGCCAGCAGCAGCTTGCCGGGCAGGCCGGCAAACATGTCTACATGCAGACGCAGCATGGTCATCATGAAGCCGCCATTGGCCGACGGCATTTCCACCGCTTCACCGGTGCGGGCATCGAGCATGAAGGTATGCGACGAGTTCGGCTCGGTACCGGCGGTGGCCGCCATGATCGCGATCACGCCATTACTGTCGTCCTCATCCCAGCCGAAGTACTGCATGACCTCGCCCGGGCGATGCGCCTGGGCTTTGAGGACCAGTTGCTGCAGGTCCAGTTTCGGCGTGTCGGCGGGCATCTCCTGCAGTTGCGGAGCATCGCCCAGCAAGTGGTCGATCTCGTGGTGAAAGATCAGCGGCAGGCCGGTCACTGCCAGCATCAGCAGGAACAGGGTGCAGATCAGGCTGGTCCAGGTGTGGACAAAGGACCAGCGGCGTATGGTCTGGCTTTTCATTAACGCCCTTAGAACTTGTAATTCACGCTGGCAACCACGTTGCGCTCGTCACCGTAGTAGCACCAGTAGCCATCGCAGTTGGCCAGGTAGTCCTTGTCGAACAGGTTCTTGGCTTCGACCGCTACGGTCATGCCTTTGAGGGTGTTGATCTTGCGGCCCAGGTCGTAATGGACCGAGGCATCGTAGACGGTGTAGGAGCCAACGTGGGCCAGATCGGTGTTGGCGGTGTTGCCATAGTTGTCGCCGACGTAGCGCACGCCACCGCCGATGCCAAAGCCGTCAAGCGGGCCGTTGTACCAGGTGTAGTCAGCCCACAGGGTCGCCTGGTTACGCGGGATCAGGGCCATGCGATTGCCTTGCTCGTTGGCCGCGCCCTTGAGGATTTCAGTGTCGGTGTAGCTGTAGGAACCGATCAGCTTGAGGTTGTCGGTTACCTGGGTCGTCGCTTCCAGTTCAAGACCGCGGACCTGCAGTTCGCCTACCTGGCGGGTCAGGTTACCTTCGGCAACTTTGACATTCTCCTGGCGCAGGTCGTAGACCGCGGCGGTGTAAAGGTTCTTGCTGCCTACCGGTTGATACTTCACGCCCACTTCATACTGGCGCCCTTCGGTCGGCTTGAACGACTGAGTGGCCGAGACCGCTGCGCCGGTGGTCGGCTGGAACGACTCGGTATAGGAAATGTACGGGGTCACGCCATTGTCGAAGACATAGCTCAGGCCGACGTTGCCGGTGAAGGCCGTGTCGCGTTCGGTGCTGGTGGCGTCGCCGAGGTTGTGGAAGGTGGTGCCGGTGTGTACCCAGTCTTCACGACCACCCAACGTCAGGCGCCAGTTGTCCAGGGCAATCTGGTCCTGGACGTAGAGGCCGGTCTGGCGGGTCTTCTGGTTGTAGTCGTACATGGTGAAGTACTGGACGTTGGAGAAGTCCTGGCCATACGGAGGCTTGATCACGTTGCCTGGCGGCACGCTGTCGCTCAGGCCGTAGTCCCATCGATAGTTGGTGTTTGAGCGCTGATGGTCGAGGCCGATCAACAGGGTGTGGCTCAAGGCTCCGGTCTGGAAGTCGGCCTGGAAGTTGTTATCCACGGCGAACTGGCTGATGTCTTCGTTGACGATGCCGGTTTCCCGCGGAACCGTGCCGTCTGCCTCGACAAAGCCGTTGTTCATGGTCGCGACGTTGATGCCCTGGAACGACAGATCGCTCTTGGTGTAGCGCAGGTTCTGGCGGAACTGCCAGACATCGTTCAAGCGATGCTCGAAGGCGTAACCGAGCGCGTAGTAGGTGCGGTCGTAGAATTCCCAGTCCGGATCGCCGAGGTTCTTGTGGTGGGAGATATCGCCGGCCGGCGAGTCCAGCTTGGTGCCTTGTATCGGCAGGAACTGCCCGGAGATGCCGGTATCGTCGCGGGTGAACTGGGTGATGAAGGTCAGGCTGGTGTCTTCATTCATGTTCCAGGTCAGGCTGGGCGCAAGGTTGTAGCGCTTGTCCGGAACATGGTCGGTTGGCGAGCCACTGTCGCGCACCACACCGCTGACGCGGTAGAGGAACTGGCCCTCGTCGTCGATCCTGCCGGTGCTGTCGAAGTTGATCTGGCGGTGGTTGTTGCTGCCAGTCTGCGCTTCGATCTCGTGGGCACTTTCAGCCTGCGGGCGACGGCTGACCATGTCGAGCATGCCGCCTGGCGGGGTCTGGCCGTAGACGGACGAAGCCGGACCACGCAGCACAGCGATACGCTCAAGGTTCCATGGTTCGACCTTGGGGTTGGCGAACGAGCCTTTTGGCAGCGGCAAGCCATCAAGGAACTGGGTTGGATCGAAGCCGCGGACTCGCAGCCAGTCGGCGCGGGGGTCGGAGGCGTAGCCGCTGCTCTGCACGCCTGCGGTGTAGCGCAGGGCGTCGTTGAGGTTGAGGACCTGGCGATCGTCCAGTTGCTCACGGGTGATGACCGTCATCGAGCGCGGGATTTCGACGATCGGGGTGTCGGTCTTGGTACCTGCAGCGCTGCGGGTAGCGGTGAAACCGGTGGCCGGGCCCCAGGCACTTTCATAATCGCCGGTGGCGTTGATGCTGGTTTCCGGCAGCGCCAGGCTACCTTCGGGCGTCGCGACCAGGCTGTAGGTGCCCGCGCTGCTTTGCTGCAGTTGCAGACCGGTGCCCCGCAATGCCGCCTGCAAGGCGCCCACGCCGCTGTACTCGCCGCTGACCGGTGCCGAGGTGCGACCGTTGGCCAGGCTCGGGTCGAGGGTCAGGGCGATGCCGGCCTGGCTGGCGATCTGGTTCAGGGTGCTCGACAGCGGTGCGGCAGGCAGGTTGTAACTGTGCAGGCCGGATTGCTCGGCGGCCACCAGCGAGCTGCTCACCACGGGGGCGGACAGGGCAATGGCGATGGCCAGCAAGCTGGGGCGCAGGAAGGTTTGGAAAACGCGGGACATGCAGCAACTCCTCGACGAATACGTGCTAACTAGCTTCCTTGCCGAGTGAGAGGGGAAAAGTGATAGGGCTTAGTGAAAATAATTTAGATTTTGATTGCAGCTTGGGTTGCAGGCACAGGCCATCGCGGGGCAAGCCCGCTCCCACATGCCCGCGATCAGGGTCTTAAGGTCGCGCCACCACCGTCACCCACCACGGGGTGTGCTGCTCGATCTGTACCGGCAAGGTCGGCAGCAATGAGGTCAGCGCCAGGTTGGTATCGTTCAGCGGGAAGCTGCCGGTAATGCGCAGGTTGGCCACCTCCGGCGCAACCCCCAGGTAGCCGCTGCGGTAACGGCCAAGCTCGTCGATCAACTCGCTCAGAGGCACGTTGTCGACCACCAGCATGCCGCGGGTCCAGGCGTCGGCACCGACGTTGAGGCCGGCAATCTGCCCGAGCCGGTCATGACTCATCAGCACCTGCTGCCCTTCATGCAGAATCTGTTCGTCGCCACTGTCCTGCGGCCTGGCCGCCACGGCCGACTGCAACACGCTCAGGCGGGTACCCTGATCTTCCACTTTGACCAGGAAGCGTGTGCCCAGCGCACGCATGCGCCCGTCTTCGGTAGCGACGATGAAGGGACGATCATCCTTGTGTCCGGTCTCGATGGAAACCTCGCCCTCATGCAGGACAATCAGGCGTTCCTTTTCATCGAAGCGGATGTCCACCGCCGAATGGGTGTTGAGGCTGATCAGGGTGCCGTCGGCCAGGCGCAGGCTGCGTTGCTCGCCGGTGCCGGTGCGCTGATCGGCGAGCCAGTAACCGACTGACTGATAGGCGCTGACCCAGCTCAGCAAGCCAACCACCAGCACCAGGCTGGCGACGCCACTGCCAATCTTGCGTACGCGCTGACGCAGGCTGGCGCGCGACTGCAGCAAAGCCTGGCGCGCAGGCCCGGCGGCGGCACTGAAGCGCTGCTCGAGCATGCCCAGTTGCATCCAGGCGCGGGCATGCTCTTCATTGGCGGCATGCCAGCGGGCGAATTCGGCACGTTCGTCGGCAGTGCCGCTGCCTGAATCCAGGCACAGCTGCCAGGCGATGGCGGCATCAAGCACGCGGGCGCTGACCGGCTTGCCGTTCATGTCGGCTCGCCGTACAGGGCGATGTAGCACTGGCGCATGCTCTGGGCCAGGTACTGGCGCACGCGGGATACGGAAACACCCAGGCGTTCGGCAATCTGCGCATGGTTCAGGCCGTCCAGACGGTTGTAGAGAAACGCCGCGCGGGCTTTGCTCGACAACTTGCCCAGCAGGCGATCAATGGCCTTGAGGTCTTCGAGAATCAGGTGTTGTTCTTCCGGGGACGGTTGTTCGGCTTCGGGGATCAGCATCAGCTCGGCCAGATAGGCCTGCTCGAGTGCCGCGCGGCGAAAATGATCGAACAGCAGGCCCCTGGCGATGGCCAGGAGAAAGGCTCGGGGTTCACGCGGTGGCGGCAACTGGTCGCGACCCAGCAGGCGCACGAAGGTGTCCTGGCTGAGGTCTTCGGCACGCTCGGCGCAGGCGATATTACGCCGTAGCCAACCGAGTAGCCAACTGCGATGGTCGCGGTAGAGCGTACCGACCAGCTCACTGTGTGGGCTTTGTACGGACGACAAGGCGTTCCCCGAAAAAGATGCGTTAACTAACGAGAATTATTCGCGATTGTTGCAGAATCTTCTTGTGGAACGCAATTGACGCTTATCGGATGGCGCTAGAAGCCGTGACTTTGTTGCTTTCGCCGCCGCCAGCGCTGCAGGTGCTGGTCCAGCTGCGCCGGGCTGTCCAGGTGCTGGCGCCGGGCCTGGCTGAAGAGGATCAGGGCCAGCTCGGCCGTGACCATGGCATCGGCGCTGGCGTTGTGCCGTTCGATCGCCTCGAGGCCGAAACAGGCCGTCCAGTCGTCCAGCCCGGCTTCGCGCAGGGTGATCTGCGGGTTCAGCAGCGGCGCCAGTTCGGCCACGTCGAAGAACGGGTGCTGCAGACGATAGCCCAGGTGGTCTTTCAGGGCGCGGCTGAGCATGCGCTGGTCGAAGGGCGCATGAAAGGCCAGTACCGGGCTGTTGCCAATGAAGGTCATCAGGTCGAGCAACGCCTCGGCAGGATCGCAGCCGGCAGCGATGGCGCTGGGCCCCAGGCCATGGATCAGGACGCTGGAGGTCAGCTTGTGATCGCGTTGGTACAGGGTGCGTTCGAACTGCTGGCTGAAGTCGATGGCGCCGTCTTCGATGACCACTGCGCCAATCGACAGGACCTGGTCGCGCTGGGTATTCAGGCCGCTGGTTTCCAGGTCCAGTACCACCCAGCGCTGGCTGCGCAGCGAGTCTTCGCTGAGTGTGGCGGCGGGTGCCAGCTGTGCTGCCCGTTGGCGTATGTGTTCGTTGATCTGTCGGGGCCGCAGCCAGGTGAACAGGCTCACAGCTGATACCTCAGGGCCAGGCTGCTCTGCAGGCGTTGGGCCTGGCGCAGGGACTCGCGCAGGATGCGTCTGTCGAGATGGTTGAGGCTGTCCGGGTCGACGCGGTTGGAGTACGGCAGGTGCTGGCGGCTTTGTAACTGGTGTTGCTGCATGCGGGTTTGCTGGATGAAGTGGTAGGCCTCTTCATAGGCGGCGCCGTCGAGCGGGTCGATGACCTCGCGGGTCACCAGCTCGCGCAGGCGTTCCAGGGTGTTGTTGGCGCTGATGCCATTGGCCAGCGCCAGCAACCGCGCGCCGTCGACGAACGGCGTCAGGCCCTGGACCTTGAGGTCCAGTGTGGCGGCCTTGTCATTGCCCTGACGGGTCAACACGAACTCGCGGAAGCGCCCGACCGGTGGTCGCTGGCGCAAGGCATTGCCGGCCATCATGCGCTGGAACAGGCGGTTATCCGCGACCTGCTCAAGAATGCTTTGGCGCAGTTGTTCGCAGGCGCTTTCGTCACCCCAGACCACCCGCAGGTCGAAATAGATGCTCGAGGCCAGCAGGTTCTCCGGTGTGGCTTCGCGGATAAAGGCGGCGAAGCGTCGCGCCCATTCGGCACGCGACAGGCACAGCTCGGGGTTACCGGCCATGATGTTGCCCTTGCACAGGGTAAAGCCGCATTGCGCCAGGCCCTGGTTGATGTGTTGTGCCAGCGCCAGCAGACGGCCACGGATTTCGGCAGCGTGGGCGGCATCGCGGGCCTCGAACAGAATGCCGTTGTCCTGGTCGGTGTGCAGGGTCTGTTCGCGCCGGCCTTCACTGCCAAAGCACAGCCAGCTGAACGGCACACCCGGATCGCCTTTGTCTTCGATTGCCAGCTCGATCACCCGGCACACGGTGTGATCGTTGAGCAGGGTAATGATCTGGGTTATCTGTGTTGAAGACGCACCATGGGCCAGCATGCGTTCGACCAGCTGGCCGATCTCGCCGCGCAGCGACACCAGGCTTTCGATCCGCGTGGCATGGCGGATGGTCCGCGCCAGGTGGACCAGGTCGACACGTTGCAGGGAGAACAGGTCGCGCTCGGAGACCACCCCGCACAAGCGCTGGTCCTCGACTAGGCAGACGTGGGCGATGTGCCGTTCTGTCATGGCAATGGCTGCGTCGAAAGCGCTGGCCTGGGGGCTCAGGTAGAACGGATTGTGGGTCATATGGCCGGCGATCGGCTGGGCAAAATCGCCGCTGGCGTCGGCCACCACCTGGCGCAGGTCGCGCAGGGTGAAGATTCCCAGCGGAAAGCGCTGCTCATCGACGATTACGATGCTGCCGACCTGTTGCTCGTGCATCAGGGCCACGGCCTCACGCAGCGGCGTGTGGCGTTCGCAGACCACCGGGTGACGCATGGCCAGCTCACCCAGACGGGTGTTGAGTGAGTATTGCGTGCCGAGGGTTTCTACCGCGCGACGCTGGACCTGTTGGTTGACCTGGTCGAGCAGGCTGCTGACGCCGCGCAGGGCAAAGTCGCGAAACACGTCGGAGAGGGCGAACAGACGAATGAATGCCGCCTTGTTCAGCTGCAGGCAGAAGGTGTCTTCACCGGCCAGATGTTCAGTGCGGGTCGCGCGCTCGCCGAGCAGGGCGGCCAGGGGAAAGCACTCGCCGCTGGTGATCTCGAACGTGGTTTCGGTGCCGGGGCGGGTGACGTGCTGGCGTTCGCCGATCACTCGGCCCTGTTTGACGATGTAGAAGTGCTCGACCGGCCCGTCGCTGGGCTTGATGATGCTGTCGTTGGCCGCATAGAAACGCAGCTGACACTGCTCGACGAGAAACGCCAGGTGGGCGTTCTCCATCTGGTTGAAGGGGGGGAAGCGTTGCAGGAACTGCAGGGTCCCCTGGATGTTCTGCAGTACTGCAGTTTTTCCGGCCTGGGAGAAGGCGTCCATTTTGCTCATGAGCATTACCGCGTCTTTGTGTCGACCTTGTAGATATCGACCTTGTTGTTTTCGACCCTCATGGTCGGCTGCAGGGTGCCCAGTGCCCATTGGACGTAAGTCTAAATGGGGCGACGGGCAGGGTGAGAAACGCGACGGGTGTCAAATTGTCGACGAGAGACGGGTTGCAAGGCGATCAAAAGCGGTCTGAACTTGATTCGAGGGACATTTTGCGAGTCATTGATGATGAGACAGCCATGCCCGACCAAGAAGACATACTGAGTGATGCCGAACGTGAAGCACTGGCAACGGTTACGGCGCCGCGGGCTACGCCACAGAAGGTATTGATCGTCGATGACAACAAGCTGGCTCGCGAAGCGTTGGCCAGTTACCTGAAAACCAAGGGTATCAAGTGCGTGATGGCGGAAAATGCCGAGCGGGCCTTGGCGTGCCTGAAAGGCAAGCAGAATATCGGTTTGTTGATTACCGATCTGCGTATGGGGCCGTTCGATGGCCTGGAGCTGATCCGGCAGATTCGCGAATCGGACAAAGCGGCGTTGCCGATCATCATCGTGTCCGGTGATGCCGACGTGCCAGACGCCATAGCGGCGATGCATTTGAGTGTTGTCGACTTTTTGCTCAAGCCGATCGATGTGGACAAGTTGATGGGGTTGGTGCGCAGGGAGTTGGGAATTGCTTGAAGCTGATCGCGGGTCAAGCCCGCTCCCACAAAACCTGTGGGAGCGGGCTTGACCCGCGACGGGCTATTTACAGACCGTTCCTGGCCTTGAACTCACGACGACGGCGATGTAGCACCGGCTCGGTGTAGCCGTTCGGCTGCTTGGTGCCTTCTACCACCAGCTCGACCGCCGCCTGGAAGGCGATGTTGTTGTCGAAGTCCGGTGCCAGTGGGCGGTACAGCGGGTCGTTGGCGTTCTGCTTGTCGACCACCGGCGCCATGCGCTTGAGGCTTTCCAGTACCTGAGCCTCGGTGACGATACCGTGGCGCAGCCAGTTGGCCAGCAACTGCGCAGAAATACGCAGAGTGGCGCGGTCTTCCATCAGGCCGACATCATTGATGTCCGGTACTTTCGAGCAACCCACGCCCTGGTCGATCCAGCGTACAACGTAGCCGAGGATGCCCTGGGCGTTGTTGTCTAACTCGTTGCGGATCTCTTCGTCCGACCAGTTGGTGTCAGGTGCCAGCGGGATGGTCAGGATGTCATCCACCGATGCCGGTGCACGCTTGGCCAGTTCCGCCTGACGGGCGAACACGTCGACTTTGTGGTAGTGCAGCGCGTGCAGCGCGGCGGCGGTCGGCGACGGTACCCAGGCGGTGTTGGCACCGGCCAGCGGGTGAGCGATCTTCTGCTCGAGCATGTCGGCCATCAGGTCCGGCATGGCCCACATGCCTTTACCGATCTGGGCGCGGCCTTGCAGACCGGTGGCCAGGCCGATATCGACGTTGGAGTTCTCGTAGGCACCGATCCACTTCTGGGTCTTCATGGCGCCCTTGCGCACTACAGCGCCAGCTTCCATGGAGGTGTGGATTTCGTCGCCGGTACGGTCGAGGAAGCCGGTGTTGATGAACACCACACGTTCCTTGGCCGCTTCGATACAGGCTTTGAGGTTGACCGTGGTACGGCGTTCCTCGTCCATGATGCCGACCTTCAGCGTATTACGCTTCATGCCCAGCACGTCTTCGATGCGACCGAACAGCTCGTTGGTGAACGCCGCTTCTTCCGGGCCGTGCATCTTTGGTTTGACGATGTACACGGAGCCGGTGCGGCTGTTCTTGCGGCTGGTGTTGCCGTTGAGGTTGTGGATCGCGGCAAGGTTGGTGACCAGACCGTCGAGGATGCCCTCGGGTACTTCGTTGCCGTCCTTGTCGAGGATGGCGTCGATGGTCATCAGGTGACCGACGTTACGCACGAACAGCAGCGAGCGACCGTGCAGAGTAACGGTGCCACCGTTCGGCGCGCTGTATTCGCGGTCCGGGTTCATGGTCCGGGTGAAGGACTGGCCGCCTTTGCTGACGCTTTCCGCGAGGTCGCCCTTCATCAGGCCGAGCCAGTTGCGGTAGATCACTACCTTGTCATCGGCATCGACTGCGGCAACCGAGTCTTCGCAGTCCATGATGGTGGTCAGGGCGGCTTCCATCAGCACGTCCTTGACCCCGGCAGCGTCGGTCTGGCCGACCGGCGTGCTGGCATCGACCTGGATTTCGAAATGCAGGCCGTTGTGCTTGAGCAGAATCGCGGTCGGCGCCGAGGCGTCGCCGTGGTAGCCGATCAGTTGGGCGTCATCGCGCAGGCCGCTGTTGCTGCCACCTTTGAGGGCAACCACGAGCTTGCCGCCTTCGATGCGATAAGCGGTGGAGTCGACATGCGAGCCGGCGGCCAGCGGCGCGGACTCGTCGAGGAAGGCGCGGGCGAAGGCAATCACCTTGTCGCCGCGAACCTTGTTGTAGCCTTTGCCTTTTTCCGCGCCACCGGCTTCGCTGATCGCGTCGGTGCCGTACAGGGCATCGTACAGCGAGCCCCAGCGGGCGTTGGAGGCGTTCAGGGCGAAGCGCGCATTCATCACTGGCACAACCAGTTGCGGGCCAGCCATACGGGCAATTTCGTCGTCGACGTTCTGGGTCGAGGCCTGGAAGTCTGCAGCTTCTGGCAGCAGATAACCGATGCCCTGGAGGAAGACTTTGTAAGCCACGGCATCGTGAGCCTGGCCTTTACGCGCCTGGTGCCAGGCATCGATCTGTGCCTGCAGCGCGTCACGTTTGGCCAGCAGTGCTTTGTTCTTTGGAGCGAGGTCGTTGATGATCTTTTCTGCCCCCACCCAGAACTGCTCGGCGTTGACGCCAGTTCCGGGAATGGCTTCGTTGTTCACGAAGTCGAACAGGACTTTGGCGACCTGAAGGCCACCGACTTGAACGTGTTCAGTCATTGCTTGCCTCACTCTGCTCAGCTATTGCTCTTCTATTTAGGCCTTGCGCGCTTCTCTAAACACGGCACCAGAACATGCCCGATGGGCGGCTGGGTGCTGCCTGCCAGACAGGCTGGCGAGCGGTTGCGTATTTTCACAGGCGCCTTGGCAGACATCGATTCGACGTTTTGTAGTCCGCGCTGCGGCATACTACATGATGCGCTGCGGTTGTGAAAATCAGACTAAATACGTCGTTCTGCGACCATTTTGTCGCAGAGGGTCACGCTGGGAATCAGTATGTTCTCAAAAAAGTGGCAGATTGTTCCAGATAAATCTTGAAACAGTACACGATTTGTCTTCAGCGGCTGCTGCGGCAGGTTGCCGCGCCTTGCCTATACTTTCTCCGCAGCCTTTGATTTCAGGGGCCGAACCGTTAAAAGCAGAGGGTTACCGCGTGGATCATCTCGTACTGACAGTGATCGCCCCCGACAAAGCCGGCCAGGTCGAACGTATCGCTGAATGCATTGCCGAGCATAACGGTAACTGGTTGGAGAGCCGCATGTCGCGGATGGCCGGGCAGTTTGCCGGGATCCTCAAGGTAGCGGTGCCGGCCGAGTCCTACGAAGAGCTGGTCCGGGCCCTGGAAGCCTTGAGCAAACATGATATTCGCGTGCTGATTGCCAAAAGCGGCATCGATCCGTCCTGTACCTGGAAGCCGATTGCCATGGAGCTGGTGGGCAATGACCGCCCAGGTATTGTCCGTGACATCACCCGCTTGCTGGCCGAACAGGGGGTCAATGTCGAGCGCCTCAGCACCGACGTGCGTCCGGCCCCGATGAGCAGCGAGCCGCTGTTTCACGCCGATGCGTTGCTGGCGATGCCTTTGACCCTTTCTCTGGATGTGCTTCAGGCCAAGCTTGAGGAACTGGCGGATGACCTGATGGTGGAACTCAAGCTGCGGCCGGAAGATTGATTTAGGCTGCAGGAGACCTCCCAGTAGGAGCGGATTTATCCGCGAAGGCCGGAAGTACGACGCCAAACCGGGCCTGCTACGCAGCCCATCGCGGATAAATCCGCTCCTACAGGGAGCAGTGCAGCGATGGGGTTATCCCGGTTTCACGGGGATGGCCCTGTGGATAACCTGGGGGGATCGTCCGCCAGCCCAGTCACAGCGGGCCTTTGCGCCACTTGAGCAAAAAACCACCAATAATCAGTGGCTTGTGCACAAAGCACGGGGATGAGGGTGTGGATAACCTTGGGAGAGGTTGCTGCAGGCCACGAATCACGTGGCCTGTAGAGGATTGTACGTTTTTTGATCAGCTGCGCCGGCGCAAGCTTAGCCAGGCATCGACGCTGTAGAGGGCAAGACCGGCCCAGATGAACATGAAGGCCACCAGTGTGCTGCTCGACAGGTGCTCACCAAACAGCAGCACCGCCTGCAGCAGCACCAGCGTCGGCGCCAGGTACTGCAGAAAGCCCAATGTGGTGTAAGGCAGGTGCCGAGCGGCAGCGTTAAAACATACCAGCGGCACCAGGGTCACCGGGCCGGCGGCGATCAGCCAGAGCGCTTCGCTGCTGGTATAGAAGCTCGCTTGAGCGCTATGGGCCATGGGGTTGAGCAGCAGCCAGCCGATGGCCAGCGGTATCAGCATCCAGGTTTCCACCACCAAGCCCGGCAAGGCCGCGACCGGTGCCTGCTTGCGAATCAAACCGTAGAAGCCGAAGCTCAGTGCCAGCACCAGTGAAACCCAGGGCAGGCTGCCGACTTGCCAGACTTGCTGAGCCACACCGAGTGCCGCCAGGCCTACGGCAACCCACTGCAAGCGGCGCAGGCGCTCACCCAGCAGCAACATGCCCAGCAGCACGTTGACCAGCGGGTTGATGTAATAGCCCAGGCTGGCTTCAAGCATGCGTCCGTTGTTCACCGACCAGACATAGGTCAGCCAGTTGCCGGCAATCAATGAGCCACTGAGGGCCAGGATCGCCAGACGCTTGGGGTTGTCACGCAGCTCGCGCCACCAGCCCGGATGCTTCCAGACCAACAACAGCAACGAGCCGAACAGTGCCGACCAGAGCACGCGGTGGACGATGATTTCCACCGCTGGCACGCTTTGCAGCGCTTTGAAGTAGAGCGGGAACAAGCCCCAGATGATGTAGGCGGTCAAGCCCAGGATGTACCCGCGGCGCGGGTTGGCGGCGTGCATGCAAATTCCTTGCTTAGGCAGCTATCTAAAAGCACCGCTATTGTAGACAGACTTGGGCGTGTGTCAGAACAATTTCAGCGGTTCTTCATCTAGTGCCGCCATCTGCTCGCGCAGGGCGAGAATCTGGTCGCCCCAGTAACGCTCCTGGCCGAACCAGGGGAAGCTGCGCGGAAATGCCGGATCGTCCCAACGCCGTGCCAGCCAGGCGCTGTAGTGCAGCAGGCGCAGGGCGCGCAGCGGCTCGATCAGGGCCAGCTCGCGGGGGTCGAAATCGTGGAACTCGTTGTAGCCATCCATCAGTTCGGCCAGTTGGCCCAGGCGTTCATGACGGTCGCCGGCAAGCATCATCCACAGGTCCTGGACGGCGGGGCCCATGCGGCAGTCATCAAGGTCGACAATGTGGAAGACTTCGTCGCGGCACATCATATTGCCTGGATGGCAGTCGCCGTGCAGACGGATGGTTTTGTGCGGGGTGCTGGCATAGATGGCTTCGACCCGTTTGAGCAGGTCGCGGGCGACTGACTCGAAGGCCGGCAGCAGGCTTTTCGGCACGAAATTGCCTTCAAGCAGCGTGGCCAGCGAGGCGTGGCCAAAGTTATCCACTGCCAGGGCTTCACGGTGCTCGAACGGGCGGGTAGCGCCGACTGCATGCAGGCGTCCGAGCAACTGGCCGAGGCGATAGAGCTGGTCGAGATTGCCGGGTTCCGGGGCGCGGCCGCCACGGCGGGGGAACAGGGTGAAGCGAAAACCGCTGTGTTCGAACAGGGTTTTGCCGTTGTGGATAAGTGGCGCTACGACGGGTACTTCGCACTCGGCCAGCTCGGCGGTGAAGCTGTGTTCCTCGAGAATCGCCGCATCGGTCCAGCGGTCCGGGCGGTAGAACTTGGCGATCAGTGGTTCAGACTCTTCGATACCTACCTGGTAGACGCGGTTCTCGTAGCTGTTGAGTGCCAGAACGCGGGCATCGCTGAGAAAGCCGATGCTCTCCACAGCGTCGAGGACCAGGTCGGGGGTAAGGGTTTCGAAGGGGTGCGACATGTCAGCTCCTGCTGTGCGGTTCCCTGCATGGTATCGCACATCACCGAGCACTGTAGGGACAGATGATTTGGCTGGATAGCTGCCTTAACCCGGTGGGAGCGGGCTTGTCCCGCGATGCGATGTGACTGACAAACCGCAATCGCGGGGCAAGCCCGCTCCCACCGAGTCAAGGCAGTGCTTCAATCAGGTCCCGACGATCCCGCCATCCTCCCGGCTGATCGCCATTACCGACGAACGCGGCTTGCCGTTGGGTAGATGCTCAGGAAAAGTCGAGCCACCCGTTTCACCCGGATGCTGAATCCCCACGAACAAGGTGCGTTGGTCTGGCGCAAAAGCAATACCCGTCACTTCACAGGCCACCGGCCCGACCATGAAGCGCCGGATCTCGCCGCTGACCGGATCGGCACAGAGCATCTGGTTATTGCCCATGCCGGCGAAATCACCGCTATTGCTGTAGTCACCATCGGTGAGGATCCACAACCGGCCATCCGGATCGAAGCCCAGCCCGTCCGGGCTGTTGAACATGTTCTGCGGGGTAATGTTGCTTGAACCGCCCTTGGCATCATCAGGGTGTACCGAAGGGTTGCCGGCGACCACGAACAGGTCCCAGTCGAAGCTCATGGCGCCGTGGTCATTATCAGTTTCACGCCAGCGCAGGATCTGCCCGTAGAGATTTTTCTCCCGTGGGTTGGGGCCGCCTGCCGGTTGGCCTTCTTCCCCGCGTTTGACGTTGTTGGTCAGGGTGCAATAGACCTGACCGTCCTTGGGGCTGACCACAATCCATTCCGGGCGGTCCATGCGCGTGGCCTTGAGCTGGCTGGCAGCCAGGCGCGCATGGATCAGGACCTGGGCCTGACTGGCAAAACCGTTGGCGGCAATCAGGCCGTTCTTGCCATGGCTCAGCTCCAGCCACTGACCTTTGCCTCGCGGATGGTCGGCGTTCTGGTCGCCATCGTCGAACCGCGCGACATACAGGGTGCCGTGGTCGAGCAGGCTGCGGTTGGCGCTGGGGTTCTTGTGGTCGATGCGGTCGCGGCTGATGAATTTGTAGATGAACTCACCGCGCTCATCGTCGCCCATGTAGACCACCGCCCGGCCATCGCGGGTTTCGCCAAGGGCCGCGTTTTCGTGCTTGAAACGGCCCAGGGCCGTACGCTTGACCGGGGTCGAGTCCGGATCGAACGGATCGATTTCCACCACCCAGCCATGACGGTTCAGTTCATTGGGGTTCTTCGCCAGGTCAAAGCGCGGGTCGTGCCGGTGCCAGCCGATTTCCTTGCTGTCGATCGTGGCTCCGTAGCGTTTCTGCCCGGCATCAAACACATGGGCCGGATCGCTGCTGCCGAAGCAGTCGGTGAAGTTCTCTTCGCAGGTCAGGTAGGTGCCCCACGGCGTCTTGCCGTTGGCGCAGTTCTGGAACGTGCCGAGCACCTTGCGGCCGCTGTTGTCGGCCGCGGTCTTCATCAAGGCATCGCCCGCCGCCGGGCCGCTGACACGGATCGGTGAGTTGCCGTGGATGCGCCGGTTGTAGGGCGAGCCCTGGACGAACTGCCATTGGCCGTTGCTGCGTTTGACCTCGATCACCGAGACGCCTTCGGCAGCCTGGGCCTTGTGCACGTCTTCGGCGGAGGCCGGTTGTCCGCCGTGAGCGAACAGATAGCGGTAGTTGGTGTATTCGTTGTTGATGGCCATCAACGCCCGATTGTCATCATCGGGGAAGGGGAACAGGCTCATGCCGTCATTGTTGTCACCGAACTGCAGTTCCTGGGCCTTGGCTGTGCCCTGGCCGGATGCATCGAAGGCCGGGGCATCGGCATGCAGCGGCTGGCCCCAGCTGATCAGTACCGAGGCTTTGTAACCAGGGGGCAGGCTGATGCTGTCGGCGGTGGCACTGGGGATGCTGGTAAAGCCGAGCAGGCTGCTGTTGGCGGCGCTGACACTGGCGGCCATGACGCTGCGGCTGAGCAGATTGCCACTCAGGAACAGGGCGGCGCCGCACAGGGCGCCCGCTCCGATGAAACGACGGCGACTCAGGCTGACCAGCTGTTCGAGGTCGGTGGACTGGTGTTCTTCTAATAGGTTCATGACAGGCTTCCTGCGGGTTTGGCAGTCACCTTAGTCAGCGCTTATGACGGTTTTGTGTCGGTTTTACAAAGGCGTTCCGATAAGGACGTAGGACGGTTGAAACTGAACGCGTAGGTTGCTGCCTGCAGCCACTGCATGGGCGTTGAGCCAGGCAGGTTCAGCGAAGGTGCACAGGGTTTGCCCGTTGCTCAATGTCAGGCGCACCTCAGTCGGCCCCTGAGGCTCGTCGAGCAGTTCCTCAACCTTGGCCTGCAGGCAGTTGTAGCCCGCCAGTGGGCGCTCTTGAGGGCTGAGCAGGGTCAGCCAGCCCGCCTTGATCAGGGCCACCACGGTAGTGCCCGGGGTCAGCTCCAGGCGCTGGGTGCTATCGCGGGTAATCAGTGCGTCGATGCTCAGGTCGCCGGCCAGGGCCAGACTGATACGGTCGTAATGCCCTTGTGCCTCGATGGCACTGACCCGGCCGTGCAACTGATTGCGCGCGCTGGTGCGCAGCATCAGGCGACCGAGCAGGTCGAGGTCGCTGGCGTCTTCGGCGGCTTCCAGAATCTGTGCCTGCAACGCTTGCAGGCGCTGGTACAGGCGCAGCACCCGTTGGCCTTCTTGCGACAGCTTGGCGCCACCACCGCCGCGGCCACCGACACTGCGCTCTACCAGTGGGCTGGCCGCCAGGTTATTGAGTTCGTCGATGGCATCCCACGCCGCTTTGTAACTCATGCCGGCGCTCTTGGCCGCACGGGTGATCGAGCCTTGTTCGGCAATGTGCTGCAGCAAGGCGATCCGCTGTGGGCGGCGAACAATGTGTTGGGTGAGCAGGGCTGGCAAGGACATGTGCGGGCACGAGTATGTAGGAAATATCAGCCACGAAAGTGCCCGCAGCCTGACGGCAAGTCAAGCGCTGCCGGGCTTGGCGGTGCGTGCCAGACAATAGACATCGACGCGGCGAGCGCCGGCCTTGAGCAGCAGGCTGGCCAGGGCCTGGGCGGTGGCGCCGGTGGTCAGCACATCGTCGATCAGGGCCAGGTGCCGACCTTCCAGCCGGTCGGCGTTTTCCACGGTAAAGGCCTGGCGTAGATTGCGCTTGCGCTGCCGGGCGTTGAGGCCCTGCTGCGCCGGTGTGTCGACCAGGCGCTTGAGTAACCGTTCGTCGCAGGCGATACCGGTGTGCACGGCCAGCCAGCGGGCCAACATGGCGGCCTGGTTGTAGCCGCGCTGGCGCAAGCGGCGACGGCTCAGGGGTACCGGCAGGAGCAGCGCCGGACGCGGCAGGCCGTCGCTGAAACGGTGTGTCAGCCAGCGGCCCAGCAACTGTGCCAACAGGTGCCCGAGCGGCCACTGGCTGTGGTACTTGAACCGGCTGATCAGCGCATCCAGCGGAAAACCGTAGTGCCACGGCGCCTCAACCCGGTAGAAAGCCGGTGCACGGCGGCTGCACTGGCCGCAGGTCAAACCGTGCATCGGCAGCGGCAAGGCGCACACCTGGCAGCCATCTTCCAGCCAGGGTAGGTCGGCTTCGCAGGCGACGCAAAGCGGGTAGGGTTGGTCGGCGGTTTCATTGCACAGTAGACAGGTATGGTCATTATTTAACCACTTGTAAACCATGCTTTTGAGTTGTGGTTGACAGTGCATCGAGCTTCCTTAACTATGCGAGCTATCCGTGATGCGCTGGCGGGCAATCCTGTTCCGGCGCCAGAACAAGCCTAAACAAGGAACCGCCGATGAGCGCCAGCACAACTGCAACAACACGTCACGACTGGACCCTGGCCGAGGTCAAGGCGCTGTTCCAGCAACCGTTCAATGACTTGCTGTTTCAGGCGCAGACCGTGCACCGTGCGCACTTCGACGCCAACCGCGTTCAGGTCTCGACCCTGCTGTCGATCAAGACCGGCGCCTGCCCGGAGGATTGCAAATATTGTCCACAGTCCGGTCACTACAACACCGGGCTGGAAAAACAGAAGTTGATGGAAGTGCAGAAGGTCCTCGAAGAGGCCGCTCGCGCCAAGGCCATCGGCTCTACCCGGTTCTGCATGGGCGCGGCCTGGAAGCACCCGTCGGCCAAAGACATGCCTTACGTGCTGCAGATGGTCAAAGGGGTCAAGGCCATGGGCCTGGAAACCTGCATGACCCTGGGCAAGCTCGACCAGGAACAGACCCAGGCGCTGGCCGAAGCCGGGCTCGATTACTACAACCACAACCTCGACACCTCGCCGGAGTTCTACGCCAGCATCATCACCACCCGTACCTACAGCGAGCGCCTGCAGACCCTGTCCTACGTGCGTGACGCCGGGATGAAGATCTGCTCGGGCGGCATCCTCGGCATGGGCGAGTCGCTGGATGACCGCGCCGGCCTGCTGATCCAGCTGGCCAACCTGCCGGAGCATCCGGAGTCGGTACCGATCAACATGCTGGTGAAAGTCGCTGGCACGCCGTTGGAAAACGCCGAAGAGGTCGATCCGTTCGACTTTATCCGCATGCTCGCCGTAGCGCGGATCCTGATGCCGAAATCCCATGTGCGGCTGTCGGCCGGCCGCGAGGCAATGAACGAGCAGATGCAGGCCCTGGCGTTCTTTGCCGGCGCCAACTCGATTTTCTACGGCGAGAAACTGCTGACCACCGCCAACCCGCAGGCCGACAAGGACATGCAACTGTTCGCCCGCCTCGGCATCCAGCCTGAAGCCCGTGAAGAGCATGCCGACGAAGTCCATCAGGCGGCCATCGAACAGGCGCTGATCGAACAGAAGAGCAGCGAGCTGTTCTACAACGCCGCCTCGGCCTGAGGCGCCCATGGCTTTTGATCTTCGTGCGCGGCTGGAACAACGCCGCGCTGCCGACCTGTACCGTCAGCGGCCGTTACTGCAGAGCCCGCAAGGGCCGCAAGTGGTGGTCGATGGGCAGCCGTTGCTGGCTTTTTGCAGCAACGACTACCTGGGCCTGGCCAATCACCCTGAAGTGATCGCCGCCTGGCGCGCCGGTGCTGAACGCTGGGGCGTAGGCGGAGGCGCTTCGCACCTGGTGATCGGCCACAGCACCCCGCACCATGAAGTGGAAGAGGCGCTGGCCGAACTCACCGGCCGGCCACGCGCGTTGCTGTTTACCACCGGCTACATGGCCAATCTCGGTGCCTTGACGGCGCTGGTCGGGCAGGGTGATACGGTGCTGCAAGACCGCCTCAATCATGCCTCGCTGCTTGATGCCGGCCTGCTCAGCGGCGCGCGCTTCAATCGTTACCTGCACAACGACGCGGGCAGCCTGGCCAGCCGTCTGGACAAGGCGGTGGGCAATACCCTGGTGGTCACTGACGGGGTGTTTAGCATGGATGGCGACATTGCCGATCTGCCGGCCCTGGCTGCCACAGCCAAGGCCCGCGACGCCTGGCTGATGGTCGATGATGCCCATGGCTTCGGCACGCTGGGGCGCAACGGCGGCGGGATTGTCGAGCATTTCGGCTTGAGCACCGAGCAGGTGCCGGTGCTGATCGGCACGCTGGGCAAGGCGTGCGGTACTGCCGGTGCCTTTGTTGCCGGCAGCGAGGAGCTGATCGAGTGCCTGATCCAGTTCGCCCGCCCCTACATCTATACCACCAGCCAGCCACCGGCGTTGGCGTGTGCCACCTTGCGCAGCCTGCAACTGCTGCGCAGCGAGCACTGGCGCCGAGAGCATCTGGCGGCGCTGATCCAGCAGTTTCGTAGCGGCGCCGAGCAAATCGGCCTGCAGTTGATGGACAGCTTCACCCCGATTCAACCGATCCTGATCGGCGACAGTGCGCGGGCCTTGCGCCTTTCGCAGATGCTGCGCGAACGCGGCTTGCTGGTCACCGCAATCCGTCCACCGACGGTACCCGCTGGCAGCGCGCGCCTGCGGGTAACCTTGAGCGCGGCGCACAGTGCGGCTCAGGTGCAGCTATTGTTGGATGCATTGTCCGACTGTTATCCGCTGCTGGAGCCTGCTGATGCGTAACCGACTGGTGCTTCTGCCGGGCTGGGGCCTGGGACGTTCGGCATTGCAGCCATTGGTGGCGGCGTTGCGCGCCATCGACCCCGGCTTGCAGGTCGAAATCCAGGATTTGCCCAGTCTGGTGTCGAATGATCCGCAGGACTGGCTCGACAAGCTCGACCGGCAATTGCCACGCAATGCCTGGCTCGGCGGCTGGTCGCTGGGCGGCATGCTCGCCGCCGAACTGGCGGCGCGCCGTGGCGATGACTGCTGCGGATTGATCACCCTGGGCAGCAACCTCAGTTTCGTCAGCCGCCCGGACTGGCCGCACGCTATGCCGGCAGACACGTTCCAGACCTTCCTCGAAGGCTGCCGCTATCACACCCAGGTCACCCTCAAGCGCTTCATTTCGCTGTGCAGCCAGGGCGCTGAAGAACCTCGCAGCCTGGCCCGCTTGCTCGGTGCGGCGATGCCTGAACCTGCCCCCGAACAACTGGTGGCCGGCCTCGAAGTGCTCGGCCAGCTCGATACCCGGGCAGCGCTGCAGGCCTATGGCGGCCCGCAGTTGCACCTGTTTGCCGGTCGTGACGGATTGGTGCCGGCCGAAGTCGCCGGGGTGTTGCTCGAAGAATTGCCCGACGTGGAAGTCGGGCTGCTGGAAGACAGTGCTCATGGTTTTGTGATGGAAACACCTCATGAGTTGGCGGCTGCGATAAAGGCCTTTGTACATGAGAGTGGCGATGACTGATCTTTCCCAACCGGGCCTGCCCGGCGCCTTGCCTGACAAGCGTCAGGTCGCGGCCTCGTTCTCGCGCGCTGCCGCCAGTTACGACAGCGTTGCCGAACTGCAGCGCGCGGTGGGTAGCGCCTTGCTTGAACAACTGCCCACCAGCATCGCGCCGCAACGCTGGCTGGACCTGGGCAGCGGCACCGGCTATTTCAGCCGCGCTTTGCACAAGCGCTTCCCGCAGGCCGCAGGTGTTGCCGTGGATATTGCCGAAGGCATGCTCCAGCATGCACGCGAGCAAGGTGGGGCGCACTACCATGTGGCTGGCGATGCCGAGCGTTTGCCAATGCAGGACGCCAGCGTCGAGCTGATCTTTACCAGCCTGGCGGTGCAATGGTGTGGCGATTTTCGCGCCGTGCTCAGTGAAGCTCGACGGGTCCTGCAACCGGGCGGTGTGCTGGCCTTCGCCAGCCTTTGCGCCGGCACATTGCATGAGCTGCGCGAGAGCTGGCAGGCGGTCGATGGCCTGGTGCATGTCAATCGCTTCCGCCCTCTGCAGGACTACCAGCGCCTGTGTGCCGGGAGTGAGTTGCAGGTACTGGGGCTGGAGGTTCGCCCGCATGTGCTGTATTACCCCGATGTGCGCAGCCTGACCCACGAACTCAAGGCGCTCGGCGCGCACAACCTCAACCCGGGCCGCCCGGCCGGGCTGACCGGACGGGCGCGGATGCAGGGGTTGTTGCAGGCCTATGAGCAATTTCGTCAAGCGCAAGGACTGCCAGCCACTTATCAGGTGGTCTACGGTGTACTGCAAAAGCCGCTGATAGAAGGGAAGTGAAATGAGCCCAGCCTATTTCATCGCCGGAACCGACACCGATGTCGGCAAGACCACCGTGGCTGCCGGGTTGTTGCATGCGGCGCAGCTGGCGGGCCTGAGCACGCTGGGCGCCAAACCGGTAGCCTCCGGTTGCACTGCCAGCGCCAAAGGCTTGCGCAATGACGATGCCCTGGCGCTGATTGCCCAGAGTTCGGTCAAGTTGCCTTACGAACAGGTCAATCCCTTCGCTTTCGAGCCCGCCATTGCCCCGCATCTGGCGGCCCGTGAAGCCGGTGTCACGCTGAACGTGCAAGCTTTGCTGGACCCTATGCGCGCAGTGCTGGCTCAGGGCGCAGATTTCACCCTGATCGAAGGTGCCGGTGGCTGGCGCGTACCGCTGTCTGATCAAGCCAACCTGTCGGACCTGGCCATTGCCTTGAAGCTGCCGGTGATTCTGGTGGTCGGCGTGCGCCTGGGCTGCATCAACCATGCCTTGCTCAGCGCCGAAGCCATTGCCCGCGACGGGCTGCAACTGGCCGGCTGGGTCGCGAACATTGTCGATCCACGCACCTCGCGCCTTGAAGAGAACCTGGCGAGTCTGGCCGAGCGATTGCCAGCGCCGTGCCTGGGGCGGGTACCCAAGCTCAAGCAGGTCAGCGCTGAAGCAGTGGCGGACCACTTGCAGCTGGACCTGCTGGACTAGCCTGCGTCTATCGTATGGCAACATGCCATTAGCGATTTCAACGGGCCTTTTATCGGCAGGTCTGCTTCAATAGGGGCTGTTCGCCTTCAGCGTCATGGAGTTTCGACATGGAAATCTCAGGCAACTCAGCATTCTACGCCGGGCTCGGTGCGATCCAGGCCGGGCAGAACCGCGTCGATCAGGCCGCCAGCCAGATCGCCAACACCACCGTCGAGCGCGCCGCCACCAGCCAGTCCAGTGACTATCAGGCCGAGCGTCTGCGTGCGGTCGATCGCAGCCAGCAGATGGACCTGGCCACCAGCAGTGTGGAAATGGCCCTGGGCAAGCATCAGGTCGAACTCGGTGTCAAAGTGGCCAAAGCATCGGACGAAATGCTCGGCACGCTGATCGACACCTACGCCTGACCCTCCCGCCGCGCTCGCTGCGGGTCTTCAACTATTCTTTGAGTATCAGCGCCTTGGCTTTGCCGGCAGGCGCTCGGCTGCGCGTGCGTGGGGTTTTTTGCCCACCAAACCACGCAGTCTTGCATGACCGAACTGCCCTCGGGTTGATGCTTGACAAGTTTTCGGCGTAAACGTATGTTTCAAACAACTGTTTGACCGAATGCCAACAACAACGGATCGGTCGTGGTCTCTCTATCCAGGATTCATCAGCAGAGGTTCATCGCTATGCCTGATTACAAAGCCCCCTTGCGTGATATTCGCTTCGTTCGTGACGAGCTGCTGGGTTACGAAGCGCATTATCAGAGCCTGCCGGCTTGCCAGGACGCCACTCCAGACATGGTGAATGCCATCCTCGAGGAAGGTGCCAAGTTTTGTGAACAGGTGCTGGCCCCGCTGAACCGTGTCGGTGACCTGGAAGGCTGCACCTGGAGCGAGTCGGGCGTGAAGACCCCGACCGGTTTCAAGGAAGCCTACAACCAGTTCGTCGAAGGCGGCTGGCCGAGCCTGGCCCATGACGTCGAGCACGGCGGTCAGGGTCTGCCCGAGTCGCTGGGCCTGGCGATCAGCGAAATGGTCGGTGAGTCGAACTGGTCGTGGGGCATGTACCCTGGCCTGTCGCATGGCGCGATGAACACCATCTCCGAGCACGGCACCGCCGAGCAGCAAGAAACCTACCTGACCAAGCTGGTGTCCGGCGAATGGACCGGCACCATGTGCCTGACCGAACCTCACTGCGGTACCGACCTGGGCATGCTGCGCACCAAGGCCGAACCTCAGGCCGATGGTTCCTACAAAGTGACCGGCACCAAGATCTTCATCTCGGCCGGTGAACACGACATGGCCGGTAACATCGTCCACATCGTGCTGGCTCGCCTGCCCGATGCACCGGCGGGTACCAAAGGTATCTCGCTGTTCATCGTGCCGAAGTTCCTGCCGACCGCCGAAGGCACTGTCGGTGAGCGCAACGCCGTGTCCTGTGGTTCCATCGAACACAAGATGGGCATCCACGGCAACGCCACCTGCGTGATGAACTTCGACGCCGCAACCGGCTACCTGATCGGCCCGGCCAACAAAGGCCTGAACTGCATGTTCACCTTCATGAACACCGCTCGCCTGGGTACCGCGCTGCAAGGCCTGGCCCACGCCGAAGTGGCGTTCCAGGGTGGCCTGAAATACGCTCGCGACCGCCTGCAAATGCGCTCGCTGACTGGCCCGAAAGCGCCGGACAAAGCCGCTGACCCGATCATCGTTCACCCTGATGTACGTCGCATGCTGCTAACCATGAAGGCCTTCGCCGAAGGCAACCGCGCGATGGTGTACTTCACCGCCAAGCAGGTCGACATCGTCAAGTACAGCCAGGACGAAGAAGAGAAGAAGAAAGCCGACGCACTGCTGGCTTTCATGACCCCGATCGCCAAGGCATTCATGACCGAAGTCGGCTTCGAAGCGGCCAACCACGGCGTCCAGATCTATGGCGGCCACGGCTTCATCGCCGAGTGGGGCATGGAGCAGAACGTTCGCGACAGCCGTATCTCCATGCTGTACGAAGGCACCACCGGCATCCAGGCGCTGGACCTGCTCGGCCGTAAAGTGCTGATGACCCAGGGCGAAGCGCTCAAAGGCTTCACCAAGATCGTGCACAAGTTCTGCCAGAACAACGAAGGCAACGAAGCGATCAGCGAGTTCGTCGCACCGCTGGCCCAGCTGAACAAAGAGTGGGGCGAGCTGACCATGAAGGTCGGTATGGCGGCGATGAAAGACCGCGAAGAAGTCGGTGCTGCCTCGGTGGACTACCTGATGTACTCCGGTTACGCCTGCCTGGCCTACTTCTGGGCCGACATGGCGCGCCTGGCTGCCGAGAAACTGGCTGCCGGTACCAGCGAAGAAGCCTTCTACACTGCCAAGCTGCAGACCGCGCGTTTCTACTTCCAGCGCATCCTGCCGCGTACCCGCACCCACGTTGCGACCATGCTGTCGGGCGCCAACAACCTGATGGACATGAACGAAGAGCACTTCGGTCTCTCGTACTGAGTCATCTGCTGTAACGAAAACGCCTGCCCTTATCCGGCAGGCTTTTTTGTTTGTGGTGTCCTGGTGGGAGCGGGCTTGCCCCGCGATTGCGATTTGACTGACACACCGCAATCGCGGGGCAAGCCCGCTCCCACCGCCACCGCCACCGCATGCACGCCCACCATAGATTCCGACCAAGCGCATTCATCAATTCATGTGCACTGCCGATACCTTAAAGGCACAATGCCATTATTGATCTGCCGGGTCGGAGATTACCCTTGTTTCGTTTATCCGCAGTACGTCCGAGCCACTTCCTGCCGTCAGTCTGTTTGCTGGTGTCAGGGCTCGCCGCCGCTTATGTGAGAGACCTCAACGTCTTCTTCACATCGCTGTTCAATGTCTTGCCTACCTTGGTGCTGTTGCTGGGCGGCGCCTACTGCGCCGTGTATCGCCGTCAGCGCGAACTGTTTCTGATGGTCACGGTGTACATCGCCTATTTCCTGCTCGACACCCAGACCGATTTCTATCGCGACAATGGCCGGGTTCGGGAAGATGCGGCGGTGGTGTTCCATTTGGTCTGTCTACTGCTGCCGCTGATGTTTGCCCTCTACGGCGCCTGGCAGGAGCGCACACATCTGTTCCAGGACATGGTCGCGCGTTTCGCCGTCTTGCTGGCTGTCGGCAGCGTCGCCCTGGGCCTTGAGCAAAGTTTTCCACAGGCATTGTTGGGCTGGCTGGCAGAAATTCGCTGGCCGTCGCTGCATGGCCAGTGGATGAGTCTGATCCAGCTGGCGTATCCGGTGTTCATCATTGCCTTCGTCCTGCTGGTGGTGCAGTACCTGCGTGAGCCCAGGCCTTTGCATGCCGCGCAGGTGATTGGCCTGATCGGGATTTTCTGGATGTTGCCCAAGACCTTCATCCTGCCCTTCACCCTGAACATCATGTGCAGTCAGGTGATGCTGATGATCGCTGCGGCGGTTTCCCACGAGGCCTATCAGATGGCGTTTCGTGATGAACTCACCGGCCTGCCCGGACGCCGGGCCCTCAACGAGCGCATGCAGCGCATGGGGCGCAACTATGTGCTGGCGATGACCGACGTCGATCACTTCAAGAAATTCAACGACACCCATGGTCACGATGTCGGTGACCAGGTGCTGCGTCTGGTGGCCAGCAAGCTGTCCAAGGTGACCGGTGGCGGCCGCGCCTATCGCTACGGTGGTGAGGAATTCGCCCTGGTGTTTGCCGGTAAGAGCATCGAGGAGTGCATGCCGCATCTGGAAGCGGTGCGCGAGGTGATCGCCAACTACAACATCCAGTTGCGCAACCAGGACAACCGTCCCCAGGACGACCAGCAGGGGCGCCAGCGCCGCGGGGCGTCTGCAGCGACCAGTGTTTCTGTGACCATCAGTATCGGCGCCAGCGAACGCCTGATCGATCACCGCTCTCCCGACGAAGTGCTCAAGTCGGCGGACCAGGCGCTCTACAGCGCCAAGGGCGCGGGACGTAACTGCGTCATGGCCTACGGTCATCAGGCCAAGCGGGGTGCAGTGCGTACGGCGTGACCGTGAGTGACTGTATGGTCACTAGATGACCCTATGTCTCGCAAAAGTTGTTCGGTTACACTGCTTGCATAACAGTGAAGCGGTCCTGCGGGACCGTCCCCGACTCAAGTGTGAGAGGTTGCCATGGCTGACTATAAAGCGCCCCTGCGCGATATGCGCTTCGTCCTCAATGAAGTCTTCGAAGTTTCCAAGCTCTGGGCGCAATTGCCGGGCCTGGCCGAAGCTGTCGATGAAGAGACCGCCCTGGCGGTGCTGGAGGAGGCCGGCAAGGTCACAGGCAAAAGCATCGCGCCGCTGAGCCGTAGCGGTGACGAAGAAGGCTGCCATTGGGACAACGGTGCGGTGCGCACCCCGGCCGGTTTCATCGAGGCTTACAAGACCTACGCTGAAGGTGGCTGGGTCGGCGTCGGTGGTGACCCTGCCTACGGCGGCATGGGCATGCCCAAGGTGATCTCGGCTCAGGTCGAGGAAATGGTCAACTCCTCGAGCCTGGCGTTCGGTCTGTATCCGATGCTGACCGCTGGCGCTTGTCTGTCGATCAACGCCCACGCCAGCGACGAGCTCAAGGAAAAGTACCTGCCGAACATGTACGCCGGTATCTGGGCAGGCTCCATGTGCCTGACCGAGCCGCACGCGGGAACCGACCTGGGCATTATTCGCACCAAGGCCGAGCCGCAAGCTGATGGCAGCTACAAAGTCAGCGGCACCAAGATTTTCATCACCGGCGGTGAGCACGACCTGACCGAGAACATCATTCACCTGGTGCTGGCCAAGCTGCCGGATGCGCCCGCCGGGCCGAAGGGCATTTCCCTGTTCCTGGTGCCCAAGTTCATGGTCAACGCCGATGGCAGCCTGGGTGCGCGCAACCCGGCCAACTGCGGTTCGATCGAGCACAAGATGGGGATCCAGGCTTCGGCCACCTGCGTGATGAACTTCGATGAAGCCGTGGGTTACCTGGTCGGCGAGCCGAACAAGGGCCTGGCGGCGATGTTCACCATGATGAACTACGAGCGTCTGGGCGTGGGTATCCAGGGCCTGGCGTCGGCGGAACGTTCTTACCAGAATGCCATCGAGTACGCCCGTGACCGTCTGCAGAGCCGCTCACCTACCGGCCCGCAAGCCAAGGACAAGGTCGC